>NZ_JBIAGM010000006.1:0-427472 GCF_042869815.1 Streptomyces sp. NPDC006739
CAACGACACGACACGCCACCACTCCCACGGAATCACCGGCCCTATGCCTGACCAGCTAAAACGCCGCTTTCAGGTTCGGAAAGACAACGACGCCTAAAGGCGTCCGCTCTCCCGGTGTGTTCCGGTAGCGTCCTTTTGTGGCTTTCAGCAAAGTGCCCAGTGCTGCCGACCAGCGCCTCATCGATCACGCGGCGCGTCACGACTTGTCCGTCACCGTCAAGCAGCTGGCCGGTTGGCGGCGGGCCGGGCTCCTGCCGGGGAATATCCCTGGCGGAGGCCTCGGCCGGGGCCGGGGCAGCACATCTGCACCACCGCCCGAGAGCTTCGATCTGGTCGTCGCCCTCGCACGCCTCGCCGGACGGGGCAAGCGGCCTGCGGACCTGGCGCTTCTTCTGTTCGCCGAGGGTCTCCCGGTTCCAGAGGCAACGGTCCGCGCAGCCTTCCGTGCCGCCGTGGACACGGACCCCCTTCCCGGCGAGGACGACACCTCAGCCGACGGCCGTGACCCGGATGAGCGGCTGGACCAGATTTCCCAACGGCTCGCCGACCGTGGCCAGGTCCTCACGCTCGTCCCGGCCCGCGTCCGCCGTATTGACGAGCGCATCAACCGCGCCCTCGGCCAACTCCCGCCCGAACTGCTGGAACTGGACCAGAACCCCGAGCCGCATCCGCTCACCCCTACGGACGCCACGCTGACCGCCGTGACCGCGGCCATCGGCGGCTCCGTCCCCCTCCAGGACATCGGCGCCATGCTGCGCGCCATGAGCCCCGCCATGGCAGCACATCCGATGGCCTCCCACGTTGAGACCACCCAGGCCGACGTTCCGGAGGCCGCTGCCAGCATCCTCGCGGAGGACGGCTCCTTGGCCTTCCTCCCCGACGGCGACCCCCGTGATGTTCTGCGCGTGCTGGCCGACACGGCTCCGCTGGAGGACCTCGCCGCCGGCTGGCGCACGGCCGTCCAGGTGCGGGAGTGGGCACTGGATCTGTGTCGGCGCGTCGAGGGTGAGTTGAAGGCTGGGCAGCTCGGCGCAGCTGTCGAGGAGTGGCTGCACGGGCGGCAGTTGATGTCAGGGCTTGCCGTCATCGCGACCCTGCGCGAACCCCGCTGGACACCGTCGCGGGGTGCGTCCTCGGCACTGATGTGGCTGTTCCAGTGCCAGGCACTTGCGACGCTCGACAGCCTGCTCCCCGGCTGCCAGTGGCATCTCCTCAAGATCCCCGGGTTCGCGCCGCCCCCTGCCCGGGACCTGATTCTCAGCAAGGTCGTCGGCCCCGGCGCAGCATCGACCGCGGAGACCGCCACCGGCTGAAACTGGAGCCGCGGCGGTCAACGGTTGGGCGCCGAAGAAGCGGCAGCCGGTCAGGCCTGCTGGTCCCGCCACGCCCCCTACTCATCTCCGCCTCGGGGGCGCCGTTTCGCCGCACATGAGCTGCCAGCCCGTTCAATGCCTGGGCGGACTCCGCCATCCCCGGGCAGCAGTCGGAAAGCAATGTCGGTCGCCGCGCCGTTTCGCACAGGCCGGGTGGGGTTCCGGGGTTGATGTACTCGGCCGGGTGCGGGTGGTGTCCCTCCCGGCTATCGAGTATGGGAGGCCGCGGCGAACTCCGCGCAAGGTCGGCCGCCCGGTTTTTCTCCGCTCCTGCGTCACGGAGAAAAACCGTCCGCCTCCCCTGCACTCCGTTCGACGGCCTCCCAAATCTCTCTTCGCCGGGAGGGGCCGGGGGCCGATCTCCACGGCAACGCATCCCCCGGGGCAAAGCCCGCCACCCGGCCACAGCACTCGGGGCACACCAGCCTCAGACAACCCCGCCAAAACCTGCATTTGGCCAGCCCAGAGGCCCCTTTTTGCATTGACCACCCCACCTAACAAAGATAGATTTACCTATGTCAACACGGGGCAGGGCAAAGCCCCCGGAACCCACTCAGGATCAGGAGATCCGATGGACCTGAACGACTTCACGAAGCCGCTCCAGCTCAACGACACCACACGGCTCCAGGCGATCTTCGACCCGGCCTTGCGCCGCTTCCGCGCGCAGCTGTGGAAGGCCGACGAGCCGGCCGGACTGCTCGGGCTGGTCGAAGTGTTCACCCACCCCGACGACGTGCTGGACGCGGTCGACGAGTTCCTCACCGCGCACGGTGAGAGCCCGCTGACGAAGGAGCAGACGGGCCGCTTCGCCGGAATGCTGATCATGGCGAAGGGGGGACCGGACGCCGAGATGCTCCGGCTCGCCATCGAGGAGCCCGACAAGTTCCTCTTCTTCTGATCCACCGCTTCTGTCGGGGGCCAGGGTTGTCGACCTCACCCTGCCCCCGGCTGTGGAGCCTGGCCGTCGGCTTCTACCGCCTGCGAGACGCGTGTGCCGACGGCACCTTCTCACCCCGCGTTCCCGCCTGAGATGAAGGAACCAGACAGACCTTGCATACTCCCGCAGCCATCGCGCAGCTCGCCGCCGGGATTCTCGGCAGCGACTGGAAGGCCGAACGCTCCCCCTGGGAGGTTCGCGGCAGCCTGACCGCACCCGAGACCGACGAGTTCACCCTCCACGTCGACGATCTCCATCACCTCGTCCTGGAAGCTGCCTTGGCGGGCGAGATCGCCCGGTTCACCGGACATCCCGCCCAGAGCAACGGCGAGGACCTCGCCCGGAAAGTCGCCGAGGTCATCCGCCACTACCTGTCCACGCTCGAAGACAACGAGACACAAGGCACCGCGCTCTACCAGGAGCTGAACCGGGGAGCACACTTCTCCGGCGCGGACTACAGCGACCCGGAGACTCCCTGCCACCCCTCCGTCACCATCGCAGGGGGAACTTGCTCCTTCTACATCGACGAAGCCCGCGTCGCGCAAGTAGTCGTCGAGCTGGACTGGCTCACCGCGAGCGGCGCCCGGATCTGGCCCGGGGCCGTACCCGTTCGGATCACACTCGACGGAGGAGTCGTGTTCTCCTCCACCGGCACGTGGGTGGTCGAGCTCCAGCACCCCGAAGACGGCGGGGACGACAGCGTGTGGGAATACCAGATAGCCGCCGAGGATGCTCCGACCGAGGCGGACGCCCGTACGGTCGCTGCGAAGCGGTTGCTGGCTGACCTCAAGTCCCGCGACAACGCCGACGCCTGGAACGGCATCACGATCCGCAGCGTACGACTCGCGGATCACCCGCCGACGGCCTGAGCTTCGCATTCCTGACGGCCATCGGTAGGCCGGGAAGATCTCAGCGGCCCCGTTCCGACGTCGCCGGGTCTCCACGACGCCGCCCGCCTCCCGCGCGGGCGGCGCCTCCCGTACGCAACAGCGCTTCCTCGGGCGGCAGTTCGGCCCCATCCCGCGGAGATGCACGCCGACCTCGCTGGGGCCGCGCTCGGCAGAGCACAGATTCACCTACGTCGCAGCAGGGGGCAGGGCAAGGCCCCCTGGAACCCACCATCGGCAAGAGGTCCACACATGGGTGCCAACAGCCCGCAAATACAACTCGATCTTTGGCAGGAGCAGCTCCCCGCCGCGGTCAGCGTGAAGCCGATGACCGTGCTTTCGTACGGCCTGGGGGCGGATTCGACGCTCGTCTTGATAGAAATGCTGCGCGACCCGGCCGGCTACGGCCTGGAGCCGGACCTCTCCGACCTGATTGTGATCACGGCGACGGTCGGTTCGGAGTGGAGGGACACTGTCAGGCTCGTCGAGGACCATATCTTCCCCCTTCTCCGTCGCCACCGGGTCAGGTACATTCAGGTCGCTCGGTGCGGCCCGTACGAAGCGGACGGCTGGGAAATCCTTGCCGACTCCCGTAGTCCACAGCGCTTCATTCCACGAGGCCGCTGGACCCTCATGGACGAACTCTCTCTGAACGGCACGGTCGTCCAGGCCGCGGGCGGGAATTCGTGCTCGCTGAAATACAAGGGCTGGCCGCTGGACCAGTGGGGGCTGGCCGAGTTCCCCGACAGGCCGTTCCGAAAAGTCGTCGGCTACCACGCCCGTGAACAAAAGCGTGCCCGTACGTACGACGGATGCCAGCAGGAGGAAAACCTCAAGGCGCGTCGGACCATCTGTGCCGTGGAATATCCGCTCATTGAGAAGAGCTGGGACCGCGACATCGTGGAGGCCCGGTTGTTCGCCGAATTCGGCTTCCTGTGGCCCAAGTCCTACTGCACGTTCTGTGTTTACTCAGGTTCCTGTTCTGCCCGGCCCGCGCATATGGCGCGCTTGCGAGACCACCTTGAGCAGGCTGTCGAGGTGCTGGCCCTGGAGTACACGTCGATGGCGCTGAACGAGAACGGCTCATTCTACCCGAAGGAGACGCTGTACACGCGTGTCGCCGAGGACGGCAACACCGCGGCGCTGCGGGCGCTGGAGGACCGCCTTGCCTCCTCGGAGTGGGCGCTGTACCGAATACGCCGCGTGTTCCCTCCGGCCCGCACCAGCAGCTGCAAGCAACGGCACGGCGACTCTTGCCGCTCCCCGTGGCCCGGCTGCATCGACCCGGACACGGGCGAGCGGACACCCCCATGCGCACAGTGGCACGGACCCGTCTGCCGCGGACCTCAGCCCGCATGCCGGGACTCTTCCCGCAAGGGGCAGGCGAGCCGGTCTGTCAAGGTCGTGATCACCGGAACCCGAGCGCAGGTCACCCGCCTGATGCGCCGTCGCGCTGAGGAGGCCGGCGAGCACGTCGAGGAAGACTTTCAGCACCCGCTCGGCCACGTGCGCAGCCAGACGCTTTCGCGCGGCGCACGCTTTCCCGCTGTGGAGGAGTTCCATGTCGTCGCACCCAGCGGTGTGATCGCGAAGCAGAGGAAGAACTTCGAGGAGGTGTGGCGGGAGACCTGCCGACAGCTTCTACTCCCCGTCTGATCGCGCAGACACCCTTCCCCCCGATCCACCGCTTGGCGTCAGGGAGAGCCAGAACTTCTCCTCTTCCCGGCTTTCCGAGTGTGGGGCCCTCGGCGGGAGGGGTGCAAGAACGAGCTTCGCCGCGTTCTTGCACCCCTCCCGTTCGGGCCCCTTTTTCTTTTTGCCGGGAAGGGGGAGGGGGCCACTCCACGGCACCGCGCCGCGTTCGGCACCGCCCGGCAGCCGACCGCAGGCTTCGCACGCTTAAAATCTGTCGCGGCGATGTGACTGGCACTCCGAAATACTTCCAATCTCCCATCCGAAACCGGATTGCGAGGTTGACCCAGCCCCCAAATGAACGTAGATTTACCTATGTCGAAGGGGGGCGGAAATGAAAAGCGAAAAGCCGCCCACCAGGAACATCGACAGTGAATAGACCGACACGGTCCTCGATCCTTTAAAACTCCACAGAGCGCTTCATTAGAATCCGCAGAACATTGACGTGACATCAAGAATCGGAATTCCAGAGGGGGCAGGGCAAAGCCCCCAGGAACCCACACAGCTGAATGGAGTCACTCAGGTGACCAACCCCGAGATTCCCATTTCCATGACCGACCTCGCCATTGCCATCCGTGAAGGCGCGCAGGTCGAGTCGAACCACATCTACGGCAAGTCCGTCGCGTTCACCCTGCCCAGCTCCGGAGACCAGGTGACGGTGTGGCCCGGGCACCAGCCCCAGCCCACCTCTCCTCTCGTTCTGCTCTGGCAGCGCCGGTCACCGCAAGGCGCGAGCATCGCGCACGGTGAACTCCCCTGGCCCAGCGACCCGAAGCCGCTCGTGCACTGGGCGATCACGATGGCCTACTCGACCGACGAGATCGGCCCGCAGTACGCGCCCGTCCTCGCCACCCTGCGCGAACACAACGTCACCGCTGACATCGTTCCCGTCCAGGGAGTCGGCCACCTCATCCACGTCCGGCTCCCGGACTCCACCTACCTGACCATCGGGGGTGACGAGGGCCTGCCCAGCCGGGCCGACCAGGTCAAGAACTGGCACGTGCAACACGAGGGTCCCGACGAGCACATCGGGGTCATCTACCACGGCTCCGAGCTCCTCCGGATGGTCGGCGCGATCCAGCGTTACCTCCAGGCGACAGCCACCCGCTACGGCAGCCACCACCCGCTCGGCGCCCCGGTCGACAGCGAGGAGCCGGACGGCCCGGACAAGCTCTACGGCCTGATCTCCGACCTGTCCGAACTGCGCCGCACCCGCTACTCGGTTCCGGGTGGGGCCCTCCTGACCGTCATGGACGCCGACGGCCACAACGGCGCCACCATCGAGGTCCCGGCCGAGGTCGTGACCCGCCTCTGCCGCCTTCTCACCGTCGAGAAGCGGGTCATCGAGACCTACGGCGGCTAGCAGCCGACGCGCCCCCAACCTGCCGGGCCCGGAGGGCAACCGGGCCCGGCGCCCATGAACCCACAACCACGGATGGACACATGGCCGACCGCATTCCCCCGGCACACAACCACTGGCCTCTGGCGCTCGCCCGCTACTCCAGCGACCCCGAGCCGCTCGAACTCCCCGACCACCACCGGCCGATGCCGTTGCTGTGGGCGTCCCCGCCCTGCCCGCCGACCAGGAGCACATCGGGCCTGCGCAACTCCGCGCGGGCCGAGGACCCCCGTTCCCGCATCGCCCGTCGTCTGGCAGTCGAACTCGGCACCTCCTCCACCTGGGACCTGATCCGCGAAGCGCAGACCAGCCGCCTCCAGGTGGTCACGGTCGAGAACGTCATCGAAACCGCAGTCTGGCTCACGTCCCACATCTACGGCGAGTAGCCGCCCCGCAGTCTTTTCCCCGCTTCGGGTCCGGAGGGCAAACCGGGCCCGAAGCGCTCAGGAACCCGTAAACAGGAAGAGCACTTGAGTATCACCTTCACGGATATGTACGCGGGCGCGGGCGGTTCTAGTACTGGCCTGGTCAATGCAGGACTCGAACTCAAACTCGCCGCCAATCATTGGCAAGTCGCGGTGGATACACACTGCGCCAATCATCCCGACGCCGAGCATCTCTGTGCCGAGATGGAGTATTACGACATGAGGCGTCTCCCGAGGACAGACATCCTTTGGGCGAGCCCCATCTGTACGGAGATAAGTCCCGCCGGGGGACGGCCCCGGACCAAGGGCCAAGTGGATGACGAAGAGTGGAAGGCGCTTCCGGACAAGGCATTCCAGCGGACCCGGGCCACGGCTTTCGAAGTCATCCGCGCCGTGACCATCCATCGCTACAAGGCTGTATTGGTCGAGAACGTCATCGAGTTCGCGACCGACTGGGAATTGTTTGACTGGTGGCTGGCCGGAATGGTCCAGCTCGGCTACAACTACCAGATCGTCTGTGTCTCGTCGGCGCACATCGGGGACGAGTTCAATATTCCCGCTCCGCAGTGGCGCGATCGGCTGTACATCGTTTTCACCAAGGTCGGAATCCGTCTCCCGGATGTAAAGCCCACGCCGCTGGCGTTCTGCGAGGTCTGCGACGAGGACGTGCAGGCGGTGCAGACCTGGCGCAAGCCCCGTAAGCCCCGCAAGGGCCAGAAGCCCCGGCGGAGCGGAGTCGGCAAGTACGGCGTGCAGTACGACTACACGTGCCCCTGCGGTCACGGGATCGTCGAGCCGTACGTTCAGCCCGCGTCCTCCGTCATCAACTGGGAGGACCAGGGCGTTCGGATCGCCGACCGTCACGAGCACGGGCTTGATCCGCTGGCAGAGAGCACCATTGCTCGCATTGAGGCGGGGCTGGAGATGTTCCCCGCGAGCCCCTCGCTGGTGACCGTGAACCACAGCGGTCACGATGGCCGCGCGTTCCGGCCGGACTTGGCCCCACTGCCGTCCCGGTGCGCGAAGATCGGGGAAGGCCTGCTCCTTCCGCCCGGGGTCTCCCCGTACGCCACGGCGTCACCGGATCTCGCGGCTCCGCCGTTCGTCATCGAGCTCCGCAACCACGGCAAGGCGCGGAAGATCGACCGGCCGCTGGCCTCGGTCGTGGCAGGTGGCAACCACCATGGGCTGGTCATCCCGTACCGCAAGGGTGCGAAGGCCAAGCCGACGTCCGAGCCGCTGCACACCCTCTCCACGCACGACTCGGCCGGTTTGCTGCGGCAGGCCGCAACGGTCGAGGACTGCTACTTCCGGATGCTGAAGTGGCGCGAGCAGATGAACGCCCAAAGGTTCCCGCGTGACTACATCGTCACGGGCCCCAGCGAAGCCGCCCGGACGGTCCAGGCGGGAAACGCGGTGAGCTGCAACGTCGCTCAGTTCTTCGGCGTGCGCGTGGCCGCCGTTCTGTAAATACCCGTGGGGCCGCCCCAGCGGCGGCCCCACCTCCCCTTTCAGCCGGGCCCGGAGGGCAAACCGGGCCCGGCGCCCACAAGCCGAAGGAGCACCGCATGGTCTTCCCGGACCCCCAGCACGACGCCCGCGAACGCATCGCTCGTACTGCCCGCACCGTCCAGCACACCCGCACCGCCCACATGGCGATCCGGCTCCTGCTCACCCGGGGCATCCACCCCCAGGTGACCCGTTGCCGCCCCACTGAGTCGCCGTGGTTGGACGTCACGTTCACCCACGCCGCCACCTCCGTCAGGTGGTCGAACACCTACTACCGCAACGGGCACAACCTCCGATTCACGCTCCTGCCGCTCTCCATGGTGCCTATCGTCCTCGCCGCCGTCAGCAGCGCCCGGGACAGCGAGTTGGCCGCCTTCCACGACCCGAGCGACTTCAAGGGCGACGCCGCCCAGTGGCTGGATGCACAGACCGCAGGTCTGCTCGGCGTGGCCGACAGCCGCCCGATGCCGGGTTACGACGAGGAGGCGTCCGACACGCCGGTCTACAGCTCGGAGTTGTCCGGGCGCTGGCAGGTGGAGGGGATCGCCCTCGTGGAACTGTCCGGCCCGGACATGACCGCCGTGTGCAACCTGGAGATTCTGCGCCTCAGCGAAGCGGCGGCGCACGCAGTCATCACCGCGTACGCGGGCCAGATCCCGCCGCGCTGACCCGAGCCGGATGCCCCTGGCCCGGCGTACTGGCCAGGGGCATCCGTGCAGTTCCCCTCTCACCCCCGGCATGCGGCGAGACATCGCTCCACCCATGCCGGGGCTCTCTACCGAACCCCTTCACCCTTGGGAGACCTCAGGTGACACAGCCCCTCACGCCCACCCGGCCGTGCGGCAGCGGATGTGCACAGCTCGAACTGTTCACCCCGCCGGCCGAGGCATCACCCGCAGAGCCGGCCGAGTTCGACTGGGACCGGCACGACGTCGTGGTCGTCGGCGACAGCGGCGGGAAGGACAGCGGCGTCCTCGTGCACACGGTGTGCACACAGGCCGACCAGGCGGGCCAACTGCACAAAGTCAAGGTGCTCCACTGCGACCTCGGCCGTACGCCGAACGGACACCTGATCGAGTGGCCGGGCGCCCTTGAGGTGGCCCGCGACCATGCCGCCCTGTACGACGTGCCGTTTGCCGTCCGCCGCAGCCAGCGATGGCCGTCCCTGTGGGACCGGATCATGGACCACGGGAACTGGCCCGGTCATTTTGCGCGATTCTGTACGAGCGACACGAAGACCGCCGTCGGGCGGGTCTTCGTCGACGAACTCGCCGCCGATATGCGACTCGGCCGCCCGATTCGGGCCGGGTACGCGATGGGCATGCGGGCCGAGGAATCCCGGGCCCGCGCGGCGAAGCCGGTCATCGAGCAGCATCGGATGACCGCGAAGACGCTGCGCGAGGTCACGACCTGGCTGCCGATCCATCATCTCAAGGTCGATGAGGTCTGGAAGGTCCACGTTGACCACGGCATCCCCTGTCACCCTGCCTACGAACGGGTGGGGCGGCTCAGCTGCCGGGCCTGCCCGTTGGCGAGCCGTCAGGACCTGATCGAGTCCGCGCGGGTCAACGGTGACATCTTCGACGAATACGCGGGAGCCGAGGAGCACATGGGCAAGCCGTTCAAGAAAAACCTCACCCTGAAGCGGATCCTCGAATTGGCGCGGAGCTGACCGGACCTGCATCAACAACCCGGCCACAGCGAGACTGCGCCCAGAGCCAACGGGACCGTGTCGGCCGCCCGGCATCGGCGCCGCCCGCAAACCCGGGGCCCAGCGAGCCGAAACACCATTGACCACACCTCCGCAGAAACATAGATTTACCTATGTCGAAAGGGGGCAAACTTTCCCGGCCGTCAATCGGTGACGGGCGAGCGCCCCGACTCCCGGCCGGTGCCTGACAAGACACACCCAAGCACCGGCATCGGACCCACCATCGCGAAAGGCCACCAGCCATGGACTTCACGGGACCTCTCCCGATCGAGGCACCCACCGACTACTCCGACCTGATCAGGTCGACGGCGGAGGAGCGCGGACGCGCCCTGCTCGCCTACACGCTCCGCTGGGTCGGCGAGGACGGCACCAAGATCGACGGCACGGGCAACGTCATCGCGCCGGGGTGGGCCGACGCGCCCGACGGCTGGGCGACGTTCAACGCCTCACGCGCCCCCGAGCTGGCCGGAGACATCTGCGCCGACCTCTTCATGTACGTGAAGGAAGCCGTCGGAGCCGATGGCCTGCGGCGCACGCTGCGACAGTTCCTCGGCCCGCTGGCCGAGGAACTGGAGGCCACGGAGGACGAGGACCAGCGGCAGACGCTGCAACGCCTCCTCGCCTCGCTGGCCGACATCGTCGGCTGACGGCCCTGCCCCAGCCCCCTCCGGTGCGCGGCAGGGCAAGCCGCGCACCGCAGTTGGACCACGTCATGGCTCCGGGGCGCGGAGACCTGCGTCCCGGTCTCAGCCCACCACATCCTCCAGCCGGCGGACTGCCGTCCGGCCGCACTCGAAAGGCAACCGATCATGGACACCAGGTCCCGTATCAAGACCCGCACCCACCGCGGCGAGGCCGCCGTGTGGGAATACCTCGACACCTGTGCCGTCAGCGCCATCTTCCATCAGGACCCCGCCGCCCGCGGCCTGCGCGCCGTCCTGGCCTACGGCCAAGACCAGTGGAACGCCGAGTGGGACGTGCTCCGCACCAGCCCAGTGTTCCGCAGCGAGGCGGAAACCGTCATCACCACCCTGTTCAGCGACGTCCTGCACTACTGGGCCCGCCGCAACCCCAACACCTTCGACCTTCTCCAGCGCCGCATCTGGGAACTGCGCGGAGAATTCGAGAAGTTCGACTTCGACAGGTTCGTCCACGAAGAGGAACTCGCGGCCCTGTCGCCCTCCGGCGTGAGCGAGGTGACTGCCCGTCTTCTGGCCGATCTGCTGCTGTGCGCCGAGCGGCTGAACCTCAGCTCCAACGACGTCTTCGCCAACGGAGTGCGCTTCTTCGTGGCCGACTGGAACCAGCTGAAGTTCGAGGAGCTCCCGCGCGCCGAACAGGAGGCGCGCATCGTCCTGGCCACCCTGGAAGAGCAGAAGCTCATCGTTGGCTTCCGGCCGCACGGCGACGAAGGTGACGGCATGTGGCACGTACAGGAGAACCAGCTCGACCGTACGGTCCTGCACACCGAGGACGTCGCCGCCTACGCCGAGCGACGCAACGAGCTCCTCCGGCCCCGCCCGGAGCGCCCCGGAAGCGCCTGGAGCGATTCCTCCCTGCGCTGACCGAAGCCTTCTCGTCCACCGTCCGGCAGGGCAAGCCGAACGGCGGATCCCGGAACCCACGCCGTTCCTGGTGGGCGGGCGAAACATCCCGCCCACCAGGAACGGCCCCGAGCGGACTCTTCCCATGACCATCACCGCGAGCACTCCAGCCGACTCGGACGCGGACTTCGAGCGGGCAGCACGCCAGGCCATTCATCTGGTCGCCCCGGCCGGGTTGCGCCTGGTCGCCTCCCGGCCCAGGCCCCCAGCCAAGGCCGGTCCCTCTACGGACGCCGACGTGGAGGCTCTCGCGATCAGCATCGGCGTCCTCAGCCCCGCTGACACCGGACCCCGCTGACCGTTCCCGACCGGTCAAGCCGGACGGCGTGACAGCTGCCTTCCCTCTCGGCACGCAATCCCTACCACTTCGAAAGGCATGCCTCCCATGAACAACCTTGCCGCCATTCCCGTCGCCGCCGTGCTGCTGCACGCCCTGGCCGTCCTTGAAGTCCCTGGGTTCGTGGATCTCGGAGAGGGCTTCGTCGTCGCCCACCCGCCGCATCTTTCCCAGGACAAGGCACTGGACAGCGAGCACATCATTCTCTGCGCCCCCGGCTACGTCAGCGGCCCGGTTGCCCAGTACTCGGGCGGCTTGTACGCCAGGGCGTATGAGGGTTACGACGGCTCGGACTACTGCGACATCGAGATGGTCTATGAGGCACAGCCCGGAGGGGACCTCACGGCCCACGCCGCCGCGTGCGCGAAGGCCGTCGCCGACTGGTTCGCCTCGCGCCAGACAACCGCCGAGGCCCCCGGAGGCGAAAGCGGGGCCGACGACACGGACGAAGTCCGTACCAGCACCACCGAAGTGTGCTGACTTGGGCAAAGCCGCCGGCCCCTGGAACCCACAAGCGCAGCACCAAGGCACCACCCCTGAGGTATCCGACAGTGTAGGGCCTTGCATGAGACAGGATGAGCCACGATGACCACGACCAGAGAACAGTTCGAGCAGCGCCTCGCGCAGCTGCGGCGCGAGGCGCCGGAACTCACGCGCAAGGACTTCGCGCACCTCGCCGGCGTCGCCGAGAAGACGGTCCGGAACTGGCTGGATGCCGACCCGAAGTTCGCTGACACCGCCCGGACTGGTGCGCGGCGAGTCCAGCTCTTCCCCTTTGACGAGGGCGCGCAGTGGGTGCGCAAGCAGCTCTTCGGCGCCGACGAGCGGGCGCCGGAAGTGAGCCCCGGTCCCCGGCTCGCCGCGGAACCCCAGCGCATGCCGCACACACCCGGGGAACGATGGCGCTGGGTTGACATGGCACGTCTTCGCGGCGTGACGCCGACCGCCGTGCGGGTGCTCGCCGCCGACTACCGAGAGCACCCCGAGCGCCCGTTTCCACCGCGCGACGAGTTCGACCACATGTGTGACGCCGGAGAGGTCTCCGCCTGGTTCCTCTGGTACGACACCACCCGTCCGGGATACACCGGCCCCCGGCCCGCCGAGATCGCGGCCGAGTCCGGCACCAAAGACACCCGCCGCAAGGAGGTCGTCACGCGCCTGAACACAGCGCTCGACGACGGCGAGTCCCTGACCAGCCGTACCCTGGCCGAGGAACTCGGGGTGAGCGCCGACGTCGCGGCCCGTTACCTGCGGCAGGCCGCTGAGAAGGTTCTCCCCGAGCGCGGCCTGATCTCTCGCAGCCAGATCGCCGAACGGCTGCCCACGGCGCCCGCCGCGCTCACGCCCGAGCAGCGCCGCGAGAGGGTGAAGACCCTCCTCAAACGCAAGAGCGCCCCCGCCCCCGTCATCACGGTGGCCGATACGCCGTACTACAGCGAAACGGCCATCGCCGAGTTCCTCGCCCCTCCCGCTTGACCCCGCCGACCACCGCGTCCTCGATCAGACAGGCCGCAGTCGGCATTCTCGCTTTCGCATCCCGGCGATCGAGTGTGGGGCCCTCGGCGGGAGGGGTGCAAGGACGGGCTTCGCCGCGTCCTTGCACCCCTCCCGTTCGGGCCCCGTTTTTTCTTTGCCGGGATGGGAGGGGGGCATCCACCGGCACCGGACTGGGGGCGGCTCCGCGCCGTAGCCGTGTGCGGCAACACGAGCTTCCGCACACCCCAACGGCACTGCTCCCCCGGGTCGAAATCCGCAGAGAATGACCCCTGTTGGGCCGGGTTTTCGCGTTGACCACCCCACCCAAGAAAGATAGATTTACCTATGTCGAGAGGGGGCAGGGCAAGGCCCCCGGAACCCACGATCACCGAGGAGATCACCTTGGCCGAGGACACCGAAGACGCCGAGCAGACCGAGTTCCTGTTGGTGTGCGAGAACGGCGACATTGAGCCGTTCGACGACTACCACGACGCCTACGAGGCGCTGACCGCCGCCGTCAAGCGTGACGTCGAGAAGTACGGCGAGGAGACGGCCCGCGAGGGTGTGATCCACCCGTACGGCATGTCGATCAACGTCATGCGCGACGGCCGTGACGTCACGGAGGACTGGGAGCGGAACGAGCCGCACAAGCCGCTGAGCATGGACTGAGCGGCGCCCGGCCAGCGAGCCGGGATCCCTCGAATCGCCGGGATGCGCGGCTGCCCCCTCGCGCGAGCTCGCTCGTGAACGTCGTCGACGCACGAGCCGGCCGGAACGCCGCGCGCCCGGCGCCCTTCCCCCCTCTTTCGCTCTTCAGAGCGTCCGTCACGCGCCCCACTGCTTCGGGCCGGGGAGTAACCGGCCTGCTTCGAAAGGACTCCATCATGCGTATCACCACCGCCCCGCACGCCATCGAGGCGCGTGCCGCGTTCGGCGGTTACTCCGCCTTCCCCAGGCGGGTGGCCCCTCTGCTCGCGATGCGCCTCACCGTGATGCGGGAGTACGCGGCGAACCGCAACCACGTCGCGGTCTGGGCCGACACCGCCAAGCAGGTTCACGAGGCCATCGTGGCCGTGTGCTTCGCCGAGGTCGCCCGTCGCCGCCGGTACCGCCGGTTCGCGAGCCGTGTCGCGCTGGACGCCATCGTGGCGTACGAGAAGGCGTACGTCGTCACCCTCTCGCGCGACGAAGCAGGCCACTACCGCCCCGAGCCCGGCACCGAATACGCGTTCGCCGTCTCCGACATCGGCCGCGCCGCCGCCGATCTCCTCGGCGACGAGTGGTTTGCAGACTCCGGTTCGTGGGGCGTGCGCGGTTACCTCCAGGCAGACGGCGAGAGCGGCGGCTACACCCTCGCCGTTTCCGACAGCGGTGTCCTCTACGTCGAGACCCTGCCCGAGGCACGCCGCACCGACGTCGCCGACGTGTGGTCCAGCGACAGTCTCGGGGACATCGCCGCCCGCGTCGCCGACACCATCCGCGAACTCCGCAAGAGCGACTGACCCGCCCTGCGCGGCCGTGCCCCGGCCACGAAACCGGCCGGGGCACGGCCGCCGCACCCGGTCTCACCACCCGCCCGGAGACCGACCGGACAGTCCCCCAAGTGAGAGGAATCCGCACGATGACCAGCAACACCAAGCCCAACGGCTACACCGTGCACGCATTCAACGCGGCCGGTGACGTCCTCGGACTCGACGGCCCCCACTCGGCCGGAAAGGCTCGTGAGGGCGTGGACGGCCAGACCGCCGGACAGTCCCTGTTCATCGAGACCGGTCACCGGCTGGAGGGCAACGGCCTTCCGGTGCGCGACCGGATCCGCTGGTACGTCGTCACCGATCACAAGGCCCGCCGCCACACGTGCCACGGACGGCCCGAAGGTGTCGAGCCGGGCACCCTGGGCGCCCTGGTGCGCTACCTCGAATTCTCACCGGCTGACTGGGTGGCGCTCGCGATGCTCGAACACGCCACGGAGGGCACCCCGTTCTGCGGCTCGTGCGAGGACACCGGCACCGTGGCCCTGTACGACGGTTCCACCGACGGGATCATCGGCAGCCGGGCGTGTGAGGACAAGGCATGCATCCAGCGCGGCCGGGCGCGGGCCCGGATCGCTGAACAGCGCCACACGGGAGAGCTGTTCATCGGGCATGAGGTGTTCACGCCGCACATCTGCTCCGAGTGCCACTACGGCGGTTACACGCCCGTGCTCGGCCTGTACGCGAGCACAGGCCCGGTCTACGTGTGCACGGCGTGGGGGTGCGGTCACACCGTCGACCGGAGCGCGTTCGAGGTTGCGGACGGCGAGAGGTTGGCCGAGGCGAACAACCGGCTTCACACCGCCCGTGCCCGCCGCCATGACGAACCCCCCTTCTAGGCACCGCAGCCCCCACCACAGACGGTGTGCGGCCCGATCGAGTCGGGCTGGGGAGCACCGGGCCACCCCATCCGGAGCACGGCCCCAACCCCACGGAGAGGAACACCACGACATGACCACGCAGGACGAACACCCCGCGGCTCACCAACCCGCCACGGACGACACCGGCCGGCGGGAGTGGACGGAGGCTGAGGCACTGGAGCGCGACCGGCGGGCGGAGGAGCGCACGCGGCCGGTGACAGCGGAGTTGGTACGGAACCGGGGCACCCGGGAAACGGTGGTGTGGCTGCTCGACGAGTCCGGCACTTTGTGCGCCACGGCGCACGTAATCCGGCTGGACATCCGCCACGACGTCCGCCAGGACGACGCGGAGGCAGCGGCAGCCCGTGCGCTGGTGAAGACAGGTTTTCGTCCCGTGCTCGGCTGGACGTGGACGGAGGTAGGGGCGGACGCCTCCCGGCGCCGGTGGCGTATCGCGATCGAGCCGACGGCCGACTACCTGTCGTACGTAGAGCGCCGCTACGGTCCGCGTCCGGAGATTCCGGCTATCGACGGCGCCACCGTCACGGCGCGCACGCAGCGCGGATGGTGGGACGTCACCACGTCCGACGGTGAACGGTACGCGCTCACGTGGTCACCGCAGATCGGCGGCGACCGGTGGACGGTGTGGGGCGGGGAGAACTTCACCCGGCTTGTTCGCTCCACCACCGACCAGGCGAAGGCGCTGTTCGTGCTCCGCCACCCGAGCCACGCTCGCGGTTGACGCGGTGTGGCCCCGGGGCGGTGCAGGACACCCGCCGAGGACTTGGCCGCCCGTAACGGCCTCACCCCGATACCCCTCCGCTACTGACCATGCCCGCCCGGCCCGGGGCCGCACGCCCCGGGTCCCGGGCCCGCACCGAACGGAGCACATCCCATGCGACTGCGTATCCCGAAGTTCCACCCCCTCTCCGACATGCCGCTGTTCGAGTCGCAGCGCACCCTGCGCGGCCACCCCTTCTACCCCGGCGCGAGCGTGCTGCGCTCCCTCGCCCCCCGCGAACCCCGCCTCCCGGCCGAACAGGCGCCGTGCGTCGTCTACCACTCGCCATGGGGCCACCTGGTCGTCACCGAGATCCACCCGGAGAACCTGAACGGCTACGGCTGGACGTGCCTGTCGAACGACCCGGACGGTGCCGAGTGGGGAGACCTCGGATACATGGGCGAGTTCGAGCGACGGCGCGGCACGCCGTACGAGTTCTGGGAGCGAGACCTGCACTCCCAGGACCGCAACGCGGCTGCCGCTATCGCCCGCATCCTCACCCGCTACGACGACCCTCCTACACGGCGCAGCGCGCCAGAAGGGCCCGAGCAGGCGCCCGCCGTCCCAGCCGAACCAGCAACCCACCCAACCGCCTCCCCAGTTGCTCGCATGCCCCGTACTCCCAAGGGCGCCCTGCGCGTCCGCCGCTGACCCGAGGCAGCCAGCCCGGGCACGCACCAGGGCATGCACGCCCAGGGTCGCAGCGTGTAGCCGCGGGCCCCCGTACCGACGTCCTCTGAGTCGGTGCGGGGGCCCGCGGCTTTGTTCGTTCGCTGCCTGTGCCGACGCTGCCTATTGGCGCGGCGGCTGGTTCACCCAGGACTGCGGGCTTCGAACAGTCGGCCCCGGCGGAGCTGATACGGGGTACTGGGGTACCTGCGGTGCAGAGTGGGCGGCCGGTACAGGCTGCTGCGGGTACGGGCCGGTCTGGCTCCCGGGAGCGGGTGCCGGGGGTACACAGCGGAGCTTGGTCCCCGCGTACAGGGTGACGCTCCAGGCGGGTTGGTCACTGTAGAGGCGCCACATGGGTTTGCCGTCGACCGTGGTCCTCTCGTAGCGGCCGAGGCGGAAGCCGATCGTCGTTCCTCCTTCGTCCTCCACCTCCATCAGGAGACCGATCCACTCGGGGCTGAGGTCCTCGATCGGCCGTTCGGCCACCGCGTTGGGTGTCATCCCTTCTCCTCTCGCGTCGAGGCCGCGCGTTCCTCGGCCGGCCCGGACAGCGTCGGCCCATGCGGCGTACCCGTGTGCGTGGCCGAGGCGGTAACAGGCTGGCCGGTCGGTGTCTCGCCTGCGGTAGTCGCGGCCGGTGCGGAGCTCTGATCCGGCGCAGGGTCTTCCTGCGTGCTGGCGGATTCGGCGGCGACGACCTTGCGGATGGTCTCCACGGACTCGCCGAGCCGGTCGGCGACGGAACGGACGCCGTCGAGCTGGAGCATCTGTCCGACGCTCCGGGCCTGCCGGTCCCGCAGCTCCTCCTCCGCAATCCTGGCCTGACCGCGCAGCCGGGCGGCGTACGCGGCGATCTTCTCCTCGGCTGCTTCGGTGACGTCCCCGATCTCCTGCGCGGCCAGTTCGTAGTCGGTGGCCAGGTCCTCCAGCCGCCGCTCTCGCTCCCAGTGCGCGGCCCGGCGTGCGCGCACTCGCTCGCGGGCGTCGACCTCCCGCGCCGATTTCCGCGGACTCCGTTGAGCCATCCAACTCGCCTCCCCTGAACGATGGGTTCTGGGTCATTGTGGCCGATGAATCCACGCTTCCCACATGGGGAATTGGGAGCCTTCTCCGAATGACGCAGCCAGAGGCATTCAGAGGCAATCTGAATCACTTGATCTTGCCTGTGGATAACGCGAACTGCGGGTTTTCCGCAGGTCCGCTCAGGAGAGCGGACCTGCGGAAAACCGGGGGCGCTTCGCGGTCCGTGAAGAAGGAAGGTGCAGGTCGGCTCGTCGGCTCGGCTCGTTCCTCGCTCGCCAACTCCCCTTCCCTGTACCCCCCTTCTTCACGGTCAAAGCTCTTGCATTCACAATGACACAAGGTAATCTGAGTGCATGATGACCATCCACAAGCTCTCAGCTGGGGATGGCTATCGCTATTACACGAGCGAGACCATCACCGGCGATGTACGCCGTTCTCCCGACCGTGACCTGGGTGATTACTACACGGCGGAGGGAAATCCGCCGGGGGTATGGGTCGGTGGTGGAATCGCGGAACTCGGCGTCTCCGGGACAGTGTCCGAGGAGCAGATGGAGGCCCTGTACGGCGAGGGACTGCACCCGAACGCGGACGAGATCATCAAGACGGCCGTTGCCGAAGGGCTCTCACCCGCCGAGGCCACCCGCCGGGCACGGCTAGGCCGCCGCTTCTACCGGTACGACCAAACCGCCGGCCCCCTCGCAGCGAAGATCCAGGACGAGATCGAGGCCCTCGAAGCGCGCAAGGGCGCGGAGGCCACCGCCGATGAGCGTAAGAAGGTGCGCGCCAAGGCCGGCGCCATCGCCTTCCGGGCGGACTTCGGCCGCTCTCCCAAGGATGCCGAGGAACTCGCCCGCTACATCAGCGCGAACACCGCGTCGAAGCAGCAGGCGGTCGTGGGATACGACCTGGTCCTGCGTCCTCCGGAGGAGATCGGCAAGGGTCTGTTCGGTGAGGGCGACGAGGACGTCTGCCGGATCACGATGGAGTGCGACGAGGAAGCGGTCCTTGAGACGATCGGCTGGATCGAAGAGCACGCGCTCGCCACCCGCACAGGCATCAACGGCATTGCCCAGGAAGACGTGCGGGGCGGACTCGTCGCCTCCCTCTTCAAGCACTACGACAACAGGCTCGGCGAACCCCTTCTCCACCATCACCTGGTCGTGGCGAACAAGGTCCGCGGGACCGACGGCAAGTGGCGCTCGATCGACGGGAAGCTGCTGTACGCGATGGGGGTCGCCGCCTCCGAGTTCTACAACCAGATCGTGATCGAGAAGGTGTGCGCGCGGCTCGGGCTGGAGGCCGAGGAGCGTGAGGTCACCCCGGGCAAGCGGCCGGTCATGGGGATCAAGGGTTTCGACCGCGGGGTGCTGGAGCCGCATTCGAAGCGCACGCGGGACATCGGCACGCGGCTGGAGGAACTGCTACAGGCTTACCGTCAGGAGCACGGCAAGGAGCCGGGGACTGCGGCCCGGATGGCGCTCATCCAGCAGGCCACGCTGGAGACCAGGCCGGCCAAGAAGAAGGGGCGGTCCCTGGCTCAGTTGCGGGTGGCATGGCGCAGGCAAGCCATCGCCGCCGTCGGCCGGGAACGGGTTGACGCGCTGCTGCGTACGGCGCAGGTCGCGGCGTCCGCACCCGGTGACGGAAGCAGCGACCTGTCCGAGATCGATGTGGTGCAGGCCGCTGAGGACGTCCTTGCCGTGGTGTCCGATGGGCGAGCGGTGTGGGGCGAGCGGCATGTGCTGGCGGAGTCGCGACGTCACGTCGTGCGGCTCACACGAGGTCGCAGCTCAGCGGCCGACGGGCTCGCCGAGCGCATCACCGAACGCGCTCTGGCTCATGGTTCGCTGAGCATCACGCCTCCCGACCTGCACCGGCCGTTCGCGCCTCTTCTGCGGGCAGACGGTACGAGCATCTACCGGCGCCGCGAGTCCGTCTTGTACACCTCGCGTGAGGTCTTGGCCGCAGAAGACCGCGTCTTGAACGCCGCGCGCACCGTGGTGGTCCCCGCGCTCGCCGGGGACCGGTTCACGGAGGTCGCCGACCACTTCAAGGGCCATGAGCTGGATGCCGGGCAGCGTCGGCTCGCGAAGGCGTTCGCCTGCTCCGACCGCCTCGTCGTCGGCGGCATCGGCCCCGCCGGCGCGGGCAAGACCACCGCACTCCAGCTCGTCCGCGATGCAGTGGCGGCCGGGGGCGGACGGCTCATACCTCTTGCCCCCTCCTCACGCGCGATGAAGGTCATCGAAGGCGACCTCGGCACCACGGCGTACACGCTGCACGGCTGGCTCGCCCAGCGCGAGCAGCTGACCGAAGGCAGCATCGTCCACCGCGTGTTGAAACGCCGCAGCAGCAAGCGCCGCAAGACCGTCTCGGAGGAATACGCGCTGCGCCCTGGGGACGTGATCGTGGTGGACGAGGCGGGCATGGCCGGTACACGAAACCTCGCGCGCGTGGTGGCCGAGGCCGAGTCCGCCGGCGCCCTGGTCCGACTCATCGGAGATCCCGCGCAGCTCGGTTCGATCGAGTCGGGAGGCCTGCTACGCCAACTCGCCCGCACTGTCGGCGTGGTGGAGCTGGAAGAACTCCACCGCTTCCAGACCGAGGGCGAGGGGGAGGCAACCCTTGTCCTGCGCGAAGGCGACCCGGCTGATGCCTGGAGCTGGTACCTCGACCAGGGGCGGGTCGTGGGCGGCAGCCGCGAGGAGATGCTCAGCGCCGTCTTCGCCGGGTGGCAACACGACGTCCAGGCCGGTCTGAAAGCGCTGATGATGGCCGACGACGCCGAGATGGTCCGCGAACTCAACCTGCGAGCCCAGGCCTTCCAACTCGTCTCCGGCCGCCTTGACTTGAGCCGGACCGCGCGGTTGCGCGACGAGCTCCAAGCCGCGGTCGGCGATGTCATCGTGACCCGCAAGAACCAGCGCAAACTCTCCCTGCTCGGGGGCCGCGACTATGTCAAGAACGGCGACCAGTGGCTGATCGAGCGGATCGACCAGCGCGGAAACGCTCACGTCATACACACCGGCCACGGCGGACGGATCGTTCTGCAGCGCGGCTACCTGCGCAGGCACGCCGAACTCGGGTACGCATACACCACACATCGAGCCCAGGGGATCACGGTGGCAGCCGCCCACGGCCTCATCAGCGCGCGCACCTCGCGGGAAGCTGCGTACGTCGAGGCGACCCGGGGGAGCCAGTCCAACCACATCTATGTCGTCACCGACGACGCCCAGAACATGCGCGACGTCCTGGACACCGTGGCCCACAGCAGCCAGGCCTCCGTCTCCGCCCACGAGATGATCGAGGCCGAACAGGAACGCGCCTACAGCATCGGCCAGCTCGTCGCCGAGTACACCGACGTCTACGCCCGCGCCACCAGCCAGCGGCTGCAGAGCCTCACCCGCCGTGTCCTTGGGCCCGAGGCTGAGATGTTCATCGCCGCGGACGCCTGGGAGGTCGCCAAGCGCTCGTTGCGCGCAGCCGAAGCCGAAGGCTGGGACCTCGGCCAGCTCATCCGGGTCGCCTTCGACGAAAGGGACTTCGCGGACGCGGACGACCCGGCTGCCGTGCTCGCCTGGCGCATCGACTACCGCGTCGAAGCTGGACAGAAGGCAGCTGAACGAGCCGCCCGCCGGGAGGCCCAGCCGGGCGGCAGCCGCCCACTGAAAACGCTCAGCACGGAACAGCTGCAGCGCCTCCTGGAACTCGCCGAGCAGCACCGCCGGACCGCCCTGGAGGAACTGCTGCGCGCGGACGCCGCCGTCGACAGCCAGCCCCGGCCGGTCGTGGCAAACGGACTTCCCCACCCCGCCTGGCCCGACCGAGCACACGGACACCTCACCCGGGCCCAACTCGCCGCAGCTATTGCCCAGGTGCGGGCCCGCATCCGCCGCGCGGAACACGAAGGGGACCACGAAACCGAACGCGCCGCTGCTGCGGAACACGCCCTGCTGCGGCGCGAGCAGCAGCTGCGCAGGGCGATGCCCGCACGCGAACGGATGCGCGAAGACTGGCAGCGCGAACCTGGCCGTGGCGCCGGCCACACCGCCCGCCAGCCCGTGGCAGCCACACGCGCCGAACGCACGGCCAACCTCCAGAGCCAGGACACGGCCCGGGAACGACTCAAGCGCGCCCAGCTCATCGCCGCCAAAATCCGAGCCGAACAACGGCTGCGCGACGAGCTCCCGCACCATCCGGCACCGGTCCTGGACAACAGCGGTCACCTCCCCGACTGGATCGCTCCCTCCGCCGCCGTACGGGACATGGACACCCCGGAAGGCTGGCGTCAACACCTGGTCGAAAGGCGCTTCGTGCTCTCCGAACGCCTGGAACAGATGGGACTTGCTCTGGCCGAGTCCCCACCGCCGTGGACCCGGGTCCTCGGACCGGTCCCCGTCAAGGGAACCGACCTTCGCGAACAGTGGGAGCGCACGGCGGCGGTAGCGGACGTGTGGCGCATCCGCCACGCTCTGGGAGACGACGTTCCCGGCATTGGTGAACAGCCGGCTGATCCCCGCGACGCCCATGCCTGGTCGATCTTCCAGCACCGCATCGCCGAGGTCGGCCGCCGCGCTCGCGCATCCGCAGCCGCGCGGCACCGGCCCGACGAGCCGTCCGGCGGGATGCGGATCGCCGCTCGCACGGCCGAGAACTTCCAGTACCGACTGCTCGACGCCCACGTGTCCGAACCTGAGGACCGGGAGGCGGTATCGGCCGCCGCCGCAGCATTTGCCGAACTCGCCCTGCGCCGGGCCCTGGAAGGACAGGAACCTGTTGAGGAGTGGGTCGAGCAGATTCCTTCGCCAGACTCGGAGGACACCGCTCAGCAGGAGCAGTGGCAGCAACTCGTCGCAGCTCTCGCCGCCTATCGGATGCTGCACCAGATCGACTCCGACGAGCCTTTGGGAGAGACTCCTGATGAGGCCGAAGAGCGGGAGCAGTGGTCGGAACTACACGAGGCCATGACGCTCTTCCAGCGCTCCCGCATCCAGCAGCGCCTGGAAGAAGTCCGGGCCCACCGAGACGCCGAACGTGCACGTCGCGGCCTGGCCCCCGTCACACCTGGCGTGCCAGCGGACGGCTCCGTCCGCCGGCGGCGGGCCGACACCACACAGGACGAACAGAACCACCACCGGCGCCACGGCCCCAACCCGGGACCGCGCAGAGGACCGGGAACGTAGTGAGGAGATGAAGGAATGGACGAGAAGGACGAGAACGTCACCGCCAACGAAGGACTCACCGAAGAACAGCGGGAACTTCTCACGCAGTTCGCCGCCCGGCGAGCCGCCCGGCTCGCCGTAGCCACCGGACGAACACCGGAGCAGTCGGAACTTGAGGCCCGCCTGCACGAGATGGACGAGGCCTTCGCCGCGCGCCCAGACCGCGACAACCCGCTGGTCCAGGAGAATCACGAACTCAGGCGGTACACAACGATCCTCGAAGAAGCCGTACGGGCCTTCATTGTTGGCGAGTTGGTCGCCGACACGAGGCAATAGCCAACTTTGCCACCGGGATGCCCGAGCTTCGCCCGGACGTCGAGCCCGATGCGGTGTCCACCGACGTGCCCGCCACGGCGATCGGGCGGGAAGCGGCCGAGTCCCTTTCCGGGGACTCCTTCCACGTCTTGGTCCGCTGGAAGGTGACGCTGCAGCGGGCGAGCATGCACCGTAACGCCTCGCGGCCGATCCGGATGACACGGCCGTGTACTTGCCGCAGGTAGGCAGCGAGTCTGCGGATGGGCTGGCTTCATTGCGGATGCGACGGCTACTCCAAAGCGAAGCCGCCATCGATGTACCAGGAACTACTAGCCAGGGCCTGGTACATGGCGGCCCGCCACAGGTTCGGATCTTCCTCGGCCAAGCCGGCGGCCTCGTCCCGCAGGTGATCGCCGACCATCGAAGGGGCCTTGCGTTTGAGGATGTAACGGAGGCTGCTCATTTCCCGAGCTGCCTGGGATCCGTACAGGGACGCGAGTCCGAATGTACGGAAGTGCCTGTGAACCCGCGTCGTGAGGATGCTGTCCCACGCGGACGGCGGATTCACATAGAATTCGACAGCTGCGGGGGCCACTTCGTGGACACGGGCGAAGAGCCACTTCTCCTTGCCGACGTCGTCGAAATAGGGGTGGAGTGTCTGCTCACCCGCGCTCTTCGGAGCGGTCTCGCCCTTCACCGTGTTGCACTTGTGACACGCGGGAACCAGGTTGAACGGCACGACGGACAGCAGCGGATACGCCGTCTTTGGCAGCTGATGGTCGAGGGTCTCTACATCCCGGTGACCGCACAGAGGGCAGCGCCCCAAGGGCGCTGCGGCCTTCAGCTTGTCGTACTCGTCCCTTCCCGGATTACCCTTGCGGGACATACGCTGCGTGTAGTTCTTGGTCAGCTCGGCTCTGTCGGCCTTGTCACTGGGCTTGACCTTGAGGTCCGCCAGTGTGTGGAGGGCAGCCGCTGCGGCTGCGGTTTCGAACCGGTCGGCGGCATTGACCACCTCCTCTTCCAGCGCCTTTAGTCGCGTCTTGGCCTTCGGCCGGGACTTGCTTATACAGGTCAGGTAGACCGTGCGGGCCGAGAGTTCAGGGACTGGCAAAGCCCACATCAGATCCGACCCTCCCAGCTCGCGGGTCCGTCTGAGTCTCGGACAGCGATGAGGGATCGGACGATAGCCTTGGCCTCGCCGCCAAGCTGACCGTTGAACCGTCCAAGAACGTGCTCGTACGAGAGCCCCTGGCGTACCGCGGCCTTCAGATCACGGTGAAATCCGGAGTCGGTCACTTCAAGCCCGAACACCTCGTGAGTGAGCACGCCGACATTCTCGCCGAACGTCTCGATGGTGGGGCGGTCGGCGACCAACTGGTTGCCATGGCGCCTCAGTTTCCACACGCAGGACGCCGGAACCTCTTGGAGGACGACGGGCGAGTGCGTGGCAACAACCGCCAGACCGTTACGGTCCGCGAGCAGGTCGGACAGAGCACGTATGAACGCGGCCAGCAGCGGCGGGTGCAGATGGGATTCCGGCTCATCGATGATCACCAGCGAACGCTCAGTGACGTGCTCGACCAAGCGGGTCATGGTCAGCAGGACAACCTTGTGACCCGAACTGAGACTACTGAACAACTGCCGCGCTTTGCGCCGGCGGACATTCGCGCTCCGGGTGGCCTGGAAGTCCGCCAGCCATACCTCGTCGAGGAGGCCGTTGCCAGCGTATTGCAAGGTTCGCAGGGCTTTAGCCCACCGATCTGCCCGCTCCCCGGTCAGGCAGGCCTCCACGCTGTCCGCGAAGTCCTTCTTGATCTGACCCGATGTTTTTACCCGTGGCGCACGCGATCCGCCAGTGGGGATCTTCAGCCCGACGTAGGCGTAGGAGATGGCCACATCGTCGTCGTGGATGAGCGGGAACTCGTCGAAGGCGCTGAAGGTGACGCTGACCAGGTTCGCGAAGGAACTGCGAGTGCCTCGGTTGTACTCAATGATGCGGCCGACGTCTTCCTCCGGAGCTTCATAGTCGCCCACACAGCGTGTCAGGCTGTTCAGGAGGTAGGACTTGCCGACGCTGTTGCGGCCGGTTAGCACATGGATGTTCGTGGACGGTCGCGAGTTTGGAGACACCTCGAACGGAAGGATCACCGACTTGCCCCCGCCTCCAGCGGGGACTGGAGCCTCGTAGGCCACCTGGAATCCCGAGACTCGAACCCCGCCCTGCGCGATGCGGCGAAACTGTTCTTCGACGGCGGTCGGTTTCAAGAACCGCATGAGTGAATCGCGTGTCACTTGCTCGTGCTGGACGCGGTCGAAGATGCTCTCGTTGAAGGCCATGTCCTTCAGCGCGGTCAGGACTAGCACGCGAATGTTGTCGCCGAGTTGGCGCAGGCGTTCGTAGTACGAGTCATCTTGGCCCAAGGAAAAGTGCCGCTCCCCGAGTACTTCGAAGCTCTCAGGCATGCGCGCAACGCGGCCTGGGCCCTCGCTACTCTGATCTCGCCCTGGGTGCATCCCCAGCTCGCCGATCTTCACCTCGCCGATCCCGTGGCGGCGTCCGTCCTCGTCGTAGATCACCAGGTGGAACATGGTGACGAAGCCGTGGTCGTTCCATGCATCTCTGACAAGCAGGGCCTGCGACCGTACACCCTTCGGTTGTCGTTGGCCCCGCTCCACGACCGTGAACTGCACTCTTCCTCCGTGCCTTGTCCCGCCCGCGCTCCCACACGGCCGGCCACTGCTTACACACGCGTGCGGCCGGACTCAGACAGGTCAGCGTAATCGCACCGGCCGCAACCACTCCAATGTGTGTGGCCTCCGGAGGAGCGGACCGACTCGGCCACGTCGCACGCTTTTTCAGTTGGTGATCGCCCCCACTGCAAGCCCCCAACGAGAAGCGTCCGTGCAGCGGAGCGAGGGCGACGTCGTACTACAAGAGGCGTCTGTCGGGGCGATGCTGACTGGCTACGCCTGCTCCGCAGCGTGGGCCTCGATGTAGAAGGTCGCAGCAGTGACGGCCGCGGACACTGCCAGCCGCGCCGTCGCAACATCCAGCGTGGGACGTTGGCTTAGTCCGTGACCGGTCCCGAACCCAGCGTTCCGTAGCTCCGCGATACTGTTCACGAGATTCGTGAGAGCGCCAAGCGCCTTGCGGCGCTGTACGGCCCCTGGTTCGCTGCCCTTTGCTCCCGCCGGATCCAGGCCCAGAGCAATGTTGGCCTCCTTCAGCAAGTACGGAATTTCCTTCTTCGTTTCTGGTCCGTTGCCGTGAAGACCTAGCACTGCCTTAAGGACGGTCTCCAGCAATTCCTTGGCTGATCCGATCGCTTGCGCTGGGTCGTCTCGGATGCCACGCCGGATACGGGCGGCATGTTCGTCGACATCTGCAAGGCCGAGTTCCTTGGCTGCCGCCTGTAGTTCATCCACACCTACGTCAGCCACTTGGCTGCCATAGATGTCGCTGAAGAGGACAGGCTCGTACTGGGCGAGCCACTCAGGGAGCCCAAGCATTCGTTCAGCGACGGCGAAGTTCGCTGCATCGATGGCCCTGGTAGCGATCCGGTATGGACCGTCACCGACGGTCCGGCCAGACGGCCGGATAATTTCCTCGACCATGTCGAGCACATGGCCCGAATAGTCCTCGTCATTCCAGTCCAGACTGCGCAGCAGTCTGGGGTGCTCCCGGACTCGGTCGGCGCAACCCGTCTCGTAGGCAAGTGCTAGCCAGTCCCCACGAGTGAACTTGGCCTCAATGGCCTTCGCGACCGCGAGCACGACCTTCTCCGGCTTCACATCATGCTGCATCGTCTCTCCCCGCACCAATTCAACAACTCACCGTATCGGCGAGCAGGCAGTGCGCACCCGTATTTTCCAGCGACCGGCGCCCTTCCCCTTGATGCAAGGGACTTGGCATCGGACGTTCAGGCCGCCGCCGCAACGGGCCCCACCGTGCGCTCGCGAACTTCGCGCTCCTGGCGGCCTACGACTCCAACCAGCGGCGAATTGGCCGCCTTGACTGGCAACCGAGCCGCGGTCAGATACCCAGAGCTCGGCGACCCGTCGACTCGGCGCTCAACCATCTGCCCATGCGCGCACTGCTGATCCATCTGGGACAACAGTGCGTGCACTACTGCGTGTTGACGTCGAGATTCTCGGTTGCTTCCTCTAGGGGCTCTACCAAGCCGTTCCGGAAGGAGACCCGGTCGTACTCCCCCTCCGCGTGGATGTTGATCTCGATGCGAACTTGGCCCGGCTGATCCCCAAGCCAGGAAAGCGCGCGCCGCAGGTTGAAGAGACCAGACCTATCGAGGACCGCCTCAATGTCCGCCACTCGAACACTGTCACCGGGAGTTGGGGCAGAGGGAGCGCCGCCGCCAGACGTGCCTCCTTGCGGACTTGGAGTCGGCGCCGCCGGCGTGGGCTGGGGGGCTGATGGCTCATCGGACTCGGGGGCCTTGGGGGCGGGCTCAACGGTCGCCTGCAGACACTCATGGGCGTAGTCATGCCAGAGGATCGCTGCATCGTCTGAGAGATCGATCTCATCGACTGTGAGGCGTTCCCCGAAGCGGATCTGCCGAGCATCGCGGGGAGCAACCTCTTCCCCTTCTCGCACAAGCCCGACCGTGTAGCCAAGTTCGGAGGTCTTGACTGCGTTCGCGATGGCCGAGGCGATGACCTTCTTGTCCCAAAGCTTGGTGAACTCGTAGTAGCTGTAGAACCAGTCCACCAGGTCAGCGCAGATGACCGCCTTCCGGTCCGGCCCCAGGCCCGCCAAGGCGACGAGCTTCGCGGTGGTGACAGAACTGAACACGCGCTGGCTGAGGGCTTCCACTACACGTTCGTGGAGGGCACGGCCTGCTGCCAGCATCGTGCGGAGATCTGAAGGCTCAAGCACATAGGGCGCGTCGCCTGACCTCGATCGCGTGGGGATGGCCACGGTGCTGTAAGCGGCGCCGATGGCCGCAGAGCCGTCGCGTCGAGCGTTGGCCGCCTTATCTTGAAGTTCCTCGATCTGCTCGGCACTGAAGTTGTACTTCTTGTGCTGGTCCAGGAGTGATTTGGCGGCCAATCGCAGCCGTATGGCGTGGCGGGCGAGGTCGAACTGGGCCTTGTCCGGCAGGACCAGGGCGAGTCCGTTGCGGTATCGCCGTGGACTTCCCTTGCCGGCTTGTTCAATGAACTTCTCGGGCGAATCACGGTCTTCAGACCAGTCCGGATGCAGGTAGGCAACCGTGAACAGGGGACGCTCGTCAGGGATGCCGCCAGGCGTCTCCGGCCACAGAGCTACGCCCCTATTGCCTTGCAGCTGCTTGTCAAGTTCCGCACGAACCTCGGTGAGCACCTCATTGGAGCTGAGCTTGCTGGCTTCGTCCCGTACGAGTTTCGTCAGGTTGGGAGTCGGCTCGAACCGGTAGCGCCGTCCCGTGTAGTGGAGGTACAGCTCCTCCTCACGGAGATCGTGCAATGCGGAAATGACGATGTTCCGGGTAAGGCCGGGAACAAGGACACTTCGAACGAGGTCCGATTCGAGAACGCCCCGGTCTTCGCCCTCACGTGCCCCGAAGCTGTAGAGCATGATGGCGGTGGCAACGCGCGTCCCCACCCGAAGCTGTGCGATTGTCGGGCTGTCAGCCCCGAGCGTCCGGTCCACCGTCGTGCACCCCGCGCCCTCCGAGGTAACGTCGCTCGACAGCACGGACGTGTACCGCTCCCTCTCGCCCACCTGGGAGAAGAATGCACCCCGAGACGCCTCATCAGTGAAGTCGACGTCACCCGGCCCAATGAGCGGACTCTTCGCTCCCGACTGCCACAGGGCGTGGACGACTGCCGCCAAGAACTGCAACGCGCCACGGGTTCGCTGATATGAAGGCAGAGACCCCCAACGGTGGTACATGAGATCAAGCAGGTCGGGATGCAAGGGATACGCGGCCAGTACCCGGTTCTCCAGGGAGTCTGCCGCAGCCTCGGCTTCTCGGCGTGCGTCCCCGGTTTCCGCGGTGGCCAGCAGCTGCCTCCGAAGGACGTCGGAATACGACCGTGCGACCTCTCGGTGGATCTCCTCGTCGCCGAGCTCGGCAAAGAGCCGGCGCTGAACAACGCGGAGTACCTCGTCGCCTGACACCGGCTCGCGCTTGGCATCAACTCGGGCAACGAGCTTGTCCAGGTCGCTCAACAACCCCTCAGCGCCGACGGCCTCACCGACACTGGCCTGAAGGCTGTAGACCATGGCGGCACGAGGCTGGGCGCTGATGGCCTCCGTGAGCGCCTGAACGAACAGCATTGCCTGACGGCCAGCGGTGGACTCCGCCCGCTGAAGCGCCATGGCCTTCTCGACATAGATCAAGACTTCGTCGAGGAGGATGAGGGTCGGACCGTCACCAATGACCTGCCGGAGGACATCCCCGCCCGGGGCCGACCCCGTTAGATCGTGTTGTTCAACAAGCTCGTAACGTCCGAGCTGCGCTGCGAGTTCTCCCCAAAGAGTGTGGGTCTCGACTCCTGTCGCGCTCATCGGTGAGAGAGGGTCGAGTTCCTCTCCAGACAGCACGGCGATCTGCACGTCGCCTGGATCAGCGATGTCCTTCAAGTCCGGGCATGCAGCAACGGAGGCGGCGCGGTCGCGAACCAGGTGGAGGAGGGCGACAAGGCTGTGCGTCTTACCGCCGCCGAAGGGAGTGCGGAGTTGAAGGACGTGGGAGCCGGTTCCACCCGCGAGGACGTCCATGACGTCCGTGAGCAACTCGCCCATTTTCTTGGTGAGATACGTCGCCTGGTAGAACCTACCGGCGTCCGTGTAGACGGGTGCAATACCCGGTCGGCCTCTGAAGACCCCGGCCAGGTTGGCCGCGTAGGTCCCCATGTCGAGGACGCCTGCCGCAACGTCATCATGCGGACGTGCAACCTGCGTCCAGGGCGACAGCCGATAGCTCGAACTCACAGCGTTCCAACCCCCTGTACTTCAACGTTGTGGATGGCCAGCACCTCAGAGCAGCCCCCGTTCACCAACGATCGTCCTCCACGACACCAGCAGCCGCTCTGCCGCGCTGGCCTCTCGGCTCTTCGTCTCGCTTGAGCTGGCACGCAGGGCCCGACCTGCCAGGGTCTGGATGACTTGACGGAGCGCGACAGCATCGACGTTCACGGACATCAGATAGGGGCGAACCTCCCCCGGACGGTGTTCTGCACGCCAAAGGACAGCATGTGCGACATCGATGAGGGGCGGCGCGGCGGATGACTCAATCTCGTAGAGCGGCATCGTCCCGCTGGCTTCGGTGTCTGGCTGTCCCAGGCGACCGTCATCGCCACGGTCTTCGAAGTCTCTGAGGACGACGGTGGATTTGACCTTATCCACGAGCGGATTGGGACCTGTTGTGAGGCCGCCGGATCCGTCGAGGTTGGCGCCGGTCATCCGGGCGAGGTTGTTGGCCTCATCGAAGGGGACTGCCGCGTACCCGTAGGAGTACTGGGCCGCCACGTAGTAGCGGGTAACGGGGTCCGTGCCGGCAAGCCCCTCGAAGAGCGCGTCCAGAACACGGCTCTGGACCATCTCCAAGAAGGTCTCAGCGGGCAGCACTTCACCATTGTCCTGCTCGACGCGTTCGTACCGGGTCAGGGCCCGAAGGCCAGCCCCGACGATGGCAATGACCAGGTCCGAGCCCGTGATGCCGAGCTCCTCCAGCCGTGCACGGCGCTCCAGGATGATCTGGCCGAGCTCGGCCATGACCTCGGCTTCACTGCCTACACCTGCGTCGGGCCTGCGCTTACGCGCGACAAGGAAGATCGACGAGGCGAGACTGGCCGTTCCGCGACCGACGGCCCTCTCCGGCATCTCGGTGTCGAGGGGCCACGCCTCAGTGATCGTGAAGCCTGCGCTCTTGAGCGACTCGACCAGGCTGGACCAACCTGAGGTGGTCTTGTGCGCGTACACACAGACGAGCGGTGCGCCGGGCTTGAGTACCCGATGAGCTTCCTTGAACGCCTTCTCCATGAGGTCTTCGTAGTGCCGACGCGCGTCATCCTTGCTGCCGGAGTGGCGATAGGCAGCGACCACTGCCTCGTTCCTCTTCGGCGTCAGCTCCCCGCCGAGATCCGTGGGGTACAGGAAACCGACAGACCGCTTCAGCCAGACATAAAAGAAGTCAGACAGGTCCGCGTACGAGATGTTGTCGTAGTACGGCGGGTCCGTGATGACCGCGTCCTGGGAGTCGCTGGGCAGCGGGAGAGAGGCAGCGGACCCACGAACAACATTTGCAGCGTTCGGAAGAGTAGACAGCCGTTCGATGAGGTCGGCGGTTTCCTTGAGGTACTTACGCACGTCCCCAGAGGCCCCGGCGAACGGGTTGGCCTCATAGAAGTCCCACACCATCGGCAGCGCCTGGCGGGCGAACGTATTCGTTCCACCCTCATTCTTCGTGTCAAGGCGGCACAGGTTCGACAGTCGGTCCGCGACCCGGTTCAGTGCCATGGCCAATGCCGTCGACAGTGCGGCTGCACGCCCCGGCTCCATGCCCTCGTCACAGGCCTTGTCGTGCACGGTGCGAATACCTGCGGCCAATGTACTCAGCGCAAGAAGCTGCCGAGGAGTGAACAGATCACGGTACTGAGAGAACCCGTAAACCATGCACGTACCGCCTGTGATGCGCATGGTGCCGGGAAGCGGCTCGTTGAGCGGCTCAACGTCCAGTTCCTCAAGGCGCTTCAGGCACTCCGCATCGTCCGGGAGTTCGTATTCGCCAACAGCTAGGTAGTCGCGTCCCCGCCGACCCGGCTTTGCCGCGAGGGCTGCCAGCGGTGCCGTACCCATGCGGCCGGCGCGGGCCTCGTCCTTGACGTGCTTGCTCGTCACCGGTGCGCCGCAAATGCGGCAGGTGACTTGGCCGCCTCGCGAGCCTTCAGCGGGGTCAAATCCAAGATCATCTTCAGTCGTTCCCGTAACCACTTCGTAGCGCAGCGACAACGCATCGCGGTCGACCACGGGCTTGAGGGCAACGACTCGATTCTTCTTCCGGCCAAGCCAGGTCTGCCGCACAAGATGGGCGTCGTGCTCCGGCGCCGCTGGGTTCGGGCAGCGCACGGTGCGTGTCCACAGGTACGCCAGGGGGAGACGCTGCTCGGTTTCATCGTCGGCGAGGAGGTGCTGCTGTCCAGTGCCACCGTCGACGGTCGGGTAGAAATCCGACAGGTCGCGCCAGGCCGCGTCGACCCAGATCTGACCCCACTTACGCACGTCGTCAGCGAGACCGGGATAGCTCTGCGGAAACTCCAGGAGCATGCGTTCGATGAGGTGAGCCACTGGGTTCAGCTCATTGGCCGTAACCTCGCACCCCAGGCGCAGGGCCTCCAGGGGGATAGCGCCTCCGCCGGAGAAGAGGTCGACCACCTTCGGCGGCCCATCCTTGCTAGCCGCGAGTACCTCGCTACGCGCCGTGCGAATGGCGTGGTCTTCGGCACCCCACGTGCACAGCGCGTCGAAGAAGATCGACTCTTCATCGAGCGTGCGAGTCCGCCCTTCCGCCGGCGCAAGGGCGGAGTACACGGCAGCGCGGGAGGCTGCGAGAGGTCGACGAGCCCACCAGAGGTGCAGCGATGCGGGGTGGCCGACACGACCGCCCACCTTCTCGCTGGCGCTCGTGCGGCTGATGACGTCGATCGGGATGACGTCTTCGATGAGCCGCTTGTCACTGCTGTCGCGCACTCTATTCCTCTCGCTCCGCAGCTCTCGTCTCTATAACCGCGTGAGCTCGGATGCTAGCGCCTGGTACGCGATAGCCGGTAACCTGCCGGATTTCGGACACATTAGGCAGCGTGTGGTAAGGGTCCTGCACCCTCATCAGTACAGGGTTCGTCGTCGAGCTGTAGACGACGTAGAGCCAGAAGCCTGCTGCCCATCGCTGGGCGGCGTACCACTCGGTCCGGTACAGGCCCACGTCGCCCGAGGCGGCACTGCGGCCCTTCACCTCGATGCGGCGCACCTGTGAGCTGCCGTCGGGAAGCGTCCGTGTCGAGCGAATGTCAAAGCCGCTGCCGTCCATCAGGTGTCCGAGGTATTCGGGCTCCCAGCCCTGCTCCGCCTCGAAAGCCATCGCGACCTCGACCGCGGCCTCCTCGACTTCCTTGCTGTTGGGACGCATGACGTCGACGTCTGGGTGCTCTGGCCTGTGCGGCGGCACCACAGAGGCAGAGCCGAGGTGCGTCACCTTGCCTGAGCGCACGACGCCGAGGCGGTTGAGGGACTCCAGTTTTGAGGCCCGTCGATGCTTCAGCTCCTTGAGCTGCCGTGCAGCGTTGTCCCGCTGGAGCCGGTACGAGTCATCACCTGCAGCGACCTTGGCATCGTAGGTGTCCCATCGGCTCTCCAGCCGTCGCTTCTGCGCGTCCATCGCCTCCTCAAGGTATGAGGCGCGGAGTTTGGCTTGATCGAGCCGGCTGTTTCGCTCCGCCGTACTCCGCGAAAGCTGGACCTCCACGCGCAGCCAGTCGGTCGCGGTCTTGATCTGGTCCGGCGAAAGAGCGGCTGCCTTCCGCGCTTCCACAGGGGTCGCGGGCGTAAGCGTGTGAAGGACATCTGCCGGTCCCCGGTGCAGGCCGTCCTGGTCCTCTATCACCGCCACGACCTCAGCGAACGCGAGCTCCGAGGCGCCGTGGACGTCCTCACCCACCACTTCATATGCAAAGAGGTGGACGAAGTATGGGGCCAGAGCACCCGGGTCGACGAACGCTGCAGCACCCTGGGGGACGTTGTCAGCAGCAAGATCGCGTTCTAGCGACTCTGCAAGCGCCGCGAACAGCGGGTGGCCGGGCGAGCACAGCACCGAGTCCTCGTGCTCGACGCGGCTTCGTTCCTCCTTCCGGAAGGTGAGCTTGCGGTATTCGGAATCCGGGCGGCCCCGGTGCTTCACAGCCGCAAGGTCTTCGCTGCGCAGAGCGACGGGGACATGCTCGATGCGGAGCAGCTGATCCGCTCGGCGCTCAACACGAAGGCGCTGGCGACTGGCGGCACGCAGGAAGAACGCCTCCGCGTATTCCGGCATGAGCCGACGCTCGTCGGAGAGGAAGTTCTGGCCGCGGACCCAGTCGATGTCCACATACTTCTTCGCCAGGGCGATCCCTGTGTCCTTCTCGTACTCGGCCAATTTCTCCGAGTTGAGCCGGTTGATCGCGGCGACTGCGGCATCCCTGTTGGCCCGGGTGGGGTTCGCGAGTGTCTCCTTGACGAGCCGTTCGAAGTCGATGCCGTTGATCGTGAGGAGCTCGCCGATCACGTCGTAGACGCGGCCATCCAGGTCGGCGCGCATCGCTTCAAGGCGGGCGTGGAGACCTGCCAGCAGCTGGCCCTCAACCGTATTGGTGGCACAGAAGTTGAAGATCCAGCAGTCTGCGCTCTGACCGATACGGTGCACCCGGCCCATGCGCTGCTCCAGGCGCACCGGGTTCCAGGGCAGGTCATAGTTGATCATCAAATGGCAGAACTGGAGGTTGATTCCCTCGCCGGCCGCTTCGGTGGCGATGCAAATCTGCTTGTTCTGCCGGAAGTCGTGCTGGATCCGCTTCCGCTCCGTTGGAGAGTGACCGCCATGGATGGTGCAGACGGAGTAGCCCTGCCGACGGAGGTTGTCTTCCAGGTAGCTCAGGGTGTCGCGGTGCTCCGTGAAGATGAGGAGCTTCCCGCGGCCGTCCCGCAACTCCTCGAACTCTGCCCTCGCCAGACACTCTCGCAGAGCCACCAGCTTCCGCTCATCCCCCTGGGCTCGGACCCTGTCCGCGTGGGAGACCAACTTACGGAGTTCGCTTACTTCAGTACGCAGCTGGGAGATCTGTTCCGCGCTGCTCACCTCGGTGGCCAGGGCATCATCGACGATCTCGTCAATGTCGTCCGACTCCGCTTCCCCATCGTCTTCGAAGTCTGAGTCCGCCGGCATACGCCCCAAGGCGGCCAAACGCCGGTTTCGATCAGCGGGGTCCATTGCAGTCAGCTGATCGACCAGATCACTCAAGCGGTCGGCTCGCTTGGCCAGCGAAGACCTGATAGCACCCAGGCTCGACGCGAGACGACGCTGGAGAACAGTGCGCGCGAGAGCGACCGCGTTACCCCTCGATCCCCCACTCGACCCCAGGTAGGTGTTCACGTATTCAGTGACATCCTGGTACAGCGCATATTCTGCGGTCGAGAGCTGGAACGGCTGAGTACGGACATGCCTCTCGACAAAGAGCGCGTGATTCTGTTCGTCTACAAGGTCTTCCTTCTGACGCCGCAAGAAGTACGGATTCCCGTCATTCGAAATCTGCTTCTTCACGAGGTCAGGTGTCGAGAACTGATCGGGATCCAGCAGCCCCAAGAAGCGCGTAAACCTGTCCTCGTCACCTGAGTGTGGTGTCGCCGTGAGCAGCAGCAACCGATCTGCCTGCTGCGCTACCCCCTCCACCAGGACGTACCGCTTCGTCTTGACGACCCTCTCCTCACGGCCGCGCTTCGTGAATGCCGATGCTTTGTGGGCTTCATCAACGATGACCAGGTCCCACTGGGCACGGAGAAGTTCATCGCGCACGTCGTCACGCTTGGCAAAGTCGATACTACTGATGGCCATAGGAAAGCGTTCCCAAGGGCTCTGTCCGAGCTGATGGCGAACCTGCTCACCTGACACGATCTCGAACTGCTCGTCGAACTTGTCGAGCATTTCATCTTGCCACTGTGTGGTGAGCGGAGCCGGGCTGAGGATCAGAATTCGCTCCACCGCCCCTCGGAGTTTCAGCTCCTTGAGTAGCAGCCCAGCCATGATCGTCTTGCCTGCACCAGGGTCATCCGCGAGCACAAAACGCAGCCTGGGCTGAGGCAGCATGTGCCGATAGACCGCTTCAATTTGATGCGGCAGACCGCGAACGCCACTCATTGAAACAGCGAAGAGCGGATCGTGAGCAAATGCGTGCTTAATTCGCTGTGACTCTACCCACAGGAACAGATCTTGCGCGTTGACCAGCTCAGGTTTTGGTGCGACCTTCGCAAGAGCCGCGTCAAGTTCAGATTCCAGCACCTGAGTTTCATCGGGCGCCCCATTGGCATGACGGACCCTGACGAGAAAGACGCCGGTCCCGATCGACTCGACGTGCTCCACTCTCACGGGGTGCGCGAAGTGGCCATCGAGCATGATCAAGCGATTCTTGGCCCGCTCGCCCACATCACTCACGGTCCGTCCCTCCGTCACTCCCGTAGCAGCCAAGCCCAAACCTAACCGATGCCAGTGACAGGGCCGCCGGGCTCATCGCGTCCCAACCGAAACCGACGGAGGACACGACTGCTCCGGACCCTGCCGACAAGACTCCCGACCACCCTCGTGGCGCCCCCGAACGGTGCGAGACCCGGCCAGCACGCCAAGCCACATTCCCTAGATCGACCACCAGTGACGTGACAACGGTCGCGATGGGACGGGGCGCTCTCCCCGATCAGTACGGTCGCCGCTCGGACGGCGACGACGGCCCCGTAGCCCAGAAGACAGCCGAGGGGTCAGCTACTCAGCCGCAAAACGCAATGCCGCGTAGTTACTCAAACACTCAGGCCGAAGTCTTCAGGCTCGGGGCCGCCCCGGGAGTGCGGCTGCCGATAGGTCTTCCCAGGGGGCAGGTCGCCCCCTCCATCGCGGCGGTAGTTCTCCTGCGCTGTCGGACTCGCCTGACGATCTCCGAGGTCCACGAGGGCCCCCTTCACCTGATGCCGCTCGGGGCCTCGGCGTTTTGAACCCTCGACCACAGGAGCAGGGGACGGATCGACGTCCTCGGCTCCAGCGTCAGGCGGCAGTTCGAAGTTCTCGATACCCCTGCCAACGCCCGGCCTTCTGGCGAGAACCTCTGCCAAGACGGCCGTCGCTACGGCCATCGCAGCGACGGCGACCCTCTCGTCCTTGAGGAAGCCCTTCACAGCCTTCACGGCGCCGGCAACACGCTTCCCCTTGCCGTCCTCCCTGCGGGCGGCCTCGTCAGGCTCGGCGGAAGTCTGGTCGTTGGCTTCTGGGGTCTCTGCAAAGTCGTCCACCCACACAGATGTACCGGACCCGCCCTTCAACTGTCCGATAATTACCCGACATCGCCCAATCAAGTTCAGCAGGCGGCGAGGATCTGGGCGGCTAGCTACAGCCACGCTCAGGCTATGGCCAGGTTTGGTCGGAACGCGGGGTGCACGCAGACCACAGCGCCACCCAACTCCCGCGTGACGCGGGCAATCCCCTCACAACTAGCGGCGCCGAACCTCAGGAATCGAGTCGCCTACGTCCCACTCGATCAACCCGGCACCTTGGCGTTGGTAGTGGGCCTGCTTCACACGCTTACGCTGGTCATAAGACTCCCTGCCATGGATTCCGTACACCTCTACGTAAGAGTGGGGGTGAACGTCGGTGAGGACGAAATCCGGGAATACGAGATCGCTCCCGTCGTATCGCACCGGTTTGACGTAGGCACGTCCGGCGTCGGTGAGCGCGTTGGCCATGACGACTTCGTGACTGGAGTCGGCGGGTATGTACAGCTTGCTGACCAGCATGGCGGCCATGTCGAGTACCCGGACGTTGCCCTTTGGGCTGAGTTCGACCAGGAACAGGCCAATCCGGCGGGCTCCGTGTTCGTCCGCGGCTGCGGAGAAGGCCGGTCGGTACGAGCGGCGGAGCCGTGCGTCGAGAGCTGCGGTGGCGAACAGGGCGCCGCGGTGGTGAGCCAGCGCGTATTGGACGCCGTACCGGCTCGGTCTGACATCTCTGATCTCGCCGAGGATGAGTCCCCGCCTCTGTGTGTCTCCGCGTCGTTTCAGGCGGGCCGTGCGAAACGTCTCGAAGGCAGCGGTGTTGCGGCGGGCGTACTGCTCCTGGAAGGGCGGCACGACGTACAGGGTCGCGGCCAACTCCTCGTGGTTGATGGAGCATCCGGCGATCTGCTCGCTCAGCCGGGCGTGGCAGACCCACCAGGTGCGTCGTCGCCAGCGAGGATGCCAGGCGGTGAGTTGGGTTTCCTCCCACAGCCAGTGGAGAAGGCCGAGCAGGCCGACGGTGCGGCGGGCACGGCCTTCTCGTTGTTCGGTGGAGGTTGTGGCCGGCTCCGGGGCGCTGAGCTTGCGGGCGAGTGCGGCGGAAAAGCGGATAGCGACGCCGTCGTCGGACTCGTGGATGGCTTCCGTGCTGTAGCCGTCGCGTCCGGTCAGTTCTGAGGCGAGTTTGTGGAAACTGCAGCTGGGGTCGTGCAGTTCGCCCTCGCCCGGCCAGCCAGCCAGGTGGTAGCGGCCGGCCCGACTGCATCGTATGACTAGTCGGAGTGCTGGTGTCTGGCAGAGGCATTGGCCGTGGCCCACCTCGGCCCTGGCTCGGGCGAAGAGGGGTGCGTAGTCGGCGGCGTGTTCTCGAAGCACGATGAGCGGCAGTGCCTTGTCCGCGAGTCGTACGCGATCGGCTCGGTCAGCTTGGGAGGGTGCGGTCATCTCTGCACTCCTCCATAACTGGGTCCGGTCGTGGGCCGGTGGTGCTGCAGTTCTTCCTCTGCCTCGCTGTGACGACGACGCCGGACGATCTTTAGCATCATCTGAATGGCCGTCTGGTCGGGGTCTGGGGTCTCGTCGGAATCGAGTTCCTCGGCCAGATCACGCCGCAGGACGGCCTCCTCCGCCCGTTGGCGTTCGGTGAGCCGCGAGCGCCGTTGAATCTCCAGCGTGATGCGCTGTACCTCTTCGACGAGCTCCTCGACGCGTTGCGCCGCGTCGGCAGCTTCTGGGGGAACAGGCATTCCTTCGGGGAGTTGCTCGGCCAGCTGCCGAAGCCTGTGGGAAGCGGCCATAGCCCTGACCATGGCCTCGCCCCGCCGGCTGCTCAGCTCCGGCGGGCTCAGCAACGCCAAGGACTCCGCGCGTGCCAAACGCACGAGAGCGGCCAGGACTTCTGCCTGGTCCAGGACCTCCACACCGGCGGCCACGCCCGGGTCCAGGCGGGTTGCGTTCAGCTCGGCCGACGCGATCTGGTCTGCCCAGGCCAGCAGGTCGGCACGCAGGCGTTTTACGGCCTGCGGCTCTACTCCGTATGCGGTGAACGCCGCGTCCGGGATGTCAGCTACCTGCGCCAGGCGCACGTACAGCTCTTGGCGCATCTGCGCCTCGGGGATCTGGTGGAGCCCCGCCATTCCCTTTACATAGTCGACCAGGTAGGAGGCGACGCCTGCGAGCCCAATGTGTCGGGTCAGCACGGAGAGGTCTACGAAGTCCTTGGCGGTGAGGCGATGTTGGGGTGCCTCAATCTTGGCGTAGAGAAGGTCGCCGACAGCAGCGACCGCTATGCCGTCGACGGTGACGGTGTCGAAGTAACGAGTCATGCGGGCGAGTTGAATGGTGACGCTGCCATAGAGGGCGTGTGTGGCCAGCAGATCGCTGTTCTGGTCGCATTGCGCGACCGGGTGATACGCCCAGGTCCGTGTTTCCTCGACTCGGTAACCCTGAGCGGTCAGCGCGGCGACAACAGCTGCCCTCACTGCCGGAGCGTCTTGAACCTGGTCTGTGAACACGTCGATGTCGTGTGCGGGGCGGGCCCCGGCGATGCCCAGGGCATGGAGTGCCAGCGATCCGGAGAGGTGGTAGCCCTTCCGGCCGCAGGCGGTAAGTACGATCCGGGCGACCGTGATCATTGCGTCGGTGTTCACGCTGCGGTCAGCTCCGGGAAGCGTCGCTCCCACACCTGCGCGACGGACTGCGGTGCGAGCCGTCGTGGCCACAGCCGCAGCAGAATATCGCGGTTGATCAGCGCTGCCTGCTCGGTCGCGGTTCCTCGTACCAGGAGTCTGCGGTACAGCACGGCACACAGTGCCGCGTCCGCCACGTCCACGAGTGCGGGCACGTCTCCGTCGACCAGATGACGGGGAACGCCAACGACGCCCGATCCGGGTCCCGTGAGAGCGCCAAGATCCGCTACCACCTCGAACCCCTGGAACAGGAGAAGGTCGCTCACGCCTGGCGCGGTGAGCGCGTGAGCGATGTCCTCGGGCATGAGTCCCTGGCGGGCGGCTTCGTCGATCACTCCCTGCTCGGCGCCTCGCAGGCGCGCCACTCGCGCGAAATCGGGCCGGGGGGTGCTGGCCATGTAGTCCGTTCTCCTTTGGTGATGCGTCAAGTACACGCATTGATTGACTAGTTGTGGCGAAGCGGGCCGTCATCCGCGCCGTTCACCTCTAACGTCACCGAACGGCGGCTTCCCCTTGTGCAGAAGTCGGCCGACTGTCGCACCAACCCCGCCGCAAATACCCCCTAGGGGTATACGAAAATGTGAGAGTGTGGCTTCGACCGCCTGCGATGCACGTCCCAGAACGGAGGACTTGATGACTGACTGCTCCATACCCGTGCCGACCGGTGCGGGTAGCGCGTCCTCGGCAACAAGATCGAGCCGCGTACCACACCGGGCCCTCGCTGCGGGAATGGCTGCACTTGTCCTCGGCGCACTGGCCGGCTGCAGCAGCGATTCGGGCGGCAAGGCAGATCCGACCGCCGGGGCGACGCACAAGGCCGCGGCGCCGGTCCGGCTCCCGGTCCCGGACGCTTTCGCCACGGAGACCGGCTGGAGCACGTCGGCGAGCCCCGAGGCCACCGATGTCGAGCCGGGATCCAGCGGCTTCCCTCTGGTCGCCGTCGCTCCCAAGAGCGGACTGGTGATTCAGGCAGCCGCCGACGGCTCGCGTGTACGTGCCTTCGCTCTCGCCAGCGGCAAGACCGTGTGGACCTTCACCCCCAAGGCCCTCGCGGGCGTGCGTGCCGCTGTCTTCGTTCAGGAGGGCAAGCCCGGGGAGAAAGTGGTGCTGGCCCGCCAGGGCAAGACCAGCGGAAGCGGCCTGAGCACGTCGCGCCGCACGACGACGATCGATGTGATCGCGGCGGACTCGGCCGGCAAGGCGACCGCCGCCCATCGCCTCGACCTGTCGGCGCCCGACGACACGGCCGCCTCCTTCACGGCCACCGATTCCGGCTTTCTGGTCGGCCCGGTGACCGACGGCGTGCACGAGAAGGCCGTCGCGATCGACGCGGCCACGGGCGTCCAGCGCACCGTGGAGAAGACGTCGGTGACGGTTTCCGGCTGCGGCTCGGGGTCCTGCGCCGTACAGGTTTCTCCCGCCTTCGCCACTTCCCAGGGCGTCGTCTCGGCCTTCCAGCAGCAGGACGGCTGCGACCAGTGGACCGACGGCGGCACCCCGTGCACGTACGGATTCCAGGTCGGTGACGCCTGGACCAGCACCAGCGTGGCCCCCAGCGGCATGCACGTCGGTATCCCGCTCGCGGTCACCGGACCGTACTTGGTGGCCGCCTGGCACACCAGCGACACGCAGACCGACCCGCCCACGCTCTCCGACACGAAGAAGACCATCCTGGCGGTGCACGATCTCGCGACGGGGAAGATCAAGGCGCAGGTGAGCTGTACGTCCGCCGATGCGCTCACCCTTCAGCCCGGGTCCGCGCAGTCCTCCACCCACCTCTCGCCGAACGGTGACTTCCTCGTCTCCGGGCAGGCCGGGTTCGACCTTGCCACCGGCCGCGGGCGCTGCTTCACCAGCACCACCAGCACCAAGGGCATCGATCTGACCGCCGTGGCCGATGACGGCACGGCGTACGGCATCGTGCACGCCACTGACGACACGGACGCCACGTCCCTTTACGGGCGGCTGCCGATCGCCCAGGACGGGACGGACACGCCCGAGCGCGACTCGGCTCGCGTTAGTCTGCGCAGTGGGACGGCCAAGGCGCTGCCCGCAGCGTCCGAGGTTCCGGTCTACGTGGCGTCTGACGGGCACGGGGTGTTCCGCACCCGCGACGTGGTCGCGGTCTATCCCGGTTCCTGACCTCCCACCGCGCTGAGCCCCGAGCATCGTCGCGCCCTACCTGCGGCCGACGCCGCTCGGGGCGTTTTGCTGCCCCTGAAGTCGGTGCTCGGCCTGCTCTCGCTCGGCCTGTCCCCGGCGTGAGGGGCGTGGCGGTGCTGCGGCGTCGCCTGCGGAACGCTGCGGCACCGCGGCGACCGCCTCCTGGGCCGCTTCCATGGCACTGGCCAGCAGATCGTCGGGGATCTGTGCCCCCCGCGCCTGTGCCGTGGTCCGCAGCGCCGCAAGGAAGGCCTCGGCGGTCAGCCCGGACTGCGGAGATGCCGGTGGTCCCCCCGCGGGTGTCGCTCCGGCGATCTTGTCAGCGGTGGCCCGCGAGTTCTCCGCGATCGTCTGCAGGACGCCCGCGGCCCGTTCCTCGGCCGGGCTGGTCGCGGCAGCCCGCGCGAAGTCCGCGCGGTCCTGCATCCTCTGGGCCTGGGCTGCGAAGGTGTTCACCGTGACCGCCCGCCGGTCTCCCCCTATGGAGGACGGCTGGCGGCGCCGTCCGGAAGCCGCCCGCTCGATCCTCGACGGACCGTCCGTCGGTGTCGGCCGACGCCGACGCGGCAGCTGCGGCCCGGCAGGGGCCTCCTGTTCTCCTGCTGCCTGCGCCTGCCCGCTGGCAGGCGTCTGCGCAGCCGGGGAGGGAGCGGCCTCCCGGAGCATCCAGTCCCTATACCCTTCGCCCCGCACGTAGGCGAAGCCCTCGCCCGCCAGGTGCTGTGGTATCTCGTTGCCGCGACCTTGCAGGAAGAGGTCGACGCACTCGTTCGCGCGGCGGCCGGCGTCCGTCCTGTTGCCCGGGCGCGCGTTCTCGTGGTTGAGCAGACTCATCAAGTCCCGGCGGGACAGCCCGCGATCGGGCTGGACATCACGTCGTACTGCGGTCCTGACTTCGTCGAACCAGGCCGCGGTCAGTGGTTCGCTGGCCGGCTGCCAACGAGGCGCGGGAGCGCCGGGCGCCGGACTCTCGTCCAGGAGGCTCTCCGCGTCGCCGGGTGTGACCAGAACGTCCCGGACGCCGCCTTCCCCCTGGGGCCCGACGATGCCGAGCTCCTCCATACGCGTCAGCAGGGCGTCGGCGTCGGCTGCCGGGATGCCGTAGTCGTAGCTCAGGTCCAACGCCAGGGTGTACTCCTTCGCGGCCACCTGGAGCACGACCGCGCGGAACCGGTCCGGATCCTGCGCCAGGCTCTCGCCCGCCGGAGCGGACTCGGCTTCGGCTGTGGAGGGTCCTCCCGGCACGGTCTCTTCGCCCGCTGCGGGCGTCTCCTCGGCTGCCTCGCCGACGGCGGATTCGTAGGTGCCCAACGGAGTGCTCACGTCCTCGGGCAGGTGACCGTGGAGGTGGGCGATGTGGTCTTCAGCAGCGTGGCGCAGGACGCGCAGCATGTTCCACCGCAGCCCGTTCCGGCCGCCGTTCGCGGCCAGCCGGTTGATCAATGCCTGTGCCCCGGACGAGATGACCTCCAGGGTGCGGACCCACAACGCCCGCCCGGTGCCCAGGGTTTGGCGGTCGACCATGAAGCGGCCCACGCCGAGCCACCCGTTGTTGACGGCTTCGCGCACCGCAGACCACACGGACGCGATCCGGCGCCACACCGGATGCTGTGTCAGGGCCCCGAGCCGCTCCGAGACCGCACCGTAGATGCCACGGATCGACTCGACGCTGCTCGACAGCATCGCGCGCACACGACCCTGGTCGGCGCCGCCCGTGCCGTTCCCCGCATCCTGGCTGCGGGCAGCGAGCCTCTCGGTGAACCAGTGCCAGGCGCGGCCCAGCTGGTCGGCCAGGTCGATGCGCTGGCCCGCGGGCAGCAGCCCGGTCAGCCGGTCCGCGCGGGTCGCGGCAGCCCGATGGAGTCCCCACACGGCCCGCCAGCCACGCGAGTCGCGCTGGCCCGACCGTTCCAGGCGCCTCGCCAGGTGCATCGCCCCGTGGGAGATGGCCCGCGCCGTGCGGGCTTCGATCGTCCGGTTGATGCCGTACGCGCGGATGTCGCGCAGCGTCGTCTCGGCGTAGGTCAGCAATGCCTCCCGCACGGCTCCGCGGAGTTGCTGTCCTGCCTGGCCGATCGAGCGGATCATCGTCCATTCAGGGGTGCCCCAGTAGGCGCCTGCCTCGGCTGCGGCGTTGCCCATCGCTGCTTCGAGGGCGGTGGCGTCACCTGCCTCGACCGCCGGGTCCTCGGCCGCCAGCAGGATCGGGTCGGCGTCGATGCTGGTGAGGATCTGGGACAGTGCCTGCCGAGTGGCGGCGTACTGTTCCCGCAGCCGCTGTTCGTCCTCGGCGCTGAATCGGGGCCGGGGCGTGGGAGTTTGTGTCTCCGCCGGGGCTTCTGCGCTGCGCAAGAGGGCGACGATGTCCTCGAAGTGCCGGTCGAAGTCGTCCTGCCCCGGAACTTCAGGTTCTCCCGTGACTGCTTCGGCCGCAGCCATGCGTTCCTCCTCGATCAGGGCCTCGTACTCCTGGTCCACTTCCATCGCGGCCAGTTCTTCGGCGGAAACCGGCTCGTCTTGGTCATCGGTGCGGCGACGGACGCCCTCTTCCGGGTCCGGCTCCCACTCCGCGCTGCTGTAGACGACCCCGCCCACGACCAGGTCATCGCCGATGATGTCCCTGAAGAAGTCGAAGTCGTCGGCGTCCGGTTCGGCTGGCGCAGATGTCTGCGCCTCCTGCGGCTCGGGAGTCGGTGCGGACTCCGGGGTGCTCTCCTCCTGCTCCGTCGGCAGCTCGGCGACCACGGTGGTCGACTCCGGCTCGGCCGGATCGGACGACGCCGGTTCCGGTCCCGTGCTTGTGGTGGCGGTGTCAGCCTCCCGGAGTGGTGCAGGCTTCGCGTTCGGCAGCTCCTGACCAAGTTCTTGTGCTTGCGTCGGCGCGGTTTCGGGGCCCGTGGGAGCGTCGGGGCGGTCAGCCAGACGCGCCTCCTTGAAGCGAGAGAGCAGCCTGGCCCCGCCGTGTTCGCTGTCGAGCAGAGCCTGCACGTCCGGGGTGCCTTCCAGACGGCCCAGCTGTTCTTGTGCCTGGGTGTACACCGCGAGGAGCAGCCGTCGATCGTCCTCGGACGCGAACGCCGTACGTGTCGCCAGCGAGCGCCCCGCTTCGGCGACGGTCGTGTGCAGGTCCCGGCAGGCGCTGAGCAAATCGTCAGCCGAGGAGCGGGGGGTGTCGGCTGCCAGGATCGCGCCGCGGAAGGCCGTCTGGATACGAGCCGCTTCATTGGCGTCCGTGAACCCGGTTTCCTCCTGCAGTTCCCGGGCTTCGGACAACAGCAGCCGGCCCGTGGCCGAGTTGGCCCAGGCGTCGTAGGCGCTCTCCGTGGCCAACAGATCGTCCAGGAAGTCGTTCTGGTGCTCGTACGGCAGGTGCGGGGGCACGGTGGTGGCATCGGGTGCCGGGCCGGTGGCCTCGGCCGCCACGGGAACGGCGGGCTGTTCCTTGTCGGCGCGGGGAGCGTCTTCGGGCGCGGTGGCGGAGTCCGGCGCGGTGGTGGGTGATCCAGCGGCGGGGGACGCCTCCTCCTGCACGGGCTCCGCCACCACGAGCGCGTCGCGGGCCGTCGCAGAGGTGGCGGGCGCGGGGGTGAGAGGGTGTGGTGCGTCTGCGGGCAGGTCGACGAGCCCGGCCAGCGACTGCGGAAGAAGAAGGGGCTCGACATGGTCGTCCGGGTAGCTGCCGGTCTCCCACGTGTACGGACGCAGATCGCCCGGCCCGACGACGAGGTCTCCGACGACGAACACTTCGGTGTCTGCGCTGACGACGGGACGCTCTCGCACGATGAACGGCAGCTGCTCCTCGGACACGCCGGTGATGCAGTCACCCGGTGTGAGCTCGCTGAGGCGGCAGGCGCCTTTGAACCGGTCAGGCAGTACGGCCCGGAGCGCGGTCACCCGCTCCAACGTGGCGATGTCGGCAAACGAGGCCTCCATGCCGCCGAAGTCGATCGGCAGCATCTGCCCCTGTTCCCAGTTCTCGGCGGCCCGGATCCGTGCGACTCGTTCGTCCGCAGTACCCGTGACGTGAGCTTCCAGGGCTTCCTTGATCACGGTCGCCCTGGTGGCGACACTGATGCGCCAGAGCTCGTTGTCGGCTGCCTTCCAGCGGCCCGACTCACCGATGACCGCGAAACCCTGCTCGCTGCGGGACATGGCGTTCCTGGTCCGCCATGCTGCCGCCACCAGCTGACGCCGTTCCGGCGGCAGAGCCGGACGGAGCCACGCAAGGACCTTGGCCATGGTCAACCGTCCGGCGCGGACCGTCGTCACGGCGTCGCCAGAGGTCTTGACCTCGATCTCGATGGCACCGCTTCGGGAGTAGACGCTGCCAAACTCGTTGCCCGCCTCGTTGTAACCAGGCTCCGACGGCAGGCCGAACCAGCCCTCATACAGTTGTGGGGTAGCCCTCTTCTTCTGGTCCATTTCGAAGATCAATTTGCCGAAGTCCCACACGCTGATCTTGCCCAGCGCCTCGGCGATGTCCCGGTCACTCAATGGCTCGGGTGCGCGCTCCTCCTGCTCGGCGGGGGCTGGAGGCTCGCCGGTGTTCTCGGCGGCCTCGATGACGGCTGCCGGGGCGCCCTCGGTCTGGGGCTCCGCAGCCGGCTGCGCCTCGTGGGTGGCGATGAGGGCGCGCAGGCGGGCGTACTGCTCGGTGACCGTCGAGTTGGACAACTCGGCGATGCGTTCGCGGGCCCGGTCCACCTGGACCTTGACCGGGGCCAGAGCCGCGTCGACGTTCGGCCACACCTGCTGGCCGTCAGGGCTGTAGGAGGTGCCGGCGAGCCCCATGACCTGCTCCAGGGCATCCCGTGCGACGGCGGCCCTGACCTTGCGGCTGCGCGCCGCGCGCTCGATGTCGTCCACGGCCTCCAGACAGAGAACCAGGGCCTGGCGCACCAGCGGGTCGGTGAGTTCCGGCAGACGGTGCGCTTCAGCGAGCTGGGCGTCGAGTTCGGCCAGCTGGTCCGGGTCGCCAGCGCGAGCCTGGATCAGGGTCTCGAAGCTGTTGAAGGCCTCAACGGCGAGCTGGTCGATCCGGGCGCGCAGTTGTTCCGCAGCCTGGGTCACCAGGGTGTTCAGGGCGGAGTCGGGCTGCGCGAGTTCGTTCTGGGTGTGTCGGAGGTTCTCCTCGAACTGGGCCCAGGGGTTGTCCTGTTCCCAGATGTCGCGGACCTGGTTGTCGCCGAGAGCCTCACGCAGTTCACGGGCGAGGTTGGGGATCTCGTTCTTCTGTCCACGGCGGATTCCTGCTGTGCCGCGCTTTTTGATCTTTTGGTCGTCCCAGGGCAAGGGCGCGATGCCCGGTTCGGCGTCCTGTGCGGCAGGGGCGATCGTCTGCTCGTCGGCGGGCAGATCGTCTGCCTGGCCGGCGAACATGGACGGCTGGTCGGCGCCGTTGAGTGGTTCGCCGGCATCCTCCCAGATGGGGGCGGCTAGCTCGGGCTGCCACTCGGGGCCGGGTTCCGTCTCTTCGGGCCGTGCCGTGTCCCACGTCGCGGCTTCGCTGTCGTCGATCGGCTCAGGGGCGGCACGCTCCGCGGAGGCCGCAGCGGCCTGGTGGACCGGGGCGGCTGGCTCATCGTCTGGCGCCTCGCTGACCGCGGGCTCCGGCTGCTCTTCGGGGACGGCGTCCGGCGTCCTGCTGTCAAGGGACGTTGGGGGCAGGGGCGGTTCAGGGGCGGCAGTCTCGTCAGCGACGAGGGGGGCGGGGGCGGCTTGCTCGGGTGCCGCAGTGGCAGCGATCCCGGTCGGGAAGGTGTCCGCGAGTGCGCCGATGGAGTGGATCCAGCCGAGGGAGCCGATGTCGAGTCGTTTCCTGGCCCGGGTCACCGTCACGTAGGCCAGGCGCAGTTTGTCCTGTGCGGGCAGGATGAGTTCGCCGGTCTTGGTGTCCTCCTTGGGCTGGGGGAAGTCGCTCCAGACCTGGACCTGGTCCCATTCGCGGCCCTTGGACTTGTGGGCGGTGGAGACGACCAGTTCGGGGCGGGTTTCCTCGTCGCGGGCTTCCTCCGGGACCAGGTCGCGGATCATGTTGATCAGGCCCTGGGGTGTGTAGCGGTCGACGAGCCGTACGAACGTCTGCAGGGTGCTCGCGTCCTCGTCGGACTCGGCGTACTCCTTGACCTCGTTCCAGTTCTCGAAGGCCGACAGCTCGGGGTGCTTGGTGCGGCGGCCCTGCTGGAGATCGCGGGCGGCCCGGGCGATGTCTTCGATGTCCCGGCCGCCGCCGACGAGTGCCACGCGCTTGCCGGCCTCGAACCCCGCGAAGACGGCGGAGATGGCGCCGACGTTGCTGTACGTCAGGATCGCATCGGGCTCCTCGACGGTGCCCAGGACGGTGTCGAGGGTGGGTGCGCCTTCCAACCGGAGGTCCGATTCGAGGAGAGCGAGGTAGGCGTTGCCCACCTCGGCGACAGCGGGGCCGAACCGCCAGCTCTGCGTCAGGGGCAGGACGACGTCGGCCGGCCAGTCCCGCAGGGCATCGACGGCGCCGCGGAATTCGTAGATCGCTTGATTACTGTCGCCGACGACGATGATCTGGGCGTCCTGGTCCTGGATCACCTTCTTCAGCACGGGATTGATGTCCTGGGCCTCGTCGAAGAAGATCGTGTCGAAGTTCAGGCGCGGGTCTGACAGGGCCCAGATCTTGAGATAGTCGTCGTGGTCGAAGAAGATCTTGTTGCTGTTCGGATCCGCGATGTCCGCCCAGGCCCGACGGGCGTACCCCAGCAGCGTGCGCGCGGCGGGAACGTGCGCCCACTTCTCCCCGAGGTGCTGGCGCCCGAGTTCGACATCAGCGCTCTGCCGATAGCGGCGGAGCGCCCCCATCACGATCTTGGCGATGTCCTCGGGCCCGACGCGCTGGAGGTTGCCATCGCGGTCGCCGACCCGTATCTCAGCGGTGATGCCGAGCACTGCCGCGACGTCCTTGGGACGCCGGGCCCCGCTGTTGCGCGAGCCGGCGATGGACACCTTCTGCCGGTAGGGGGTGTTGCGCAGATCCTGCAGAGCGAAGGAGTGGCTGGTCCGGGCGGTGACGTTGCGACCGAACTTCTGGCCCGCTTCGTCGGCGATAGCCCGGTTGAAGGCTATGTAGCCGATGCGCCGCTCCAGCATCTGCTCAGCGATCATCACCAACGTAGAAGTCTTCCCGGTGCCCGCGAGCGCCTGCACGGCCACGGCCTTGCCCTCGACCGCCGCGTCGATGATCGCCTGCTGCTGAGCGGTTGGCGGGTACTTCCCGCTGGCCACGGCCGCGACCGCGCCCTCCTGGGCGTCCCGGGCCGCGAGGAAGGCCCGGACTTCCTCCAGGACCTGCTCCTTCTGCCCGCGCATGCCGTTGTAGCGCCAACGGCCCTTCTCATACTTGAAGTTACGATCCCGCTTCAACAGCTCACGAAGACCATCCTCCGCGGGGGCGCCTGTCGTGCCCGTGACGTAGGTTCCGGTCCTGTCGCTGACGATCTTGAACCGGCTCGTCCAGGGTCCTTCGCCCGCCGTCTCCGGCTCGGTCGACGTCACGCTCTCCTCCTGTTGCTCGTCGGCCGGGGACATCGGTCCGGGTGCGGGCTCCGGCGCCGTAGCCGGCGCGGCCTTCCCCGCTTGCGCGGGGCTGCTGGGGCCGATGTGACCGATGACGACTCGGTCGCCGAGGGCGCCGATCAGTCCCTGAAGTGGCGCGGTCCCTTGTTCGGACTGGTCGGCCTCCGGCTGGGCATGGCGAGGGGGCGCGCCTGTCGAGGGGGCGTTCTGGGCGGCGAGCGGCAGCCGTCCCAGGGCCTGCGCATAGGGCAGCCGGACGAGTTCCTCCACCTGCTCCCAGCTCAGCCCGCCCTCAAGTGGCAGCAGCCGGGCGTTGGTTCGATGAAGCAGATCACGGGGGAGCACCGTGTACCCCGTCTTGGAGGTGAGTGCGAGTTTGCTCTCCGGGGCGATCAGGACGCCGTGCAGTGCATCGCCGTACCGCCTGTCTTCCTCGGCGGCCTGCAGCAGGATCACGGCGTCGGGGACCACGCCGTTGGGATAGGTGAGGGTGGCTACGACTGCGAACTGGATCTCCGCGTCGTTCGGGGGGCTTTCGTCGTAGCGGGGCAGTGCCCGAAGGTGCTCCTGGGTAAGCGGTTCGACAGCACTGCTCAACAGCTGCTGAGTGTCGACGGATTCGGGCCCAGCGGGAGCGATCTGTTGGGGATCACGGGGGATGGCGCGTGCCTGGTCGGCAGTCGCTGCCGCGACGTTCTGGTCCTCAGCCAGGTTCGCCTGATCCGCAACAGCACGGCTCTCGGCCGGAGCCAGCTCCTCCGGCAGGTTCGGGGTGGGGCCCTCTTCTCCTCCGGTGAGGGGCAGCCGTTGCAGAGCTTGCTCGTGGGGCAGCGCGGCCAGGGCCTCTACTTCTGTCCACGGGACAGCACGGGCGAGAGGCAGTACCCGGGAGTTGGCCATGCCGAGCAGGTCAGCTGGGCTGTACTGGCCGTTGAGACTTGAGGACAGCACATCGTTGGGCGGCACGATTTGGGCGCCGCGGATCAGCGGCTCGTCCTCGGGGTCCTCCTCCGGCTCGACCGTCTGGAGTAGAAGCAGGACGTCATCGACGTGGCCGTCACGGACCCTGAGTGTCGCGAGGACGGCCAGGTGGGCGTCCGCACCATGATGCCGATCATCATGGTGCGGCAGTGCGTCCAGGTGCTGCTGCGTCAGGGGACCGCGGGTCTCAGCCCGCCTCGCCGTCGGTTCGTCTCGCTCGGTTGCGGGCGCCGATGAGGCGTCAGCAGCCTCCACCGTTGTGGGCGCCGCGATGAGGGCGGCTTGAATATCGTCGATCGCTTGTGCAGTGACAGCGTCCCGTGTTTCTGGCGGGCTGGCGTGAAACCAGTCGCGCCACCGGCCGTCGTTTCCGTCCGCGTCGGCGATATCAGCCGAGGCCAGCCAGCCGAGGAGCTGGGGTTGCAGAGTCTTCGTGTCCGGTGACTCTGCGAACCACATCCGTACGACCGGGCTCGCGAGTGCGGCCCGTACCGCCTGTTTCCTCGCTAGGCGGTGGTGGCGCTCCAGGCTCTCGGCGATGAGCTGTTCGAACTCGGTGCGCTGACCTGCCGGCTCACCGGCAGAGGTCGCGGAATGTTCAACGTCCGATGCAGCTTCCCGGCCGGCATTCAGCTCGGCTCTCTGTGTCTCCCTGGCTGTGCGGTGAGTCAAGTGCAGCCGGACGAGGTGCTGCTCGGTTTCGTCGAGCAGGCGGGCGAGGAAGTCGCGGGCGTCTCCGGGCGCTTCCGTACGCTCCAGTTCGCGCGCGAGTTCCCCCGCAGCAGTGAAGGCCAGTCGGTAGGCGTCCACCGCTTCGTCGAAGGGACGAGTCCGGTGAACGCTGGCGTGACCGATCGCCTTCGCGCCCTGCCAACGCAGGCCGAACTCGGAGCGCAGGGTGTGTATGTCTGCCACAGCCTGGGTCAGCAGACGGGAGTCCGCCGGAACAGCAACGATCGAACGCGGATGTATTCGCGTGTGCGGTGCGGCGTAGTAGTAGCCGTCGCGGTCGCTCGTGCTCGTGGTGATGACGAGCGTGCGGTACGACAGCTTCTTGGAGTTCGGCCAACGCTTGAACCCTTCACGGACCACATCGCCGCGCTGGAGAACCGCGCGGTCGTTCGTGTACGGCGCGAACCCGTCGGGGATCTCGACGGCGGCTGGCCCCTTGAACCACGAATCCGGGGCTCCGGAGGGCGGTCCGGGCGGCCCCTCGGGAAGCAGAGGAGCCGGAAGAGTGTCGTTCACCTGCTCGAATAGAAGGTGCAGCCGGTCCACGGCCTCCCGCATCGTCTCTGACGTGTAGGGGTCGGCGGACCCGCCGACCGAGGCGCCGCCCGCCGTGTGCGCCGTGGTCTGGGCACTGGTGCTGTTGCCTGACGCAGTAGCCGTCGCAGGCTCGGTGGCTGCGGATGGAATCGGGGATTCGATCACTGCGCCGGCTTGTCGTACTGCGACCGCATCGGCGGGGAGATCGGTTGGCGCGGCGGATACGCCCGCATACACCTGCTCGAAGGCGCCCTCCGCGTACCGCTGCTCCACTTCCTGCTGGGAGTGGACGAACCAGTCCCGGAACCGGTCACCCCCGGCGCCGGTCGCCGACAGATCGGCGTGACCGAGCCAGGCCATGAACAGTTGAAGGGCTTCCTCACGTGATCGCCCGTCCCCAAGCAGCGACCGAAGACCCTGGTCGGCGAGGGCCGCGCGTACAGCGCGTTGCTGGGCGTCGTCACGCATCCCTGCAGCCCAGCTATCGGCCTCGGCCTGAAACTCGGCACGCCTGCGCTCGCGGTCGTTCTCATCGGCAGCGGGCGAAGCCGCCGACTGCTCATCGGGGACGGACGGGCCGGACTCTTGCGACTCGGGTGCCACGGCCTGCGCACGCAACGCCCGGTGTGCACTGGGGCCTGCCAGATCGAGGACCTGGCGGCGTCCGTCCTCTTTGAGGTACGTCCACAGCAGGTGTTCCGAGCCGCCGTCCCTGATCAGTTCGTCGGCGGCTGTCGCGAAGACAGCGAAGAAGTCGGCCTGTTCGTTGGCGTGCGCGGCCTGGACCAGGGCAGGGTTCTCGCTCGCCGCGTTCACCAGCCACTCCGCGACGTCCTCGGGATCGGGGGCCATGGAGTCGCGCAGCAGATCGCGAACCGTCCGCTGGATCACCGCACGTACGGCGGGAGCGTTCCAGGCCGCAGCTACCGGACTGTCGGGCAGGTGCTCGCTGAGCCAGGCGTCGACCTCCTCGTCGGACACGAGTGAGTCGGTCAGTTTCGCCGCTCGTACCAGGAGGGGCAGCACGGCATACGAGGGCAACGCCAGGCCCGGTATATCAGCACCCCGCAGGTCCGGGACCTCTTGCGCGGCGCCGGTGCGCTCGGCGGGGATGGAGACGTTGACCAGCAGGTGTCCCGCGGCACTCCTGGCCGCCACCGTGATCTCGATGCGCCTCTGCTGCACACCTGACGGTTCACGCCCAGCCACCTGGCCGGTCGGCAAGGAGGGCTGCTCGTCCTCACGCACGTCAGGATGAAGGGGGCTGCCCGGTGCCGGGTCGGGCTCCGGGCCGACCGGTTCCGAGCGTTCGCCCTCGGTCTGCGCTGCCGGGAGGGCTGGGGTTCCGAAGATCTCCTGCCAGTTGCCTCCCTGCTGGGCGGTCGCGGTGATACGCGAGGCCAACTGCACGGCATGCCGCTCCAGCCTGCGGAAGCGGCCCATCACCACGGGAGCCCGGTAGCGCTCCTCCTCCAGATTTCGGGCGAGGATCAGAACGGCGTGAGCGAGCTTGGTGCAGCGCTCGACCAGAGTGTCGGCGGGATGTGTGAACGGATCCTGCACCCGGCCCACCGGCCCGTCGCACAGCTCCTCCATGGCCAGCCACACCGCTTGGCCGTCCGGTCGGGTCGGTACCCCTTGGTCGGTGAGGCCCCGTCCGATCAGCCGTCGGCCCGCCGGGGTTTCCTTCATCTCCGACAGCGCGCCGTACATCTCCCAGAAGTCGTGCTGGGCATCGTCCTTCGACGCGTACGGCGCGCCCACGGGGATGACGATCTCCGAGGCCGTGTCCTGCTCGGGCTCCTCGACCATGCGGAAGGGACGTCCCATGCGGGTCAGCTCGGCGGTCAGTTTCTGCACCCGGATATCCCGTGTGGCCTGGCCCTGGTTGCGCTTCAGGTACCAGAAGCCCTTGTTGCGGCTCCACCTGAACTTGAGACGGTCCAGAGCAGCGCGTACGGGGGCGTCGGCGTCCTCCTTGGTGGTACCGCGGACCACGGTGCCCCGGTAGTGGTGCTCGATCTCCAGGGCGGGGCCGGTGGGCGAAGGGGGCTGTTGCGGCTCGGGGACGGGGCCTTGTTCGGCGTCGAGCCGCCGGCGGCGCTGAGCAACGCCTGCCTGCACGGCCGCGACGGTCTCCGGGCGTGCGGTGGAGGCGCGGCAGGCGACCGCGTGTTCGTAGGAATAGCGGACGAGGTCACCCAGCCGCTTGGCGTCGTCGGGGTGCCGGTAGTAGCTGGCGCTCAGGTGCAGCACCAGGTCGTACGCTGCGTGCGCCATCGCCGTCACGCGTCGGTTGACTTCGTCCAGGGTTTCGGCGGCGAGCGTGACGAAGTCGGCGGCGTACCGGGTGTCCCGGACAGCGTCGAGGGCCTGGCGGGCTCCGGATGCCTCGGGCGAGATGTCGAGCAGCGCCTTGGCGGTATCGGTGCCCATCCACCAGTTCCACGCGGACTCAGCCTTGTTGGCGCCGCCGACGAAGTCGTCAGCCGCCTCGTACGGAGTCTCCTCCATGCCCAGCTCGTGGGCTGCAAGGCGCTGGTGGTGCTGGAAGGCCTTGCGGGCCAGGTCGCGCAGAGCGTACCGGCTGACTCCATCCCCTGCCGCCTCTGCCTCTTGCGCGGCGCCGAGGGCGTAGGAGGTGACGTCCGTCCAGTCGGTCAGCGCTGAGCCGACCGTGTCGTGCGGCCGGCGCAGCATGAGCATGGCTCCGCGCAGCTGGTCCGAGTACGGCCCGCCGATGTCGTCGTAGGCGTGCGGCCACTTCGGGAAGCTGTCGAAGATGTCAGTCAGAGCGCGCCCGATCTCGGCGCTGTCCTGGTACCAGGGAGCTGTCAGCCGGAGTGGGTCGTGGTGGTCGAGGACGGAGGTGTGCTCCTCTTCGAGGTCGGCCGCGTCCAGGAGCATCTCGGCGAGGTCGTTTCGTCGTGCCTGCATGCGGGCCAGGTGGCGCTCCGTGTACTGGACAACCTTCTGGGCGGCCGTGCACACGTCGTGTCGGGGGTCGTCAGCGAGCTGTAGGGCGGTCCCTGCGAGGCGGTCGTAGATGCTGAACACGTCGGCGGTCGTGTGCGGTTCACTCTCGATGACCGCGGCGGCTGCCGCGTCGGCATCCTGGTGCGCCGGGCTCGGGGGGTCGCTCTCCTGTCGTGCGAGGACCCGCCGGAGCTGCTCGGCGGCCATGCCGACGTAGCGGCGTCCACCAACCAGCTCGGCGGGGTCCGCGTAGCCTTCGAGGACGATCGCGAGGTTCGCCACCTGGGGCAGTGCCGAGCCGAAGCCCTCTCCCCCTGTGCCCGCCGCGTTCGCAGGAGGGGCGGAGGCTGTGGCTACGGGAGTCTCAGCCTCCGCATCGGTTGTCCCATCCGGCTCTGGTGAGGGGACGTCGTTGGTCGCCGGTTCCGGTGCCGGTGTGGGCGCCGTGGCGGACGGCGCGGAGGGGGTGGCCGGTTGTGCCGTGGCGAGCTGAACAGAGAACCGGAGACGGCCGGGGCCGGAGACCACGAGTCCGTCCTCGGTCGCTTCCATGTCCGTGCCGTCGGCGGCAAGTTGCGCCAGGCCGGCCGCGAGGTCACGGCCGCTGACCGGGCCGGCGCCGTGACCCCAGGGCCCGGCGACGGTGTACTGCTCCCACGGGAGGATGCCGGGGATGAACTCCACGGCATCTTCGTCGAGCGTGAGAGGTTCCGGGGAGCGGACCCACCGCTGGTAGGCGTCGCTGCTGCGGTCCTCCACGGTGCTGCGGTAACGGGACGCATGGTCGCGCAGGCCCGTGTAGATCTCCCAGTTCCCCTCGGTACTCCGTCCGTCTTCCCGTTCCCACTGTTCGACCACCGCACGGCATTGGTCGGCCAACCGCAGCAGGTGCGCCCAATCAGATGTCAGCTCCACGCCGAGCAGGCGGGCTATCCGACCGGTGCGGCTGGAGGTGATCGCGGCATCGGCCGCCGCCATCAGGCCGTCCGCCCGCTCACCTGTGGCCAGGCGCCCGGCATGGTCGGACGCCCATCGGCTGTAGGCGGTCAGTGCCGCTTGCTCCGCAGTCCAGGACTCGGAACGGTCTGTATAGGGGGTGTTCGGTACGTGCCCGGGTCGCTGGGCGGTCGCGTGTGGTGTCGTCGCTGGGACAGGCTCCGGTTCGGCTGCGGAGACCGGGGGTGCCTGTGCTGTCCGGGCAGTGTCTGCCGTGGACGCGCTGTCCTGACGGTGGTCTCCTGCGGGGGGCGGGCTCGCGGGCGGCGTGACTGGTGACGCGGAGGCCGCGTCACCTGGTGCTTGTTCCGGTGCGCGGGACTGGGGCGCAGGTAGAGCATCGGCCAGTTCGGCCTCGGCCGCGGGTTCCTGCTGTGTTCGGGACCCCGGCTGGGGACGGTCGGCCGTGTCCGGGTGAGCCCATGGCGCGATCTCGTAGAAGTGCACCCGCATCGCCTGTCGGAAGGCGGTTTCGTCGCCGTCACCTGCGAGGGCGGCTTTCAACGACGTGCCCTGGCTTTCGAGTTGGCCAGTCAGCCACGCATCGAACAGGTCACCGGCCTGGCTGCCGTTGCCGCGAAGAGCACGCTGGGCGTCCTGCAGGAGCTGGTCGATGGCCGCCTGGTACGCCTGGGCAACGCTGGCAGGAAACTCCTCGGTGAGCGGTGTGACCTTCACCGACCCCACTGGGCCAGTGATCATGACCGTGCCGGTGGCGTCCGGTTCGATCGCGACGTCCGACCCGTCATGGCCGAGCTGTTGCACGATGTCGTTGAGGAATGTGCCGCGGGAGTCGCTGAGGGTTCCGCCGAGCATGGTGTGCTCGTACCAGCGGTCCGGATCGAAGGGTCGGCCTGTGCCGGGCGAAGGGGCGCCGGGGGCCGGTTGACGTGCGGGCGAAGGATTCGCTGGTGCTGTGGTCAGCTGTGCAGAGCGCCGGCGGCCTTCCAGCGGTGCAACGTAGGTGATGTGCTCGCGGGCGGAGCGTGCGACCTGCTCCGTGAGGTTTCTCATCTCGCGACCGGTCGCATTGGGCTGGAAGCGTGGGGAGTCCAGGTGGGACAGGAAGTCCTCGCAGGCGCGAGCAAGCCCGTGGAAGAGATCCAGGGCCCACGGATCGCCGCCGGGCATAGGGGCCTCGTCGGTGGACTCACGCGCATCGCGCAAGGCCTCAGCCAGCGCAATCCCAGCCCGCTCCATCTGAACGGCCAGTTCTCGGCCCTGACCGGACATCCCCTCGACGACGTCCAAGTTCTGCCAGGCTGCGAAGTTCGCCAAGACGGAGTCTTCACCCACAGTTGCGGCAGCCTCATCCGGATACGGCCACGGAGCCGAGGCAACATCGCCGGGATCTTCGCCCACGCCATCTTCAGCGCGTGCCGTCGTACCGGCATCCGAGCCGACGGGCGCAGCATCTGGCGTGGCTCGGGAACTCGTGCCGTCGGCCAACGCTTCCAGGAATCCGCGAGTGGTCTCGCTCAGGTCCTCGGATGTGAGGGTCGCCGGATCGATCTCCACCCAGCCGTCGGTGGAGCCGCCCGCCATGACCATGGCGTCGTGGACCGCTGCGTCGACCAGGTCGGTGCCTGGTTCTGTGACCGTCGCGTCGTGGACTTCCGGCTCGCTTGTTGCCGCGGCTCCCTGCACGCCGAGGGCTTTGGTCAGCTTGCGGTGCTGGGCCTCGATCTTGTCGAGTTCGGCTTGCTGCGGGAAGGGTTTGCCGACCAGTTCCTTGGCCCGCGCGATGTTCGCCTCGATCCGGGCGACGTGCTGCTCCGCCTTGGCGTACACGGTGCCCAAGCCGTCCAGGGCGTTTTCCAGCTTGCGGATCAGGCCGACGCGATCTTGCTTCGCTAGATCGCTCGCCGACAGCCAGATCGGGTCGACGGGGGCGTCCTCGAATCGCAGGTCCACGATCAGGCCGTCGAAGGTGCGCTCTGTGAAGGCCTGGACAGGGAGGCCGCCGAGTTCTCCGACGACGGCGTCCTGCCGCCTGCCACCGGTGTTGATGGAGGTGCGAACAAGGCGTTCCAGCCGCTGGGCCAGCGCTTCGCCTGCCTCCCGGCGCTCGTCGTAACCACGGCCGTCAACCTTCATTGTGAAGGCGTCGCCCCGAGTGACGGTTCGCCGGTCCATAGCGGCCTGAACCTTCTGCATCTGAACCTTGAGGTCCTGGACGCGCCGTCGTCCCTGCTCACCGGTGACTTCGTAAGCGAATTGCTCGTCGTGCCACATCTGCTGGTCCAGGCGCAGCTTGGCGAGCATGCCTTCGACGCGCTCCAGCTGTTCCAGCTCAGGCTTGTCCGCGGCGACGGCGAACATCACGCCGGCGGGGATGCGCCCGTCGTCGCCGTCCTCAGCGGCTTCCAGGATGCGGCTGGTGTCGTTGATGTCGAGGATGGCCTCGGCGAACGCCTGCTTGGTGGCTACCTTCTGCCACAGGAAGGGGTCGTACGACTTCTTGGTGACGATCGCGGTGTGGTGGATTTCCTTGTTCTGGTTGCCCTGGCGTTTGCCTCGCCCCAGGCTTTGGATGATCGGGGTCGCCTTCCACGTGGGGTCGATCTGCATCACGTGGATGACGCGTTTTTGCAGGTTGCGGCCGGTGCCCAGGCCAGAGCGGCTGCCGACCAACACGGCGATCCGCCCTTCGCGGGCATCCTTGTCGAGACGGGCCTTCTGCTGCGGGTTCTTCGCCTCTTGGTCGAAGCGGATGAGGCTGCCCGGCATGCCGCGAGCGGTCAGCGCCTCGCGCAGCGCCTCGTAGAACACGAACTCCTTGTCCGGGCCGGGCACGCCGAGGTCGCAGAAGGCAAGTTGCAGGCTGCCGCGGTTGGTTTCTTCGTTGCCGTCGTCGTCGTAGTAGACGTCGTCCTTGTGCAGCTGCCAGATGCGGAACAGCTCGTCGGCGGCGACGTCGACTTTCTGGGCTTCGTCGGTGCTCTTGTTGACCAGCCGTACGTCGAGCGAGGCCAGGCGGCCGTCCGTGGAAATCCACAGGGTGTTGTCCTCGACCAGCTTGCCCTTGCGGTTGTACTTCAGGTCCGGGCTGCCGAGGCGGATGCCCATCATCCGCTTGCCCAGGGACTGCATGAGCTGGCGCAGTTCCGGAGAGGCCTCGGCTTCCAGGATCCGCATCTCGCCGCCGATGATCGCGGGCTCACCGAGCTGGAGATCGCGCTTGAGTTTGACGTCGGCGATGGTGAACAGCACGCGTTTGAGTTCGGTCTGGTTGACGTAGCGGGCGTAACGGGCGCGAGTGGAGAAGGAGTTGCCGTCCGGGCTCATCTCGACCCGGTTGACGGGCTGGATGTAGGTGGAGACGAACTGGTCGTCCTCCTCGATGCCCCATTCGTCGCGCAGCAGGTCGGGGCCGAGGTACTTGATGGCGGTCAGGATCTCCATCGGGGAGTTGTCCACCGGTGTGGCGGTGGCGTGGGTCGTGACTCGGCCGCCGTAGTTCTTGCGCAGATAGGACAGCTTCATGTCCATGTCCGCGGTGATCTGGTTGCCTTCGAGGGCGAGTTCGCGGATGGACGAGATCACCCGGAGGTTTTTCAGGGTGTGGGCTTCGTCGTAGAAGATGTACGTCGAGCCGGTTCGCTCGAACTCCACGCCCGAATCGCCTGGCGTCTTGAGTTCGTCCTCGATCCGCCCCTTCAGGGTGGCGATCTGGTTCTCGATGTCCTTGACGGTGTACTTGTCGTCGCCATCAGCGTTGTCCAGGTGCGCCTCCAGGCGCTTGACCTCCCGGTTGATGTAGTCCAGGCGGGCCGTTTTGGACATCGGGATCTTCTTGAACGCGGTGTGGCTGATGATGACCGCGTCCCAGTTGCCGGTTGACCAGCGGGCGACGAACTTGTGCCGGCGTTCTCCGGTGAGGTCGGAGGAGTCGGCGACCAGGATCCGGGCCCTGGGGTAGGCCTGGAGGAATTCGCGCTGGAACTGGCCCAGAACACCCTTGGGCACGGCGTAGACCGGCTTCTTGGCCAGGCCGAGGCGGGTCAGTTCCATCCCGCCGACGATCATTTCGAGGGTCTTGCCCGCGCCGGTGCCGTGGTAGAGCCCGACGCCGTGTTTAGAGGCGCGGATCCGGGCGACCGCAGCCTTCTGGTGGGGGTGCAGGGTGTAGGCCTTGGACAGACCTGGGGCCGTGATCTGTACGCCGTTGTAGGTCGGGGGGACGATGGCGTTGTAGCGGTCGTTGTAGTACCGCAGCAGGGTCTCGGCCCGGTCAGGGTCTTCCCACAGCCACATCCGGAAGCGGTCGTCCAGCTGCTTGGACTTCGCCAGAGCGAACGCCGTCGCCTGCCGGTCCGTCACTATCTGCCCGTCGGGCGGTATTTTCCTGGTGACCAGGATTTCCTGGTTGTTGAGCAGGTTGCTGGCCAGGGCTTGGGCGGAGCGGGCCTGGGTACCCCAGACGGTGCGGGCCAGCAGGCTCGCGGTGTCCCCGCCCTTGACGCTCCAGCGGGCGCCGAGGTTGCTGACCTTGATGTCGTCGTCTTCCAGGATTTCACGAAGGAACTGCTGCACGTACTTGGCGCTGACCCAGGCGGCGCCGAGCCGGCTCTGGATCTCCGCGGGTTGCAGGTCGCGGGGGATGACCTCGCGCAGCGCCTGTACGTTGACGGCGAACGAGGGGTCCTTGGCCGCGGCCTTCTCGGCAGCGGCGAGCTTGCGGCGGACGTTGCCCGACAGGTACTCCATGCGGCGCACCAGACCGCCGGCCGGATCGTCGTAGACGAGGGTGCCCAGCGCCTCACGTGCTGCATGTTCGCTGTCCAGCCCAAGCAGACCGGCCACGGCGTCGAGGCGGATCTCGTTGTACTGGTCCCAGCAGATCAGCGCCGCGTCTTCCGGGCTGTCCGCCCGGGTCAGCGGCTCGGGCGGGGCAACGACCCGCTTGGCTAACAGGTCGGCCTTCGCCGCGATCTGGTGGTCCTCGTCGAACTTCTCCAGCGCGAAGACGTACGGGGCGAAGGGGTCGTTGCGGAACCCGCCCATGCGCGGGTAGCTCCGGCGCTCAGGCGCGTTGTCATCCTGTACGGCTTCACCGGACGGCGGGTTGTTGACCTTGAAGCGGTTGATCGGACCGAACCGTGCCACGTACGCGTCGTAGCGGCGGTTGAGTTCGGCCCGCAGCTGCGTCATCCGCGGAGTGATGAGGTGGTGCTCGGACTCCTCGTCCAGCAGGGCCACCGCGATGTCGCGCAGGCCGATCAGCTCGCGCAGCTCCCGGACCTGAGTCTTAGCGGGTACGTGCGGAACGGGCCGGCCGTTGCGGATCTCGGTGAAGGTACCTTCGGGACCGAGTTCCAGCAGGCCGTCGTACTTCTCCAGCGTGCCGTGGAAGACCATGCGCTCGGTGAAGGTACGGCCCGAGTCCTGGGCGCGCTGCGCGACGTGTTCCAGGGCCGCGCCGAGAGCGGCTTCGGCCTGCGGGTTCCCCTGGACGACCAGCTTTGGGCCGTATCGAACGATATCGACTTTGGGTGTGCCGAGCACCATCTCCGGGTGTTGCACGAAGTAGTTGTTGATCTCGATGGGCTGGGAGGCAACGCCGGTTCGCGCTCCGGGCAGAACCGTCGGCTCAACAGTCAGCCAGTCGGCTTCTGCGGGCGTCTCGCCTTCCCCTCGACGCCGGAAGACGAGGAGGTCCATCACCACATTCGTGCCGGCAGCATCCTGGTGGGAGTTGCTGGGCAGCCGGACGGCGCCCAGTAGGTCAGCGACGGCGGCCATCTGTTCCCGGGCTTCGCGCGCCTCGTCGGTCCCGTCCAGTGTGTAGCGGGAGGTGATCAGGGCGACGATGCCGCCAGGCCGGGTGAGCGCCAGGCTTTTGAGGATGAAGTGGTTGTGGATCGAGTGGCGCCGCCCGGGGTTGTACTTGCGGTCCGTGACCTTGTACTTGCCGAACGGGACATTGCCGACGACGACGTCGAAGTCCTCCTCGGGTGGCCGGGTGTCGGCGAAGGACTCGGTGAGGATCTGCGCGTTCGGGTAGAGGGCGCGGGCGACGGCCGCGGTGATGGGGTCGACCTCGACACCGACGATCTCGGCGTCGGCGGGGGCATCGGCGAGGAAGCGCCCTGCGCCCACACCGGGCTCCAGCACCCGCAGTGGTGCTCCGGCCGGCACCCCGAACCGGTGCAGGGCCTGCCAGACGACGCGGGCGTAGGCAGGATCGGTGTAGTGGGCGTTCAGGGTCGAGGAACGGGCCTTGGCGTACTCGTCGTCGGACAGGATGTCCCGCAGATGGGCGCGTTCGGCCGCGAACATGGCGGCGAACTTCTTGCGCTCGTCGAACAGGTACGGGGCGGCGCCCCAGCCCGTCCACTGCTGGAGTACCTGCCGCTCGGCCTCGGTGGCCGGCCGGTCCTCCGCCTGCAGCTGCAGCACGACGTGCACGGCAGCGATGTTCGCGGCGACCCGCTCCCGCTCCGTACGCGGCCCGGGCCGTGCTACTCCTGGTCCGGTTCCACGTCCAGGAGCACCCTCTCCCGCAGCACTTCGCCCTCCGCTGTCGAACGGGAGGTGTTCAGCCGCTGCAGGCGCTGCAGGTATCCCTCCCCGTCCGGCTCCTGGCCCGCCAGCTCCCGGGCCCGGGTCTCGATCTCCGTCGAGACCTCCTCCCCGAGTTCCGTGAAGAACTCCTCCGGGCTCTCCAGCTCCCCGAACGCCTGAGGCTTGTGCTCCTTCCAGTGCGTCATCGCCTGGTCGCCGTACCGGTTCATCGTCGAACCCCCCTGCCTGCTCAGCACTGTTGGAACTGGTGGACGGAGCGGGGTGCCCCGTCTCATCCTCTCCCGCCGCCGTGCCGTCCGGGCGTGCCGCAGCACCTTCCCGCACCGGAGGGGCCTGGTCACCGAAGCCCAGGCCCGGCAGGAAGCCGCTGTCGTTGATCGAATTGTCGTCGGCGGGCTGCTGCGGTGTACTCAACGCCTGCTCCCAACGTCGAGGGCGGTTGTGTCCATCGGGGGGCCCAAAGGGCTGCTGGTGGGCTGGGTCAGATAGGGGACGGCGGCACGGGGAGATCTCGCACGGCGGCGGTGCCGTCCGGGGTCATCCGCTGCCGTCCTCGTCCGGATCGGGCTGGTCATCACCGCGCGGCTCTGATGCATCGCCGTCGGGGTCGGGGCCTTCGGCGGCCAGGAGCAGAGCGAGGTAGTCCGCGTCTCCATCCCAGGTGGCATCACGGTGGCGGGCCCGGTGCTGGCCGTTTCGGCACGCGCCGAGCCAGAACCGGCCCATCCGCTCCACGGCCCGGGCGAGGGCGTCTTGCCACAGGTACGGCGCCGACCCCCCGTCCTCCCCGCCGGCGTAGGCCGACTCGTGGGAGGTCCACAGCGCCGTGAGTTCCTCAACGACCGCGCCGTGCTTCCACCAGCACTGTCTGGGCAACTGGTCCGTGGTCATCTCGTACCGGTCGGCAACCCAGATCACCCAGCGAACGAACTGAGGCCAGAGCACGGCGCGTTCCTCTGGTTCGAGGTCGTTCCACCGCACCGGGGCACCGACCGGGCGCTCCTGCTCCCCGTCGGCATCCCCGCTGCCCGATCCACCGGCCTCCAGCTGCTCCTCCAGCAGCTTGACCCGCTCACTGAGAAGCACCTGCTCGGCGTTGATGTTGGTGAGCTCGGCGAAGATGTCATCGAAGCCGCTAGCCATGACCACCGCCGACCTTCTCCAGCCCCACGCGGTCGTCGACCATCTCGTGCGCCCTGCGAGTGGCCTCCTTGATCTCCGCCGCCCGCGGCCCCTCGTGGGCACGGATAAACGTGACGAGCGTGGCGGGGGTGCGACGGTGGAACACCATCCCGCCGCGCTCCGGGATCATCCGGATCGCGGCAGGCTCCACCACCGCACGACGGCGCACCGACGTGGACACCGAGACCCGGTCCCCGTCATCGGAGACGGTCTCCACGTCCTCGTCGAATTCACCCGCGAGAGAACTGTAGGACTTCAATTCTTCGGGATCGCTGATACCGCCCAGGAAGACCTTCACCGTGCCGGATGCGAACATTTTCCGTACGCCCAGGGCACCCCAGCGTTCCTCCGCTTGGGCATATCCCTGAAGAACCGCCATGATGAAAATGTTCTGCGATCCGCTGACACTCATCAGGTTCGGAATTTCCGGCAGAGGCGCTACGTTGGCCAGCTCGTCCATGAAGCAGCCGAGCGGAATCGGAAGGCGCCCGTTAGGGCTGCGGGCCGCGACCCGCTTGGCGGTGTCGAACATCGCTTTGGCGAAAGCGGCATTAAGCGGTGCCAGGGCAGAGCCTTCTTCGTCCTCGCCGATCAGGAACAGCGTTCCGGACTGCCGGAGGTACGTTTCGATGTCGAAGACCTCCACGTCCCCCTGGGGGGCGAAGATCTCGGCGACCTTCTCGTCGTAGAGCGCGATGAATGACTGCTCTGCGGTCCTCCAGGTAGCGGATCGCTCCTCCTCCGCCGCGGCGTGCTGGCCGGCGAGCGCTGCGGCGAGCAGATGCTTGCCCTTCGCTGCCAGAAGGTCGACGGCCTCGCGGTTGTCGGGGTCCGTCGCCCAGGCCAGCACGTCGAGGACGGGCCGGTTATGGAGGGCTGCGGCATGCAGCCAGCAGGTAATAAGGGTTTTCGCGTTGAGCGCGAAATAACCGCCATTCTTTGTCCCTTCTTCGCTTTTCGTGGTCGCCGCAAGGGTCTCGGCGCGCTTGCGCGCTACCTGGTATTCCTCGCAGCCAGCGGTCAGCGGCCAGCGCAGCTGATTCGGCCAGCCGGACAGTCCCGTCGGGTCCAAAACCCAGACAGGTCCGTGTTCCTGCCGCAGAAGCGCGGTGTTGTAGAGGACGTCTGTCTTGCTGCTGGTGGCGAGGACCGTTCCACGGAATTCGAGGATCTCGGGAAGGATGATCTGGGAGGTCTTTCCCTCGCGCGGCGGGGCGACCAGGATCATCGATTCCTCGATCGTGATCCAGAGATGGATTTCCGAAGGATCTGCGCTGCCGATATAGACGGCGACGTCGCGGATGGTGATGGCCTTGGCGTTCTGCTCGGCAAGCGTGGGACGCAGCGATCCGGCACGGGACAGGGCCTGTTGCTCGCCCATGGCCTTCTCCAGCTGGGCGCGGGTCGCCATCCCGTCGGCGCCGTCAACGCCCCGGTGCTTCCACCACCAGTACGTCTTCCACATCCCCCAGGTCGCTGCGGCGAGCAGGAGGAAGAAGGTGGGCCAGAACAGGAACGGGCCGGCTACGCCCGCGCTCGGCGGCCAGGCGGCTGCGGGGTCGCCGGGGTGGCGGAAGACGGCGACGACCGCGTGGCCCGCGGAGTCCCAGCTGATCGCCGCCGGCCGCCCGTGTGCAAGAACCCCAGACACAAGCGCGGTCGACCACAGCAGTGCGGTGAGCACGAACGCCGCGATCAGCGGGAGGATCCACACGGCATCGCGACCGAGGCGCAGGCGGGCCGCGGTCTTGGGGGTAGCGGCTTTCGGCATCATGCCGCCGCCCCCTTGCGGAGGCGTATCATCGGAGCCGACACCTGTGCACCCTGATGGTCCGCAGGCTCCCGATGCCCCTCCGACATCCGGCGGTTGGTGTCCGTGAGCCGGATCTCCAGCGGGGTCCGGATATGTTCCACCAGGTTGATCCGCGAACCCACCTGCCAGATGGCCCGCCCTGGTGCGCACACGTTGGAACCATCGGCCAGCGCCTTGCGCGCCCAGTCGGGAAGTCCCAGGTAGTTGGCGGTGGTCTCGGCCTCGTCCCGGTCCATGTGATAGAGGACCCTGGTCGCCGTCAATTTCAGGATGGCCGCCGCCTCCGGGGCCTGCTCCAGCAGCAGATCCCCGAGGTGATGCAGGACCGCCCAGAAGGACAACCCCAGGCGCCTGCCGTACCTGACCAGCTCCTCGAACAGGCGCGCTACGGGGCGGTGGGAGAGGATGTGCCAGGCTTCCTCGACGATCAAGGTCCGTTTGATCCGGTCATTCGGCTTGATCCATCCGAACCTCAGCCAGGGCCCGATGACCGCCATGAGCAGCGGCATGGCCTCGCCCTCGCGCGGGAGCTTCGTCAGATCGAAGATGATCAACCTGGCGTCGAGGTCGATCCCTTCGGTTGTCGGGCCGTCGAACATGCCGGCCAGGTCGCGGCTGGGGTTGCACAGTGAGTCCAGGGCCAGCGCGGCTGGCTGGCCCCACTCCACCAACTCCTGTGGAGTGACCGGCTGTTGTCCGAGAAGGGTCGGCTGCGGGGCGGTCAGCGCGTCCAGGACGTCGGAGAGGATCGCCACGCGCTGCTGCTCGCGGGCGGCGGCGGTGGCCGACTTGTGGGCCTCGGCCAGGGCGAACTTGGTCTGCGAGGTGAGGGTGCCGGTGAGGATCTCCATCATGGACACGAGCACCTTGAACTGGTGCTCGGCAGGGATCCGGTCGTCGAGCGGGTTGATCCGCACCCCTTCGCCGCCGTCGCCCGCGCCATAGACGAGGCGGATCGGCGTGATGCCCAACTGCCGGGCGATGCCGTCCCATTCACCGGCGCGCCGTCCTCGCCCTGCGCGTCCAGAATGGCGAAGCTCCGGTCGCGGAAGCGCAGTTGTCGCAGGACGTAGGTCTTCTCCAGTGCGGACTTGCCGTAGCCGGACTTCCCCAGGATCAGAGCGTGGCCGCTGGCGAGCCGGATGCGCGCCTGCGGGTTGTACAGGATGAAGGGGTCGTAGATGTAGGCCTTGCCGCTGTAGGCCTCTCGCCCGATGATCACGCCACGGGGGTCCATGCTGGCCGCGCCGACCGCCGGGTAGAGGCCGCAGGCGTGGCTGGTGGTCGAGCGGACGGCCCGCCGCCGGGTCTGTGTCTGGCGCCGCAGCATCTCCAGCATCGCTACCGCCCTTCCTTCAGCAGTCCGGCGGCGAAGGGCAGCGTGTTGGCGAAGGCCCGGTGATGCTCGGTGTCGCACCACTCCAGTCGCAGGCCCGCGCGGGTGGCGCCGGCGCGGACCGTGTCAGCGTCCCGGCGCAGGGCGTCGAGGGTGGGCGAGGTGACGGTGATCCAGGCAGCGAGCCGCGTGCCCGCCGCACCGTCGGCGATGTCCCGCATCGTGCGGATCGAGGCGCTCTGGGCTTTCTGCTCCCGCGGGTCCTCGATCCGTCCGGCCTTCTTGTCCGCCTGGCCCAGCTCGTTCGTGGCGTCCGCCATGGCTTCGGTGATCGCCTGGTCCGTGCTGACGAGGTCCATGACCACGGACACCGACAGGATGATGTCCTGGAGGTAGAGCAGGATCGGCGCGAGGAAGTTGATGCCGACCGGGAGGACAGGCAGCTCCTTCACCCAGGCGGTCATCGAGTACCAGTCGTCCTCAGTGGCCTCCCAGCTGCGCGAGGACATGTACTTCTTGTTGCGGGCGTCCAGGACGGCGGGCCAGCAGGTGATCCGGTCCATGCCGGCGGTGTCGTCGATCCAATGGCCGGGGTCGTAGGCGTGGTGCAGATAGGAGGCCAGCCCGGCTTCGTCGAGATTGCGGACGTGGCGCAGTTGTCCGCGTCCCAGCGTCCGGATGAAGCTCTCGATCTCCTGCCCGAGCGTGATCGCGTAGCCCTCGTGGAGGGTGTTGTAGCGGCGGGCCTCGGCGACCAGGTCAGCGGTGTAGGGGATGCCCACCACAAGCAGCAGTCGGCGGTCCTCTGCGGTGACCGCAACGCGCCGGATCAGGTCGTCGTACGACTGCTGCAGCCACGTCGGGCTGTTGGTGTCACGCCGTTCGGCGGCGTCCCGGGCGTGGGCGTTGGGGTCGGTGGGGATGACCCGGCTGATCCACTGGAGGCGGCGGATCCGACCGCCGCTGTCGGCTGTGGTCTTCAGCAGGTGCTCGTAGGCGCGGATCAGGGCCTCCTTGTCCGCGGTGTCGAGGCTGCCGAAGTCGCGCTGGCCTTCCACCTCGACCACGGCGGTGAACATCAGCTCGTCCGGCTGCAGCACGATCGCGATCTCGCCGAAGGAGGTACGGGCCGAGATCCACTGCATGTTTCGCGGGACGCCGACGGGGACGTCGACGGGGACACGGCGGCCGTCGGCGTACCGGCCTGCGTACGGTGCCCTGGACCTGTAAAGCAGCGAGCCGTCCCGCAGCAGCTTCTTGTAGGTCCGGTTGATCTCGAACCACCGGACGTAGGTGCGCCCTTTGTGCGGTGCCAGCGTGGCCCAGGAGCATGCGCCCGCGATCAGCACGAAGCCGATGACCTTCAGCAGGATGCTGCCGAGGATCCAGGCCGCGATGAGTCCGCCGACGAATCCGCATCCCAACACGAGTTGCTCATCGGCTTCGAGCTTGCGGCCGAGCAGGCCGCGCGGCCTCGGCCGCGGGTAGGTGAAGGTGCGAGCCACAGCTACTCCTGGACGTACGTCGGGACGGGCATCAGCGCATCTCCTCGTCCGGCGGGGGCGGTTCCGGCTCGTCCGGGGGTTCGGGCGGCGGCCAGGACTGCGTGCCTGCGGGATCCACTGGCTCCCCGCCCGCCGACGCACTGTCCGGGACGGACGAGTCAGGAGCGCTTCCGGCAGACGGTGCGTCCCCGCTGGGGGCGTGACCACCGCCGCCATCGGCACCGCCGCCATCGGCACCGCCGCCCGCCGACGAGGCAGCGGATGAACCGCCGGAGTCGAGACCGCCGGTTGCCCCGTCGACTCCGCGGTCGACGGCGGCTTCGGCCTCGTCCTTGGTCTTGTCGACGCCCTTCTTCGCGGCCACGGCCGCCGCTCCGACACCGGTTGCGGCAGCTGCTCCTTCGGCCGCTCCGGCCTCGGTCGCACCGTCCCCGCTCAGGGCCTCGCCGTCTGCAGCGTCGTCTTCCCCTTCATCGCTGTCGTCACTGGATCCGCCGTCGCCGCCGCCCATACGCGATTTGAGTTCTCCGTAGGAGTCGCCCACCTGGTTGCCGACGTTCTTCGCCCGGCCCTTGAGGTCGTCGCGGGCGGCGTACATGTCGCGCACCTCGTCGCCGAACGCCGGAAGGAACTTCGAGAGCTGGAAGGGCATGTAGAAGGCGAGGAACAGCAGCGCCAGCGCGGTGAAGACGGTCGCGAAGGACTGGGCCAGGCTCTTGTTGGGGCTGTCGGATGCCAGCGTTCCGGTGGCGAGTGCGATGACCGTGAACGTCACGTACTTCGAGGCGATGATCGCGGCCATGACGCCGCACCAGCGCTTGGTGTGTCCCCACAGATCGCGGTCCACCAGGCCGCTGAACACCGTCGGTCCGAAGACGAGTCCTGAGAGGATCAAGGCGTTGCGGACGATGAGCTCCAGCCAGACGCCGGCCACCGCCGCCAGCAGTGCCAGGCTGAAGAAGATCACGATGATGGCGCCGCCGGGGATCTGCATCAGCGCGAGCATCGCTGTCGTGACGGTGAGCACCATGTCGGCGGCGTCTCCGGCCACGGGCTTGAACATGGCCTCCGCGGCCTCGTCGAAGAGCCGCACGGTGTAGGCGACCGCCAGCGGTGCGAAGGCGGAGACCAGGACAGACATCAGCAGAAAGCCGATGGACTCCCCCAGCGCCTGGAGTGGCTGAACCCCTTGAATCGCCCGTTTGGCCACGGCGATCAGCCACAGGATGACCGTCAGCACCGTGGAGGCGGCAAAGGCCATGGTGTAGGTCCGAAGGAACCCCGGGTCTTGCCAGTCGATGCGCGTGGTCGATCCGAGTGCCTTCATCATCTGGGTGAAGATGCTGGTCACAGCGTTGTTGAAGAACTGGGCGATGTACCCCAGGGGATCCGACGCGAAGTCGATAGCCTCGTTCGTCTTCTCGACGACATTGCAGACCTTGTCGGCAAACGGAATGTTCTTGCAGGACCAGTCGGAGAAGTCGTTCGCCTGGGCCTGACCCGGGGCGAGCATGATGCTGAGCGTGGCGGTCAGGCCGGTAATCCAGACGAGACGGGTCCGTACCCGATACTGAGTTTCAGCCGACATACGGGGGCGCATTGAACTCCCGATCTGCCGTGCGGAACTCATCCACGCTGGTGGGGCTGTCGCTGCCTGTATCCAGGGGGGTCGGGCCGTTGACGGAAGTGATCGCGTTCAGCTTCCAGTCGTTGGACTGCCACTGCAGGGTCAGCGTGTACGTGGTCCACGACGCGGATACCGGCATCGGGGCGTTCTTGTCAGTGACGCCGACGAGTCCGGCCATCCACACGTCGACGGTGGCCACCTGATCGGTGTACGTAGTAACCCTGGTGCCCATCGCCGCACCACGTGCGACCAGCTCGTCAGCGCTCCCGGCGGTGATGCCCAGCGACGTGAGGACCTGCTGCATGCCGGTGTCGTCGTTGCGGATCTGCCGCTCCAGCGCCTGCCTGGTCATCATCGCGGTGAGCGTCGCGTGCCGGGCCTTCTCGTCGGTGAAGTAGGCGGCTGATGAACGCGCCACCTGGTAGTTCACTGCGGCCTGAACCGCGCCGGCCTGGTTGTGGGTGTAGCCGACCGGGACACCGTTGACCAGCTTCTTCGCGGTGCTCTTGGTGTCCCCTCCCGTGGTGTTCTTCTCCGCCGGCGACTTCTGGCTCTGACCGTCGGACGAGCCGTCGGATCCGCCACCACCTCCGGAAAGGCTCATGAACACCGCGAGGATGACCAGCGCGAGGAACACCGCTCCGGTGATGGCCATTCCCCGCCACCAGGGCTTGCCGCCCTGCACTTCGGTCGATGTCTCGTCGATCAGGACTCGGGTACCCCTGCTACGGGTGTTCTGGCGGGCCATCAGATACCCATCCCGTACACGATCGTGAAGATCGTTCCTATCGAGGCGACGACGAAGGCCCCGACGAGGCTGCCTGCGATCTCCTTCTTGCCCTTGCTGACCTGGGCGACATCGTGCTGCCCCTCGCCGACCTTGAGATGTACGGCGCCGAGAATCGCGCGTCCTACCAGGACGAGAACGACTCCGGCCATGAGGGCCTGGATCACTGTTCGCCCTGTTGTGCCCAGCTTCCCGAACGGGCCCCAGTCCGGAGACAACCCATTCACGAGGGTGCCGATGTCACCACTCGCCGCAAGAACCACTAGGTGCTGTGAAACGGGCATCCCCCGACTCCCTTCCACCCTCGTCATGGAGGTCGACCCGAAACCGGGCCGTGAGGCTGAAAGGTACATACACGCAAACTTGACAACAAGTGTTTATGACTTGACAGACAAGGTTGCGCCACCCTTCAGGCGAGCGCTGCGAGCACGGCCATCCTGGGCGACCAGCCAGGGATGTGCAGCTCACCAGAAGGCTCACCAAACTCGCGACGAATCACGTATGTGCAGTTCAGATGGCATCTTGTTCTATGCGTGCGACCCCCGTTGAGTGGCTGGACGGCACGTCACTCCTCCATGTCGCCGCACGTCCAGCGGCGATTCAGGGACACGATTCCCCCGATGCCGACGCAGTCGCACGACAGACTGAGGTCGTCGAAGCGGGTGGCAGTTCCGCGGTGACTGAGGTTCACTGACCTTCTTCCATCTACACATGTTTATGGTTGAGGTTGGTATGAACGGGCTCGGCAAGGCCGCCATAGGCGTCACCGCGGCAGGCGTCTCGATGCTCTCGCTCTGCGTCCTTGCGGTCAGCGGTGCCACGACCCAGGCCAACGCCAACACCTGCCAGAACGGTCTTCAGTCGATCGGAGACGGGGAAAGCGGTGCCGGTACGGGGGGTGAGAAACCGAAGTTCGACGGCGGGCAGGAAGCGGGCAGTACCCAGGTGACTGTTCCCCTGCATCCGGAAGGTGCACAGAACAGCGCCAAGTGGACCGATCGACAGGTACGCAACGCGGCCACCATCACCAACGTCGCCCGGACTAGGAACCTTTCACCTCGCGCCGCGGTCATCGCCGTGGCGGTCGCCATACAGGAGAGCACCCTCAACAACCTGCGCCACGGTCACGCGGACAGTGTGGGGCTGTTCCAGCAGAGGCCCTCACAGGGCTGGGGCACGGTCAGCGAGCTCACCGACCCGGTTTATGCATCCGGGAAGTTCTACGACCAGCTTGTCAAGGTCAACGACTGGCAGCAGAAGGCCCTCACCAAGGTCGCCGCCACGATCCAGCGCCCCGCCGAGAAATACCGCAACGAGTACGCCAAGTGGGAGTCCGCAGCCGGCTCGCTCGTCGCCAAGACCTGGGGAACCCACGCCGTAACCTCGATCAGTACGGGCTGCAACGACCCGGCCGCCTCCGGCGGCAAGGACCCCAAGGCAACGTTCAGGGTCAAGAATCCGCGCACTGCCCCCCAGGCCATCGCGAGCGCCCGGAATGAAGCGGGCAAAACGGGTTGGTACCGGATGTGCGACAACTTCGTTGCTCAGGCCTACGGTTGGGGCTCATCCGGATCGGCAACGGCCAACGCTCACTGGAACCGCCTCGTTGACGCCGGACTCGCGCACCCGGGCGACGTGTCACCGCCCGCGGGGGCACTGCTGTTCTATGACACAGGCAGCTCGGCCGGACACGTCGCCCTCTACCTGGGCAGCGATCAGGTGGCCAGCAACGACGTAGGTGACGACTATCCGCGCCAAGGCAAGATCGCCATTGTCTCGCGGAAAGAGCTCACGGACGGCACCTGGCGCCTGCGGTATCGCGGATGGGCCGAGCCGGGCTTCCCGAGCGCCGGCGGCATCAGCACCATCCCTCTCCTCCCGGACAAGCAGGTGGACCAACAGTGAGCGACATATCTCCAGAGACGGTGCAGATTCGGATCACACCCGACGGGACCTGTTTCGTTGACGAGGAATTTTTCACGCCGCCGCCAGGCGTCACGCTCAATGAAGCGGTCCTTGCGCACCTCCAACTAGAGGCTGCCGCGCTGGAGATGCCGATCCGCGCTGTGATCCAGGACGAGCAAGCTCAATACACGACCACAATCCAGGTCAACACCGACGGCACCAGCAACCCCTTGGACGGCGAGGCTCAGGTCCCTGCCGCACCACCCGTGTCTCAGGCAGCCGCCTCGCCGACACGTCTGCCGATGCCGCAGGCACAGACCCTGGACCCTGTGCCGCCCGACCGGCCATACGAGCCGCTCCCCGAGCCCTACCGCGGACGGCTCGCTGCCGTCTGCGCTACCGCCAACCAGAACCTTTTCACCGAAGCGGCCCGCGCCGCCGACCAACTGCTCGCCGAGCTGTCGGCCCAGTTCGGACCGAGCCACCTCTACACCCTGGCGGCCGGCCTCGTACGCGGTGACATCGCCTGGCTCGCCCAGGACTTCCGATACGGCCTGCAGATTTGGATCTTCATGGCACGCTCGTGGCACCTCCACGTCGGGCCACAGCACGGCTCCACCGTCCGCGCCGTCGGCAACGCTCTGAGCTGTTGGTGTCTACTTCAGCCCGAGGACGCGAAGGCCTCCGTCCCGCATGTCGTCAAGCTCCTTCAGGACATCGCCATCCCGAACGGCGACTCGGCTGTTCAGACCATCAACCAGCGGGCGCAGAGGATCGTCCTGGCCAACTAGCGGACAAATGAGCATACTTGACGCATGAATCCCATACGCAACGGCCGTCTCATCATCTTCCTTCTGCCGTACACCCTCATAGTCACCGGAATCCTCGCCGCGTCGAAGGTCGCTGGTGCCCCCGGCGGCGTCGGCACTGCGTTCCAGGCCCTTGGCATAGGGGCCGTTGGCGGATTCTGGGCCTGGCGACGCGGTCGGCGCAGCAGCTACTGATCTGCACCAGAGTCAGATACCAGTTCCACCGAGCCTGCCGACTGCCGAAGTGGCCATCTACCAGTAGACCTTGCTGGCCGATGGTGGTGTCAGTGGCTTCTGCTATCTCCTCTGCCATGGGACTATCACCGGAATTGCCCGCTGCCGTCTATGCCGTGCACCATCCAGACTTCGGGGCCGTCAAGACGGGCATCTGCCTGGAGCCCAGGCAACGAAGGATCAGTGTTCATCAGCGCCGCGGCTGGGTGCTGCTCGCTGACTTCGGCACACCCACCGCTTTGGACGCCTCCGCCATCGAACGACGCGTTCTCGACGGACTTGCCACGCCGGTGTGGGAGGCGACCGGGTTCGGTGCTCGCAAGATCGACGGATTACCTGGACACGGCCGCATCGCAGAATGCCGCCACTGCGGCACACCCCGCGCCACGCCCTCCCTCCGTTTCCGGAGGGAGAGCTTCCTCACCCGGGAGCAAATGCCGCAGGGCGGCAGCTCGGAAACCTTCGACGCCCGGCTGGTCAGCCCAGGGCGCATGCAGCTGGCCCTGTACTTCGCCGAAGCCGAGCAGCGGGCCCGGCATTACCCCGACCGGGAGGACGACAAAGGTGCCTTCGAGGCCCGCCGGCTCCGGGTGGTCCGCCAGGTGGAGGTGGAACGCCTTCGCCGTCGCGTCTACTGAGCGCCCCGATCAAAATCAGAGGTGCAAGGACGCGGTCATCGTGTGGACAAGCGTCGACCGTGGCTCCTCCGGAGAGGGGCCCGACTCGTGGTCTACGCTCGATCGTCAAACCGGACGTTCACCTAAGGGCTTGCACTTCCCGCCCCGCCGCGGGCGGATTGATGGTCGCGCTCATGACATGATCCGTCTGCCGCTCACCGACCGCGCTGGCGCCGACAGCCCCTTCACCGCCGCCGAGGCCGCCATCCAGGGCGCCCTGCGGCTGATCCGGCTCCTTTACTCAGTCGCATTCTCAGGATGCCCGGTGGGCCGAGTAGTAGTCACGGCGTGGTTACTGCGACCGATGCCTGTGATGTTGGAGGATCGACGAATATCGCATAGCGGACGATGGCGCAGCAGCTATGCAGCTGACTTGGAGTCGGTTGAGAAACGGCAGGTGAGGGCTGTGGTAGACCAGGCACACGGCAATCAAGCACAGCAGAACCCTCCGCTGGTGTTCATCTCCTACGCACATGAACCTGATGGTGGACACCATGCTGAGCAGGTGCGCATGACGTGGGACCTGCTGCGAGAGGAGGGGATCGACGCCAAACTTGATCGACCGGTGTCCGAGAGTCCACAACAGTGGGCGGCATGGATGAGCCAGAACTTGGAGGAGGCGGCCTTCATTCTCGTTTTCGCTTCCCCCGCCTACAAAAGACGTGCAGAAGGTACCGAAGACCCAGGGGTGGGAGAGGGTGTGGCTTGGGAAGCTGCTCTGATCCGCGACTATGTATACCGTCACCCCACGACTTGGCACAGGCGAATCCTGCGCATCGTGCTACCTGGCCGTTCCCGCGAAGAGCTGCCAGGTTGGCTCGGAGGCCACACCGTCACCCACTATGACGTTGATCCAACCACTGGCATGGGCATGGAAGCCCTGGCTCGCTACTTCTTCAACCGGCCGTATTGGACCGAACGTGATCTCGGCACGCCCAAGCCGTATCCCTCACGCGACACCTCACTCCCCGCCTCCGATAAAGACCCACCAGGCGCAGTGCCCAGCTGTTACCGGGAGCAGGTACGCCGCATCGCTGCCCCTGACCTGGTCGGGCGAGAGGAGGATATGGCGGACCTAGCGATGTTCTGTACCGCACCGAATGCCGGTCCATATGGATGGTGGCGCGCCCCCGCCTGGTCTGGCAAGACTGCCCTAATGGCAGCCTTCGCTCTCCGTCCGTTAGCCGACGTGCAATTCCTGGCTTTCTTCATCACCTCCCGATACGCCGGCCAGAACGATCGCACCGCCTTCACAAACGCTCTCCTCGCTCAGCTGTGCGAGCTCCTCAAGTGGGACGTCCCCACGTTCCTCACCGACACAACGCGTGAGCCGTACCTCCTCGCGCTCCTGGACAGCGCCGCCAGTGCCTGTCGAGCGAGGGGCCAAGAGCTGGTGCTGCTCGTTGATGGACTGGACGAGGACCAAAGCGTGTTCGTGGGCCCCGACACCCATAGCATCGCCGCCCTTCTCCCTCACCCCGTACCTGGCGGCCTGCGCGTTTTGGTCACTGGCCGCCTCAACCCGCCCATCCCCACAGACGTACCTGACCATCACCCCCTGCGAGACCCAACAATCGTCCGCCAGCTGACTGTCTCACCAGCGGCGCACGCGGTACGTGGGGACATGGAACGCGAACTCATGCGCTTCCTCCGCGGCAGCCCTCTCGAACAAGACCTCCTCGGCCTCGTCACCGCAGCTGGAGGAGGACTCAGCGCCGATGACCTTGCCCACCTTGCCAGGTCCACGGCATGGGAAGTCGCACACCACCTCCGCGCCGCGTCAGGCCGCAGCTTCCAGTCGCAGGTCAGCCAGTGGAGGCCCGGGACGAGCCCCGACGTCTACATCCTGGGCCATGAAGAACTTCAGGCCACCGCCATGCAAGCTCTCGGCGATCAGCGCCTAGCTGCGTACCGCGATCGACTACACGCCTGGGCGGATGAGTATCAATCCGCCCAGTGGCCGCCCGGAACCCCCGAGTATTTGCTGCGCGGCTACTTCCGTATGCTCGCCACCACCGGCGGCCATCAGCGCATGGTTCAGATGGCCCTCGACGCCGCGCGCCATGAGCGCATGCTTCACCTGTCCGGTGGCGACAGCGACGCCCTCGCCGAAATTGTCACCGCCCAAGAAGTCCTGTCCACAAACCCCGAACCCGACCTTTTGAGCCTCGGCCGTCTGGCCCGCCACCGTGACCGCCTACACCAGCGCAACAGCAGTGTCCCTGGGGGGCTCGCCTATGTCTGGGCTTCCCTGGGCGATGTCCCACGCGGCGAACACCTGGCCCGCACAGTTACTTACCCGGCCGAACAGGCGGCTTCGCTGGCTGAGGTCTCATCGGTGGTGGCTGCAACAGACCCTGCGCGGGCGGAACGGCTGGCCCTCGATGCCGAACGTATCGCCCGCACCATCGCTCCCCCCAACCAGGAGTGGGGACTGCTCCTTACCGCCCGGGCGATGGCCCCCAGTAACCCTGAGCGTGCCGAACGGATGGCCTTCGAGATCAACGAATCCCTCAAGCGCGACTTCACCAACCCCAGGGAAGAGGTCCCAGCGCTGGTTTCGCTAGTCGCGGCAGTCCTCGCAGTGACGGTCAGGGATCCCCGTCGCCGCGAACGGCTAGCCCACACTGCCGAGCGCATCGCCCGCACTCTTGACGCTTACTACGACTACGAGCCACACGAGAAGGCGAGGGTAATGCTTCTGGTGGCTCGGACCCTAGTGGTCACAGACCCGGAACGTGCCGAGCAGTTGGCCCTCGATGCTGAACGCCTCGCCGGCACCATTACCAACCCCAGCCGAAAGGCAAAGGTAATGGCACGGGTGGCTCGGACCCTAGTGGTCACGGATCCGGAGCGTGCCGAGCAGTTGGCCCTCGAATCCGAACGCCTCGCCGGCACCATTACCAACCCCAGCCAAAAGACAAAGGTAATAGCGCTGGTGGCTCGGACCCTAGTCGTCACGGATCCGGAGCGTGCCGAACAGTTGGCCCTCGAATCCGAACGCCTCGCCCGCAAAATTACGCACCCCTACACGCAGGGAGAAGCGCTCGCAGCAGTCGCTCAGGCAGTGGCAGCCACCGACCCCGACCGTGCCGAGCGCCTCGCCCGCAAAATTACGCACCCCTACACGCAGGGAGAAGCGCTCGCTGCAGTCGCTCAGGCAGTGGCAGCCACCGACCCCGACCACGCTAACCATCTCATTCGCACCATCGCCGACCCCTCACGTCAAGCACACGCGCGCGCGGCGGTTGCCCGGACGGTGGCAGCCACCGATCCCGACCGCGCCGAACACCTCGCCCGCACCATCACCGGCGACATCGGCCATCAAGCACGGACCCTCGCCGAGGTGGCAGGAGAGATGGCCGCCACTAGGCCGGAGCGCGCCAAGAGCCTTGCTGCTGAAGCGGAGCAACTGGCCCACGCCGCTGGTGGATCTCAGAATCAACCCCTCGACCCCCTCAAGACCCATCGCACAGACCCGCTGAGAACGGAGGCCCGAGCGCTTGCAGAGGTGGCCCGGGCGCTGGCAAACAGCGACCCAGAACGCACAGAGCAGCTAGCCCTCGAAGCCGAACGCCTCGCCCGGACTATGGCCGACCGTGATTGGCAGGCGCAGACGCTAGCGGACGTCGCTCTGGCAATGGCAGACACGGACCCTGAGCGGGCGGAACGGCTGGCCCTCGACGCCTATCGCCTCACTGAGTACGTCATTGACGATCGCGGCCGGCGGGCTCCGGCGACAATCGGCGTCGCAAGGGCCATGGCATCCAGTGACCCGGAGCGCGCCGAACGCCTCGCCCGCGAACCGACCGACCCATACCTTCTCGCGGTGGTTACAGCGGACGTCGCTGAGGCGCTTGCATCCAGTGACCCCGAGCGCGCCGAACGCCTCGCCCAAACCATCACCAACCCGATATGGCATGCGCAGGCGCAGGAAGCACTGAAAAACGTCGTTCGAGCAATGGCGCGGAGTGACCCCGAGCGCGCCGAACGCCTCGCCCAAACCATTACCGACCCAAACTGGCGGGCGCAGGCACTGGCGGACGTCGCTCAGGCATGGGGCGGGACTCGTGGGTGTGCTCCACTGGCGAGGGCCTTTCGGGATGGCTCCTGGACCACGCCCCTCCAGGCGCTCGCCGGCGTCGATCAAGCTGCACTACTAACCCTTGCAGATGATCTACTTCGCACCGTCCCGTCCTGACAACCACGGTGTGTGGCTATGTCAGGCGCACGGTCGTCACAATCGGTAATTGCGCATGAAGAGCCCACACCCCCGAGCGCACTCTGACTGGATCCGGCGTTTCTGCAGGAGCGAGTCCCCGCCGAGCGATCCCGAAGAGCAGGTCGAGCGTCCCGACAACCTTCATTCCGACAGACGACTTGCCTGGTGAACGGTCCACGGCCGGGGCTATTTCGTAGCGATGACGTAGATGCTGCCCCACTGCCGCTTCGGGTTGGCGATCGTGGGGTCGAAGTCCCACGGGGCCACAGTACGGAAGCCCACCTCCGTGAACATTTGTTTCAGCTTCTCATTGTCGTACGCCCAGAGGTGTGGCGTGTAGGTGGGATCGTCGTCCTGATCGCGGAAGACGTAGTTGATCAGGTCGAGGAAAGTGTTGATGTCACCGACGCAGTCGCGTTTGGCGTACCACCGCTCGATCATCTCATCGGAGAGGGTTGGATTGTCCGGGTAGTGACGGAGTACGAACGCGGCGTCGGGAACCCCCGTGACGAGCTGGCCGCCTGGGGCGAGCACGCGGTGAGCCTCTCGGGCATAATGCTTGGCGGAATTCGGATAGTCGATGTGCTCCAGGAAGTGCTCGGAGAACATGAACCCTACGCTGTCGTCGTGCAGCGGTATGCCCTCGCGAATGTCCCAGAGTAGGTCGGCGGGCGGCACGGCGTCGATGTTGTAGAAGCCGTCGATCCGGTGGGCACCACCTCCGATCTGAACCGTCTCGGGAGCCACGTCGATGTGCCCCTTCGGCCATGCCCGGCTGCTGGTCTGGTGGTACCTGCTGATCTCGATTTCTTTGGCGGCGGCACGCAGCGTGCGGGCGAGACCGTGGCTGGTCGAGGGCTCCTGAAGGAGGGCGGTGATCTGCTCGGCGAGGAGGTCGAGCGATGGCGTGGAGCGGTGCGCGGTCATACGGGCTCCTTGTGGCGATCAGTTGGCTGAGGGCTCGGGGACCGACCACTTGTTGTTGCGCATCAGCGTGTACTTGATGTCCACGAGACGCGGCGCGATGGTCAGGTTTAGTTGCTCGACGGGGTGGACACGGCCGACGTCGTCCTGCTCGGCCCGCCAGATGCGGTACTCCAAGTCGGGGTAGGCCGGGTTGATGCCGACCTCGCCTTTGGGCATCGTGCCGTTGAAGGGCGCGAAGATGTCCATGTGGTTCCAGTAGTTCCACGCCTGGAGCGCCTTGTGCTGGTCGAAGTAGAAGTAGAAGTCCGGGTAGCGTCCGAAGGTTCGCAGCTCTCGGTGAATCAGGTGTCCAAGGAGCGGACCTAGGTGGGTGGCGAGGCTGTCGAACTCCCAGCGGGTGTGGTGCCAGGACTCCGGCACCTGGCCAGGCGTGAACAGTCTGGCGGCGACGAGGTAGCTGATCCGGTCGCGGAGATAGGCTCGGGCGTGCGCCGCGTTCACGGTGGCGTCGATCTGCCTCAAGGATTCCTCGAAGCCAGCCGGGGGCGGCCGGAATTTCGCCAAGTCGAATTTGCCAGCCATACCGAGGGTGGCGAACAGCAAGTCCTTATAGAGCCAGTTGTTGAGTTCTCCCCGGGCCGCCAGCCTTTGGGTGTGATCGCTGGTGGAGTGGAGCATCAAGTATTCGGCCAGCGCCTCAAAGTACAGGTACCCGAGAATCGGCATGCGGGGGATCGTCTCGTCCAGCAGCTCCAGGAACATGGCCGGTGCGACGTCGGCACCTCCGTAGACGATCGCCGCAGCGAGCGCGAGAAAAGTGGTGGAGTTCTTGGTGCGGCTAACGACCGTCTCGCGAAGCTCGTATCTCTCGGCGGTGGACAGCAAGTATTCGAGTTCGGTGTAGATGTTCAGGTGGATCGAGCCGAGGCGCAGGTAATCGACTCCCGCGAGTCCGCGGTAGGCCCGTCGAGGACGGGTGATCTCGAATATCAGCGGGGTCGGCGTCCGGCCAGGTGTCCCAACTTTCGCCACGAAAGCAGGTGCTTCCTTGGTGAGGATGTACTCGCCCAAGTTGTGCATACGAAAGCCGCTGCCATTCGCTGTCAGCGGCGCGCAGTAGATGCTGCCGACCAGGCATCCCCCGGAGGGGTAGAGGGAGCCAAGCTGGCTGATCTCCTCAAGGGCGTGGGTGATGTGTAGCAAGTACAGCGGCCCGGTTCCGGTGAGGGCGTCGAACAGGGCGTTGCCACGCATCAGGGCACCGTTGGGCGTGTCTTCTGCCAGTCGGGTCTCCCACGCGGCGGACTGCTGTCGCAGGGCGTCGGTGTGATCGGGTGTGCTGGAGATCAGTGGGGAGTCGAAGAAGGCGTGGGCGTCGGCCCAAAGGTGGTATCCGTCGCGGATGTCCATCAGCTGACTAACCTCCGCTGTTCCAGTGCCTTGAACACGGAGTCTGCGCTTTCGATGCCGGCGAGGTGCGCTGCCTCAGAGACGACGACGAGCTCGAACGCCGTGGCCCGCAGTGCGTCGAAGGCTGTGGTTCGGACCTTCGAGCAGTCTGGCCACCAGGACAGTTTCGGTTGGCGGTAGCGGTCGAGGGCATCAGCTGCCTTGAGCAGGTCCGTGATCTCCTTGGCCTGGGTGTGGTCGGTCCTGTCGTCCGCTGTAAAGGCGGAGTACGGCACGTCGTGCAGACGCGCAGCGGTCGCTGCTGCCACGATGCGCCGGGGAGTGGCGGTCAGGTGGAAATGCGCCCACACCGCGTCGGCGTTGTCCGTCAGCCACACGGCAGCCCGGGCTCCGTGGCCGCGGTCGTCCTTGTCATGCAGACGGCGGCAGTCGTGGACTGCTGCTGTGACGATCAGAGTGGCCGTGTCTTCCTCGGACAGGCTTGTGGCTTCTGCGAGGAGCGCGGCCAGCGCGGCTGTCCGCATTGCGTGGCGGATACCGTGCAGCGAGTCAGTGAGCCTCGGTTCGGCCAGCCACGTGACGGGGATGGCCGACCGGTAGAGGAGCCGTTGAGAGGCCGCCCGCAGCTCGTACGTCGGAGCGTCCGGGAAATTCGGCCTGTTGGCCTCGATCCATCGCACGGTGGCGTGATCCATGAACTGGTGGTGCGGAAGCTGCTTGCGTGCAGCCAGCTCGACCAGGCTGTCGGCCGGCGGGGTGCTGGTCATCGGGCCTACCCCCTCGGTGCCTCGGAAAGACGAAGGACAGTCAGGTCTGGGGTTCGATCTCCGCACGGGCGGCGGCCTTACGGGCCTGTTCGGCAGCCTCGAATGCAGCGGTGAAGTCGGCGAGCTCCTGCTCGGTCATCAACGTGACCTCCAGCTCCTTGGCCACGGCGAAGATGCGGTCAGTCGCCTCCTGCCGGACGGCGTCACTCGCGTTGTCATCCAGTAGCACTTCGAACTCGGCGTGATGCCCCCACGCCTCGCTCCACTTGACGGCGATCTCCACGCCTCGAAAGCGGTAGTTGTGGCGCCGGTTGAACGCTTGGTGCATCTGAGACTCAAAGCCCAGCGCGTTGAAGACCCGCACGGCCGCGGACACGTCCTCGCGCGCGATGGCGATCTCCGTCTCGGGGAAGGCGACGCCCTGGCCGATCTTGCTGTGCTTCAGTGTGATCTTCGCCGACCCGGCTGCGGTGTTGTCGGTGACCTTGAGGAGCTTGTCCGGCAGGACGTAGAAGTAGATGTGCTTGTCGTCACGGCCCAGGTCGGTGCCCTCTTGCTCCAGTCGGGCGAGGAGCCGGTCGTGGGCCTCCTCGTCGAATCGGGCGCGCATCTCGATCTCTACGGGCAATGGTCTGGTCCCTTCTTCAGGCATGGCTGATCCGCCCGAACCTGCGCAGGTGGCACATGGCTGGTCCGGTAGGGAGTGCTATGTGAGGTTGTGCGGCGGCGGTGCGGACAGCGGACTGTGCGCGCACCGCCGGCCTTAGCGGTCCGTGGTGAGATCAGGCAAGCTCGCCGAAGCGTTCACGCACGACGCCCTCGTGGAGGTAGTTCGGCAGTGCGACGCCGCCGACGGACGTGCGCGTGGTGGCGACCTGCTCCATCGTGTCCGCGGGGAAGCCTTCCAGGAGCTGGAGGCACTGCTTCACCCATTCGCGGGACTTCTCCCAGTCGCCCTCGTCCCGGTAACGGGAGGCCAGCGCGTAGGCGCTCTCCGTCGCCGCCCATCGGTCGGTCGCCAGTTCCTGCTGGAAGATCGATTCCAGCTCCTGGACGGAGGCGGCGCGGGTCTGGTTGGTCATGGTGCCCTCTCTGCTAACGGTGGTGCCAGGTAGTGCTCAACGCGGCGAAGCGCGCGGGGTGACGTCGCCATGCTCAGTACGTGTAGACCTCCGCGAGCGTGCGGTAGTCGTGCAGCTCGTCCTTGTCGAACCACAGCTCCACCTCCTGCTGGGCCTCCTCCGCATTGCCAGAGGCGTGCACGAGGTTGGCAACCGCCTTGCCGGACGCGACGCTGGCCGCCTTGCTGTAGTGGGAGAAGTCGCCCCGGATCGTGCCGGCCGGAGCCTCGTTCGGGTACGTGCTGCCCACGATCTTGCGAACGGTGGCGATGGCGTCGAAGCCTTCGAGTACCAACGCGATGACCGGCCCCTGCTGCATGAATCGGGCGGTGAACTCGTATACCTCGGCACCCAGTCGCTCTTCGAGATCGAAGTAGTGGCGACGGGTGAACTCGGCGTCCATCTGCTTCATCTTGACGCCGACGACCTTGAGTGCTGCGTCCTCGAACCGGGCGATGATCTTCCCGGCGAAGCCCCGTACGAGCGCGTCGGGCTTGAGGAGCACAAGTGTGCGCTCCGCCTTCTGTTCCTGCTCCTGCGCCATGGTCCTTCTCATCTCTTCCGCGGGTGATGTGACGGGCGTTCAGCGCGTCAGGGACTGAGGTTACCTGCGCCCGAAGGGCTGATCGTTTCTGGCAGTTGGGTTACGTACGTCGGTGCTGAACTACTCCTCTTGTATGGCGATTCGATGGTCGAAAGAAGATGCCCAGCCGGGCTGTCGGGCGGCGACTCCTGCGGGATGAGCGACCTCGGCCTGGCTGCGGCTGGCGAGCTCCAGGCCCCGGGAGCTGATCGAGCCGATGACGGCGACGTCTGCGTCCTGCCGATCGCACCGAAATCAGCAGTCCTGGCCCATTCGAATCGGCCCCCGCAACGTGCCCGGCTTCATGGTCCAGCTCCGCCGCCGTAGGAACGAGAGCGGAGATCGACAATGTCCGACGTCCCGTCGCACATCCCGGCCTCCAGACGGAGCCAGACGCGGTCCGGGTATCTGCGCCTCGACGCCCCTTCGGACACGTCCTCTCCCTCCTGCGGCTTCCGTTGCTGGGTGCCGGCCCGTGCCCGACGGGGGGGCAGACACGGGCCGGCTGCCGTCCGGGGCTTCGTCGTGACGTCCCACCCCGGGCGGCCGTTCATGTGCTTCCAAGGCACGTCATTAGGCCAAGACCGCGCATGCGCCAGCCAACTTGCTGATCTACAAGGCGACTTCCGCCTACGATGATCAGGGTGCTGCAGGCTCGCCACCCAGGCGTACATGAGGCGGATCGCGGGGTCTCGGTAGGCACACCTGAGAGTCAACCGGTGATCGCATCACTTCGCCATGAACTGCCAGTGCAACGGGCGTGCAACTTCGGCACATTGACCATGCACCCTGCCGACCCGATCCGTGAGGTCCACGATGGAAGTGATCGACGTTTGGACCGGCCACCGTGCGTGCATGCTGCAATCGGCTCTCCGCCTGAGCGGCGAGGCATTCGCCGACCGCCTGGGTATCTCGCCTCGAACGGTCGCCACGTGGCACTCCGACCCAGACGTGATCCCGCGCTCGGAGATGCAGCAGCTCCTTGACTCCGTCTTCGAGGGTGCACCCACCACCGTCCGCCAGCGGTTCGCTCTGCTGGTCGCGAGTTCTGACAGCAGGGGAACGGAAGCGCCAGGACCGCAGCCGCAGGCCCTGCGCGTCGCGATCGCAGTCGTAGTTCGCGACGACGAAGTCCTACTTGTCTGCCGCCGTGGTGATGATGCATCCGGGATCACATGGCAATTCCCGGCGGGCGTCATCAAGCCGGGCGTCAAGCCGGAGACCGCGACGGTCCGCGAGACGCTGGATGAGACGGGCGTGCACTGCGCAGTACGGAGAAGTCTCGGTGAGCGGCTCCACCCGGTGACCGGCGTGCGCTGCCTGTACTTCCTGTGCGAGCACCTGGCTGGCGACGCGACGAACCGTGACGTAGTCGAGAACGTGGATGTGAGATGGGTACCGAAGAATGCGGTGGGCCGCTTCATTTCCGCCGACACAATTTACCCGCCGATACTGGCAGTACTGGAGGAAGAAGCATGACCGAGCACACGGTAGAAGAGCGACCGGGCATCGCGGCGGCGATTGTGGTGGAGGACGGCAGCGTTCTCATGGTCCGCCGCCGGGTTGCGGAAGGCCAGCTGTCGTGGCAGTTCCCGGCCGGTGAGATTGAAGAAGCCGAGACCCCTGAGCAAGCAGCCGTGCGTGAGACCCTCGAAGAGGTCGCCGTAAAGGTGACCGCGGTGAAGGTCCTCGGCGAACGAGTGCACCCCAAGACCGGCCGGAACATGTCGTATGTGGCCTGTGCCGTGGAGTCTGGGACTCCGTACGTCGCTGACGACGAAGAGCTGGCTGAGATTGCATGGGTCCGGCATGCCCAGATTCCCGAGTATGTGCCCTACGGCCTCTTCGCTCCGGTGCAGGCTTATCTCGATGCCGCGCTGAGCAGGTAGCGCCTTGCCGTTGCAATTGGCGACTGGCGTGCCCGGCGTACTTGCCGATCCTCGTGGGCCCCGGCTCATACGTCGATGGCGGTGCGAGCTAGCTTTTACGCGTCGGGCCACCGGAGCTGTTCGCCGAGGTGTTCCGCTCAGCCGGGCAGTGGTGAGCACCGTGGCTGGGTGGGGGCCCAGAAGGCGTTTCTGCCCCGCCATGTCGCGCCGCAGCTGGGACTCGCCGGCGGCAAAGTCGCTGAGTCCATACAGCGCTAGCGCGTAGCCTCCGTGAAGGGCGCGTTCGGCTTGCCGCATGTCGTCGTTCATGATGGATGCGGTCATCAGCTGATGTCCTCTCTCCTGCTCCTTGGTGCGCCCCAGTCCGCTATGCGGCTTGGGCGCGTGTGAACAGTGCGACGGCCCTGTCAGGGCTTTCCCAGGGGAATGGCGGCAAGCGGCTCCCAGGTCATCTCCCAGCGCACGCCGCCGTCCGGCACCGGATGGGCGGTCCACTCCACGTCGAGCAGGTGGAGTCGGGAGACGGTGAGTGGAACGTGGCTGGGCGTAATGCGCCGGAGGGCACTCTGGAGCGGATCGGAGTCAGCCTCCTCGTAGGCGTAGCCGAGGGACGTGTGGCCGCGTCCGCTGTCATGAGCGATCGCCGGAGAGTCGTGCACTTCCCAGAGCGCGGCACGTGCCAGGTTTTGCAACGCGCTGAAGGGCTGGTCGGGGTAGGTGTCGAGCAACGTCTCTGCCCGGTCAGCGATGGGGGATCCGCACAGCAAGGTGAACGGATCGAAGTCGGAGAGCCGGGTGGTCAGGGCAGCGACGAGGTCAGCACGCTGGGCCACGCCGATGTGATCGCTGGTCGCCCAAGCATCCATTTCCACAGTGATGTGCAGCAAGTCGTCGGGCAGGCACCAGATCGGATAGCCCTGCATGGCCGTACGGCAGGCGGCGACGAGCGCGAACAGCTCGGTGTCTACGGCCGGGTCGGGCAGGATGTACAGGTGCAGCGCCCGGGCCCCTGACACCCACTCCCGGTGCTGGAAGACCGGCACGAACGGTTTCATGTCGCCTGCCTCTCTCCGGGGTGGCCCAGATGGATCTCATGAACGCGGCGGAACGCGTATCGCGATGTGTCCGGGCTGCCCAGCGGCCGGTAGCTGCCCGGGACGAAGGACACCGTGTCGGGGTTCCAGAGGATGGCCGTGTACCAGGCGCGGTGCGCGTTGGCGGCCATCGCCACCCCGTGCGGCCGTCCGCGGGTGGCCGGGAATGCGGCGTTCAGTCCGCAATCCGCGGCGAACGCGGCGATCGTCTCGGCGGCCTGGTCATCCCACTGGTCATGGGGCGTGACGGACTCGTCGACCACGACTTCTTGAAGGCCGAGGAGATCAGGGGCCAGCTCGCGAACCGCAGCGACGCGTGCGTTCCAGGCGTCGGTGCCGAGGGCGTCGAGGCGGAGTTTGTAGGCGTTGTAGTTGCCTATCGTCAGCAACGCGAATGTCCTTTCACAGACAGTAGGTTGACCTAGGCAGGCGGGTCAGGAAACAGGTGGTGGCTGCGGTGTGATCGGGTAGCCGTCTTCCAGTACCACCGCGCCGTCGGTATCGCGGGCGAGGAGTGCGGCCAGGGCGCGGCGGGCGTTCCCGGGCGCCATCAGGGCGGGGAGGTCGTCGGGGTCGACGAAGTCGACGCCTTCGATCTCGCCTTGGCGCGGGTGGATCGCGGCGATCTGTTCGCTGTCCCAGGTACCGCCGTCGAAGACGTAGATGATCTCGCCGGGGAAGCGTGTGGCGGGGGCGTATCCAGGTGTGGTGGACGGGACCCAGTCCACGGCCAGCGTCCGGCTGATCGGCAGGCGGACGCCCAGTTCCTCCAGGACCTCACGAGCTGCGGCCCGGGTGGGGACTTCCTCGGTGTCCACGCCACCACCGGGCAGGAGTCGCGTGGTGCGGTAGCTGACGCGCTGCAGCAGGATGCGGCCGACCGCGTCGGTGATGAGCACGGACACGCCGGTCCACAGGGCGGCCCGGGAGGACCCGTACGCGGCGGCCGACATCGCGGTGCCGTGTGGCGCGGGATCGCTGGACGGTGGAGAGGTCATAGGGGCTCCGAATCATCGAGAGACGTACCGAACTTGGCGTACGGGCGGCGCCGTATGAGGAAGTGCCGGACGGTGGAGGGAGTCGGCTGGGGGCGGGTCAGAGCGTTTGCTGGTCCCAGGTGAGGACGAGCCGGGTGTGGTGCTTGTCCAAGAGGTGGCCTGGGCGTAGTGCATGGTGGTGCGGGTTGCAGGATGGACGGTCAGGTGGGCTGCTGTCTGACACGGTTATTCCGCGACGGCGCCCGTCGTACCGGCGAAGGCGGTGAAGTGCGCTGGCGGGTGATCGATGGGCAGGTCGGGCCGCCAGGCGGTCAGGACTTGGGCGCTGCACTCGAACAGGCCGGAGGGCAGCGAGTCCAGGGGCCACCAGCGCCAGTCGCTCACGCTCTCGTCGGGCTGGTCGGTGGGGGTTCCCTGCCAGGTGGTGACGATGGCGGCCACGGTGATGCGGACGACGTCGCCGACGTGGTCGACGAGCGTGCCGAGTAGGCGTACGTTCGCCGGGCGGGCCATGAGGCCGGTCTCCTCGGCGAGTTCGCGCACGACGGTCTCGCACAGTGATTCGCCGGGCTCCACGGTGCCGCCGGGCAGCTCGATCGTGCGCCGGTGGTGCCGCCCCAGCAGTACGCCGTTCGGCCCGGACAGGATGATGCCGACGCCGAGTGCCGCGCGCGCTGTGGGTGGCCGGGTGGTGCGCGGGCGGGATGTGACGCGTACGGGGCGGCGGACCTGGAAAAGCCGGTAGGAGGCGTGATTGCCCTGTTCCGGGGCGTCGAGGACAGTGATGCTCTCCACCCTAAGCCCGTACTGGACCAGCAGGTCCTCCCACAGCTCGGGCGTGAGCACCCACATCTGGACGGTCAGCTCCGGACCGTCGGCCAGCCGCAGGGTCTCTGGCCGCGGGACGAGCGCGGCGGAGGGGCCATCGCCGTGGGAGTTGGTGTGCAGGACGGTGAAGCACAGCCTGCCGCCGGGTTTGAGTCCCGCGGCCAGAGCGGGCAGCAGCCGGTGCGGGTCGATGTAGGGGACGGAGTGGACGGAGTAGATCACGTCGTACGGGGTGGCAGTATGCAGGTACTCGACGGCGTCCGAGAGCACCATGTTCAGCCCGGGCAACTGGTCGTAGCGGGTGCGGGCGCGTTCGATCTGGGTGGGTGAGGCGTCGACGGCGTCCACAAGCGCGCCGCGGTCGCGGGAGAGGTGGGCTGCGTGCCGGGCCGGCCCGCAGCCCAGGTCCAGCACCCGCCGGCCGTCGAGGTCGCCGAGGACCGCATCCCCCGGCCCGGTGGCGCCGGGACCCCAGTCGATCCGTTCGACTTCTGGCAGTGGCGTGCCGCGCTGGAGATGGTGCTGGCCGTAGGCGGTCCACACCTCGGTATTGGTCTCCTCGGGCTTCATCGCGCCGTCCCCCCGGGGCGGCGTCGGCTCGGCTGCAGTTGCCCGGCGTCTGGCTCACGTCGTTCGGTCGTCATCACAGTTCTTTCGGGAAGGGGAATCCGAGATCAGTACGAAGACGGGTGCCGCCCCGCCGCATGACGGGGCGGCACCCGGGCGGTCAGCGGTCTTGTGACAGGGCGAGCAGCCGCGCGAAGGTTCCGCCGCCGGCGGCGAGGTCCTCGTAGGTGCCGTGCTCGGTGACCCGGCCCTCCTCCATCACAACGATCTTGTCAGCGATCTTGGTGTTCTCCAGCCGGTGCGTCACCACGATTGTGATGCGGTCCGCCGCCATGGCTTTGAGCGTTTCGAACGCCCGGTGCTCTCCTTCCGGGTCGACCTGGGAGGTCGGCTCGTCCATGATCAGCAGCTCCGGGAGTCGGTGCAGGCCCCGGGCGCACGCCACCCGCTGCCACTGTCCGCCGGACAGTTCCACTCCGCTGAAGATCTCCCGCGCCAGCAGGGTGTCGAGCTGGTCGGGTAGGTCCTCGACCGCCTCGCGCAGTCCGACGGCGTCGATCGCCTCCCACACCGGCACGTCGCCGCCGGGGCGGGGCTGGCCGAGATTGACGTTCTCCCTCAGCCGGAGCGGCCACTGCGCGAAGACCTGCGGGACCAGACCGGTCAGCGCCCACACGGTGTCCGGGTCCACCTCGGCGAGGTCGGTTCCGTTCCAGGTCACCGTGCCCTTGTCGGCCAGAAGGATCCCGGCGAGGAGGCGGGTCAGGGTGGTCTTGCCGGAGCCGTTGACTCCGACCAGCGCCAGGATCTGCCCGCGCCGCAGGGTCAGCGACACCCCGTCGACGGCCGGCTTGTCCTTACCCGGGTAGCGGTACACCGCCCCTTGCACGCAGACTTCGTCGATGGGCGCCCGCACCGTCAACTCCCCGCGGTGAGGGGCCTTTTCTTTGGCTTCGTCGAGGAAGGTGGTCATGTCGCCGAGGTAGAGGCTGGTGTGGAAGACCGCGGCGGCGCTGCGGACCAGCTGGGTCAGCGCGCCCAGCGTGGTCCGTACGGCGAAGACCGCGGTCGCGGCGATCGCCACCGCGATCTGGCCGGTGGCCGCCAGCCAGTACAGCGCCGCCCAGGTGGCCACCAGGAACAGCCCGCCGCACGCCGCCGACGCCAGGTTGATCCGCAGGATCCGGGGAGCCGCGGCCAGCGAGCGCTCATCCGCCTGCTGCGACAAGGTCCGGTACCAGTACAGCAGGTAGCCAGCCATGCTGTTGGCGCGAACCTCGTCCCCATACTTCGGGCTCGTCGCCCACCAGCGCATCATCCCCCGGGCGTTGCGGTTGGCGATGTTCGCGTAGTGGATCTCGTAGTCCACGCGCGCGGTGAGTACCGAGCCGATGCCTGCCGGGAGCACGGCCAGCAGCAGGAACGGCAGCAGCCGCCAGTCCAGCACCGCCAGGACCCCGCACGCCGTGACCAGCTGGATCAGAGAGGACATCAACTGCTGGGCGTCGGCGACCATCACATGGGTGCGGATCACGCCCATCTCGGCAGCCTCCTGCCGGTCATGAAACCCGTCCTCGCTGTAGGCAGCGGCCTCCACCTGGCACACCGAGGAGACCAGCGCCGTGTCGGCCTCCGTGGTCAACTTCGGAGTGATCCGCCGATCCCCGTAGGCCGAGACCGCGCTCGCGGTACGCGACAAGGCGGCCATCACCGCAACGAAGATCAGCGCCGGCAGCGCCTGGTGCAGCCGCTCCTGCACCGTGCCGTCCCCAAGAACCGAGCGCATGACCTTCGACGTGGCGGTCAGCTGTCCGGCCGCCGCCAGGCCGACCGTCACTTGGCAGACCAGCAACAGGACGACCGCCGCCCGGTCGACCGCCCACGACATGCCCGCGATCCTCTTCATCACCGACGGGATCCGGGCGCACAACGCCCGGAACGATACCCCGTCCATGGGGTTGACCGAGTACTGCCCGGTGTACTTGATCTCCGCGGGCGCCGAGGGCGCAACCGTCTTCCCGGAGGCGTCGGTCGAGGGGCGGGAGCCCTGCGTGGGCACGGTCGGCTGTGTCATGACGTGCCCCCGCTCGGCGTCACGGTGAGAGTGGTGTACAGCCGCCCGGCGGTGAAGCTCTCCAGGACCTGCTGGGTGTAGGGGTGGCAGTCGGGAGGCGGACTTCCGGGATCGATCCACAAGACCGCGTCGTGCTTGCCGGGCTCGGCATTGCGACCCTCGCCCTGCCAGCGCTGTGCCGTGAACACCGTCCCGATCACCCGCACCCCGTCCGGTCCCTCGTAGTGCACCAGCTGGCAGAACTCCAGGTCCTCGAACGCGACGCGAACACCGGTTTCCTCGGCGAGCTCACGCAGCGCCCCTTGGTGCACGAACTCACCGGCCTCCAACTTGCCCCCGACGACAGTGACTTGATTCGGCGAAGTCTTGGACGTCGCGTTGTGCCGCACCGCCAGGACTCTGCCGTCATCGCGCACCAGAAGAACCATCACGTTCACCGGACTCGTGTACGGATCGTTCACGCGGCCGGCACCCCCAGCCGGGCCATCGTCGCCCGCCCGCGCTCGACGATGTCGTCGTCCCCGTTGGGCACGCTTCGGGAGATAGCGCTCGCCGCGTCCAGCGCCGACAGCCGGCGCGACGCCAGCTGCTTCTCCTTGGGGAGTCCGAGGGTGGGCGGAATCGGCTGGGCGACGCTCATGCCCCTCACCTCGGACCCAGATCTGAGATATCCGCGGCGAACACGCGCACATCGTCAACACCGTGCTCATCGCGGGCCTGGCAGGTCGAGGCAGCCTGGCTCCGCTGTTCGAGAGCAGGAGGAGCGAAGAGGAGCGCAAGGACGGGATTCATGGATTCCTCCTGTGAAGGGCCGCGTGGGTGGAGCGACTTGACAACTTCCCTGCTGGAGAAGCAGTTACGGCTGCCGGGGAGCGATGGGTCGATCGAAAGTTCGATCAGGGCTGGACCACCTTGGGGGGACTGGGTGATGTGACCGTGGCGCGATGTTCGATTCACTCGCACAGGGGGTCGTCACCCGATGGAGGGATTGCTGTGATCCGGCGGGCCCGCGTCTGGCCTTGTCACGCCCCGATACGGAACGGGGACCGGCGCTGTCTCAGGGGGCTACACCCGCAGGACGGTGCCCTTGCGGGAGGCCGGCCCACCGGACTGCGCCCCTTGTGTCTGGCCGTCGCCGCCGTCGGCCAAGCTGGTGCCAGGAGGCGCGGCAAGCAACTGGGCGAGTGCGTGACGCAACTTGCCCTGGATCTCTCTGGTGAGGTCCTTGCCGTCCGCGGTGACCACGCGGATCGGGTCGATGCCGACGGGAACGGCGTACGGCCTTCCGTGGCGGCGTCGGCATTCGAAGACCATGTGCATGGTTACCTTCGGAGATACGAGAGCGATCACATAGTGGCCCTCGTCGTCCCGCCCAACGTGGACGGTGATGTCTGTCCGGCCGTCCAAGCGGTGTTGCAGCACTGCGAGTTGCTGCCGAATTTCCGTTGGCAGTGTGTCGTGGTCGCCGTAGGGAGTCAGGACGGGGAGTGACGCGGTGCCGGGAGCGGACTGTCCCTTGGCAAGCACCCTGTACAGCTCCCAAGAAGGGGTCTCATCGACGGGAACGTTGTTGTAAAACAGGCGGTAGTCAGCCCTTGTCCATCCCCGGCTGCCGTACCGGAAGACCATCTCGATCCGCGCAGTGCCGCTGTCATGAGTGAGGCCGATTGTCGGGCCGTCATAGGTGATTTCCGGCTGAGCTCCCGTTCGCCGGGCCATCTCGTCGGCCTCGCGCTGCACTGGAATTGGTAAGAACGACACCGGTCCGGTCGGGAGTTCGGTGGGGGTGGACACCAGTCGGGTGCTCCTTGTCGTGTAGGCCACTCGGAATGCGCCGGGCGGTTTGTAGACATGCCGCGGTCCGTGGGAGGGGGTGAGCCCGACGTGCGGGTCAGGTGGCCAAGTCCCAGGCGGCCAGCGGGGGGAAGGCCCGACGCAGAGCTTCGATTAGCATGCGATGGGAGAGGTCGACGACCAGGACGTGGTGATCACTCAGTCCGGTCATGTCCAGCACGGTGACGCCCAGCACGGCCTGGACTGTCCACGGGTCCAGGTAGCCCCGGTCGATCCGGGAGCCGCCGCCCTGGCCGACGGCGGCGAACCCCGCCGTCGGGGCCAGGGCCTCATGCTGAGCGAGTCGGCGGGCGGCGAACCGGGCCGGGTCGTGCATGTTGCAGTCCAGCATCAGGTCGTCCAGCATCGTGCAGCTCCGCCACGTTCCGTCCAGCTGCTTGAGGGCGCGGTGGCGCCGGTGCACGAGGTCCGTGACAGTCGTCCAGTCGATCTCCGGTACCGACTCGCCGCCGGGCAACGGGTACTCGTTCGTGTCGCCGAACAGCCAGCAGGCCGCCCGCGAGCGCTCAGGGTCGGCACCGTGCTGGGCCTTGACCTTGTCCGCCAGGGCCGACAGTTCGTACGCCTCGGCTGCCCGACCGACCGGCGAGCAGAACGAACTGTGGAAGGCGGCTGTCACGATGGGTACGTCAGGTACTTCCGGAAGCGCCAGCTGCACATTGGTGGGGGGCGTCCGGAACACCTTGGGGTGATGGTGTTGAAGACCGGCGGTGAACGTGGACTCCCTCACCAGGAGACCCGTCGGGTTGCGGCCCTGGCCCATACGGGCGCGGAAGCCGCGCATCCCGACGGTTTGCTGCAGAGCCCGCCACCGGCGTTCGGCGGCCTCCTTGACCTGGGCGTCCGCATCTGGCCTGGCCTGCGAGTACGTCAGCTCCGCCAGCCCCAGCCAGTCAGCCTCCAGCGGAGCCAGCCGCTCCCCGTAGTTTTGATGCCACAGGAGGGGAAGGACGCCGGGTTCTTCCTCGGGGCCGGCGTCGTTCTTGACGTTCGCCTGCACCAGTCGAACGACCCGTTCGCCGTAGGACGCTTTCGAAGGGACGAGGGAGGACGGCCGGGCTATCGGCATGGGAATCCTTCGAGGTCAAGGACGAACGGGATTGGGCGCCGGTCGCGCCCCTGATGGAAGACAGAACGGGTTGGTCGGCAGGGGCTGGCGGAGACGGTGGGCACTGTGGGTGGCCGGGAGGCAGCCGGTGGGGTGGGCTCCTGCCCGCGCGGAGTCAGCAGGGCACGGTCTCAACGCGACCGGATGGATCCGGCAGAGGATGACGGCGGCACAGCGCGAGTCCCTCATCCGGTCGGTGCCTCCGTGCTGCGAACGGCGGTGACGGTCTCGGAGACAGGTAGCTGGCCCGCCGCCGTACGCAGGGCACCGGCAAGACGCGCGTAGGTCTTGGCGTCGTCCTTCGGATTCGTGTGCCACAGATCCTCGATGGCGCCAAGGAGTGCGAAGTCGCCCAGCAGCCGTCGCTCCCACTGATCCAGAGACCGGCCGTATCCGCGGGTGAAGGCGTCCTGCAGAGCGGGGTACTCAGCCCACAGCAGCGACGGCCGGGCGAAGTCGACGGCGGCGGCCATCACCTGCGAGCGCTCGAACCCGGTCAGGGCCAGGGACCGTGTCACCCGCTGCCATCGCCAGGCGCCGACGCCGAAGGAGCCGTGGCAGAAGGCGACCGGCAGCTGTGGCAGGGCCTCGCGCAGGACGGCCAGGCGGTGCCGGATGACCGCGCGGTGCCCAGCCAGCACCGGGGAATCGATCCGTTCCAGTACGCGGTCGATGTAGTCGACGTACCGAAGGGTGTTCTCTGCAGCCTGAGCATGCCGATCGCCAGCCCCGAGTGTGCTCTCGTGAAGGATGCGCAACAGTTGCCCAGCCTGCTCCTGCACGGATTCGCTCAGCTGAAGGCCCCTGTCGGGTGCGTCGTCCACGCGTTCGCCGCGTGGCTGCCGCGTGAGCAGCGCTCGCAGTCTGGGGTCGAACCCGAGCAAGCGCGGTGCCTGTCCGGCGCCCAGCCGGCCGATGGCGTGCCGGTGCGCGGACACCTCGCGCTGGAGGTCGCCGTGGGTCCGGGGAACCCGCAACTCGACGATCCCTTCCGGCGAGGACATCCGCCAGCAACGGGCACCGGACCTGTTGTTGGGCAGCGCCCATGTCGGATGGAGTCCCACAAGATTGTTGACCCAGGTGGCCAGCTCCGGCGGGAACGGCGCCGGGCCCCCTCGTGATCCCGTAACTGGCCCTTCGCCTCGGCCTGCCTCGGTCGGGTCGGATGCCCGGACAGCTGGGACGCTGCCGGCCGGGCTCCGGCGGGCGGATTCCGCCGACGGCAGCGGCGGCGTGGCGTGCAGAAGGACGCCGGTGCCCGCAGTCGTCATGTGGAACGGAGGCAGGCCGGACAGTGCTGTGGCGGGGAAGCGCGGAGAGACCGCACGACATGTCACCGCCTCCACCAGCACGGCGTGAGCCGCAAGTTGGTACCGGTTGTCCGCGCCGAACGCGAAGGTGAGCCGCGCAATGGCGGTGTTCACGGTGTCGACGTCGCACTCGAACCGGGCCGCGATGCGCGATGCACTCAACCCGCCGACGATCAGATCGAGGACGGCCTGATCGTCCTCGGACACGTAAGGCTGAATGCCGGGCACACCGGGCAGGCGTTCGCAGGTGACCAGGCCGTACACGGCGCCGAGAGCTGCGAGATGCTGTCGGCTGTCTGCCGCCAGGACCTGGCGCAGTCTCCGCGTTCGCGCGTCGATCTTGGTGACGCTGTTGAAGGTGGCCCCGGCGATGTCGATGCGGCGTCGCCCTGCCGCGATCAGACGCAGGATCGTCAGGTCCTCCTCCTCCAGGAGAACCGGCGCACCGGCAGGCGGCGCCACGGGAGTGGCGCCGGCCGGATCGACAGGCAGGTCGTTGCGGTGTTCGCAGGCTAGGGTCATGAGTTTGCTGTCGGCGCTCTCGGTGCGGTCAGTCGGCATGTGTGGGGAGAGGCCAGCTCCGCCCGCGACGGGGGGCGCGGACGGAACTGGCGGTCCTGGGGCCGGAAGACTCCGGCGGGGTGATGGATCAGTCGGTGAGAGCAAAACGGGCACGGTAGAGATCGATGACCGTGTCGAGGCTGTACGTCACGACCACCGCGTGGTGATCGCTCAGGCCCGTCATGTCGACGACCTGGACATCCACCACCGCGGGCAACAGCCAGTTGGTGGTGTAGATGCGGTCCACACGGTGGGCCGGGCCGTGTGTGTCGCATGCATCCACGGTCGGCGCGACGGCCGCGAGGCCGGGTCCGCCAGGCTGGAGGGCAGCGTGCCGGGCGACGTCCTCCAACCCGGCGGTCAGCAGGATGCGGTCCGGCTCGGAATCCATCACCCGCTGTCCGGGGGCGATCTCATAGCTGCGGTGGGCACGGTGCGGCAGGTCCTTGATGTCGTCGAGCCTGGAAAGCGGTAGTTCGCCGGGGACGAGCCGATCGGGGGCGATGTAGCTGTTGCTGTCCATCCCGATCGCGAGCACGGGTACCTTCCGCTTCTCCGCGCCCCGCTCGTCCTCGTAGCTCTCGATCCGGTCGGCGAGCCGCGTCAGGTCCTCGGTCTCGGCCTTCCGTTTGGTCGGTGAGTTGTAGGAGAGGTGGGCGCAGCCTGCCACCACGTCGACGTCCCGAGCACCGCGCACGCGGAGGGTCATCGCGGTGGGGTGCAGGAGCCATCCGGGCCAGTCGGTGTCCCACAGGGGGATCTGCTCGAACACGGCGGGGTCGTAGTACAGGGCGGTGGCGTGCTTGCCCGGGCTGAGGTTGCCGGCGAGTTTCGTGATGCGCTTGGACTCACAGAAAGCGGTGGACCCGCGCCCGGTCAAGGCATAGCCGAAGGTCTCCTGCCGACACAGGATCGTCGGGCGCAGCCCGGCCAGCCGCTGCTGCATGGCCAACCACTTCTCGTAGTCACCGTTGCCGTTGAGTTCGAAGTTGTAGCTGACGACCTTGATTTGCCGAGCAGTGGACATGACCTTCCCTAAGCATGCGGGCCGTTGAGAGTGCTTAGCGTTCTGTAGAGACGGTGGCCAAAGAGGCCGTCGGGCAGTGGAGCAGCTACCGACCAGGGGACAGACGAACCGCGTGCGGTGCCGACGGCAGGAGCGTGCTCAGGGCCGAATTCCGAGAACACCCAACGGCCGGCATCTGTCCCACCAGCGTCCAGGAGGCGGTACTGCCCCGACGTCCCAGGCCCACTCAACGCCGAGCGCATAGGCCACTGCGCTGGCGTTGCCCGGGGGCAGCACAACACTGGCCGAACGTCCCGGTCGCCGCCATACAGCAACGGATCGTTCAGTGGTCGTTCGAGGAACGCGCCGTCCGAGAGAGAGCGGCAAACCACCCTTTTATGCCCCGGTGCTGCCACAAGGGGATCGTCCGACTACAGGAAACGACGCTTGAACGATTCAACAGCGACGGTGCAACGAAAGCGATAAATCGTCACGGTGAAGAGGTGCGCTCACCTGCGGCATCAGCCGGAAGACGCACAGCTCATTCGGGGCCGATCCTCCGGGGCGCGAAAGCGCCGCGGGGAGAAGCCGTAGTCGGCCTGGCGGCTCTGCATCGGTGCGCACGCCGTGGTGTGTACGCGGGCGGGGCCGAGGGTGTACGTGAGGGAGGACGCTGGTGTTCGGCGGAGGCATCACTGAGCGCCACGAGCAACTGAAGGCCGAGGTCCGGGAGTTCGCCGAGGCCGAAGTGGCGCCCCGTGTCGCGCACATGGAGACAACGGGCGCCGTGGAGCGTGACCTTGCCTGGGAGATCGCCCGGCGCGGATGGATCGGCGTCACGATCGATCCCACGTACGGCGGAATGGGTGCCGGCCATGTGGCGAAGGTACTCATCGTCGAGGAGCTGGCTCGGGTGTGCGGAGCGATGGGAGCCGCCGCTCAGGCATCGCAGCTGCCCGTTGCGATGATCGACAACTTCGGCAGCGAGGAACATAAACAGCGCTGGTTCCCGCCCATCTCGGCCGGTGACGTCATGCCCACGATCTGTGTCACCGAGGAGGTCTCGGGCAGCCAGATCGGTGCTATACAGGGCCGTGCCCGTCGCCATCGGGGCGGATGGATAGTGAACGCGGCAAAGGCGCACGTAGGCAACAGCCATATCGGCAACCTGCACTGCGTGGTGGTCCGGACGGCCGACTCGGGCCCGGGGAGTCTGTCCGCGTTCCTCGTGGAGAGCGATCGTGACGGGGTGTCGCCGGTGCGGCCGCAGGTGCCCGCGATGGCGCTGAGGGGGTTCTCCTTCGGCACGGTCGTCTTCGAGGACGTGTGGGTGCCGCAGGAGAACCTGCTTGGCTCAGTGGGCGACGGACGGGATGTCGCCGACTCCGCGAGCGTCCTGAACGGACGCACCAACCTGGGAGCGGTCTCCCTGGGCGTCCACCGGGCCACCGTGGAGACGACGCTCGCGTTCGCGGCCGAGCGACAGCGCTACGGTCGGCCGCTGAGCGAACTGGGCTCCGTCGAGCAGCGGCTGGGACACATGGTGTCGAACCTGATGACCGCCCAGACCATGCTGTACGCGGCTGCCGACATGCTGGACCGCGGGGCCCGGGGCGATGGGCAGCTGATGAACGCCAAACTCGTCAACTACGAGCTGGGGACGGCCTCGGCGAAAATGGGCCTGGAGGTACACGCCGCGAGCGGCCTGTTCACCGACCGTCCGATCGAACGGTATTTCCGGGACGCCCACGCCGTCTTCGCCCCGGCCGGCACCTCAGATGTGCAGCGGCTGCGGCTGGCGAGGCTCGCGCTGGGCACGGCGCAACAACCCGAGTGGTCGCAGCTGTTTGCCGCCCCCGCTCAGGCCAAGGGGCAAGGACGGGCGGGCTGACTCACAGTAGGTCGCGGACGCGGCGGTTGAGGAGGAACTGTGCTTGCTGGGCGCGCTCCTTGATATAGGTGAGCATCTGGCCGCCTTCCTCCTTGGGCCTGGGCTGCGTCCCGATGACGCAGACCGTGCCGATCGGAAGGGTGGGATCCTCGGGGTCGAAGAGCGGGGCTCCCATGTAGGTGCGGATACCGAACTCATTGGCGACCTCGTTGGTACGGAACCGCGGGGAGAGGCAGACGTCGTACAGCGGCAGGGCTTTGCCTCGGTCGACAACCTCGGGGCACCAGCCGTGTTCCAGGGACATCACCCTGGACATGGCGACGGCGCCGTCGACGCGGGCGCTCGGCGGTACCCACAGGCCGGCGAAGTACTGCCGGTCACCCAGGAAGTTGACCATGGCCATTGCTTCGTCGGTTCCCGATTCGCGGGCGAGGGCGGAGGCGAACCGGTCGAACTCCGCGTCCGGCTCACTGAACAGTCCGAGCTTGTGGACCCGGGCGAGCCGGTCCGGGGTCTGTGCCCGCAGGCGGGCGAGCTGGTGGGTGCTGGATGTGGCTTCAAACACGAGTGCTCCTGGAGAGGGAGGGCAGCGGGCTGGAGGGTCTGTTGCGGATCGCGAGGGCAAGCGCGTGCTGAACGAGGGTGATCAGGGCTTGGCGCCCCTGGGTAGCGTCGCGGGCGTCGCAGAGCACCACAGGGGTGCCCAGCGGCAGGTCGAGTGCGGTGTGGACTTCCTCGGGCTCGTAGCGGTCTGCGCCGTCGAAGTGGTTGACGGCGACCACGAGAGGGATCCCGATGCTGAGGAAGTACTCGACAGCGGGATAGCACTCCTCGAAGCGGCGGGTGTCGACGAGCACGATGGCTCCGACTGCTCCCTCGGCCAGGTCGGGCCACATGAACCAGAAGCGTTCCTGACCGGGCGTGCCGAACAGCAGCAGCGCCAACCCCTGGCGTCTGAACGTGATCTTGCCGAAGTCCAGGGCCACGGTGGTGGTGGTCTTGGACTCCACTCCCTGCACGCTGTCGGTGCGGATGCTGGCCTGGGTGAGCGTCTCCTCGGTGGTCAGCGGCTCGGTCTCGCTGACCGCGCCGACGAGGGTAGTCTTGCCCGCTCCGAACCCTCCCGCGATGAGGATCTTCCACAGCTCCAGAGGCGCGTCAGATACCTTTGAGTCCTTCAAGGATCCTCTCCAAGACATCGGGATCGCTCGCATCTGCGGTCCGGTCGGGCATGGCTGGGATGACGAAACCCTGGTCGAGAAGGTCGGAGACCACGATCTTCACGACGTGTACGGGCTGCCTGAGATACGCGGACAGTTCCACCACCGAGCAAGCCTCGGGGCGGCAGAGAAGGAACACGGCCTCCTCCACCAGGCCCTGAGGCGGATTGGGCGCCGGATCGCGGGCCTTCACCTGGCTGATGAGGTCCAGTTGGTGCGTCGGCTCGGTACGGCCCCGTGTGATCGCGTAGGGGCGCAGGGCAGCGATGCCGGCATCGATGAAGGGCCGCTCTTCAGGGGCCGTCATCATCCGGTCGCGGAGATACGCGCCGCAGTCGCAAGGGCCGGGCCGACACTCTGACCGAGCATCTTCATCTCGTACCCGATCAGTCCCAGGTCCGCGTCATGGGAGGCCAGCACGGTCAGCAGCGTGCCCTCTGCGGGTCGGGTGATGAAGATGAGGCCGCCGTCGACTTCGGCGATGATCTGCCGCGTGTAGCCGACGCCGCCGACGAATGAGCGGTCGGCGCCATTGGCCAGCGAGAACATGCCACTGGAGACCGCGCTGGCCTGGTCGGCATCGTCGTCGCTCTCGATCCCGGACGCATGCTTGAGGAGTCCGTCGGTCGAGGAGACGACCACAGCCTGCACGTGGGCGACCCGCTCCACGAAGCCGCGCAGCAGCCCGTCGAGGGCCTCGTTCGGGTTCTTACCGCTCATCAGGACATCTCCTCGTCAGTGGGGGCGGAAGGGGAAGAGAGAGCAGAGAAGGGGGCGGTGGGCTCGGAGGACTCGGCTGCGGGGGCGCAGAACCCTTCGGCGAAGCCAGCCGCGAGGTGCGGATTGTGCGTGGTGCTTGGGTGCCGGAGGTTCTGGTCCTGCTGGAGCTGAGGAGCCACGTGGCTGCCGGTTCTCCGGGGCAAGGGCCTCCGGCCCGGGGTCGGGACCACAGCGTCAGCCGACGTGCCGGAGGCGGCCTCCCAACTGCCGCACGGAGTCGGGGCGTCCGCCGTGCGTACTGCCGGGTGTTCGCCGTCGGCAACCGCTGGCTGTGGGCGATCGGGCACGGCGCGAAGCGCGGGCGGTGCCCCTGCCACCGCCTGCTGCAACCCTCCTGCGAGCAGGACACGTCCTGGCACCGGAGCAGCTCCGGGAGAGCCCGCCGTCTCTTGGAAGACGACGGCGACTTCCCTCTGCTGAGGGACGGACCCCGGCTGGGGAGCGAGCAGCGCGTGCGGAATCACCACGGCCGCCTGAGTGCTGCCGTACCGGTTGCGGAGCAGCTCGACTCTGATCCTGTGGCGCTGGGCAAGCCGGGCGACCACGAACAGGCCACTGCGGCCGTCCTGGATCAGGTGCTCCGCAATGTCGAACTGATCAGGATCCCGCAGCAGTTCGTTCAATCGGCGCCGTACGGCAAGTTCCATCGGCAGCCCGCGGTCGTCCACTTCGATCAACAGCCCGTCCGGTACGTACTCGGCTCGGACATACACCTCCTGCTCGGAGAACCCGGTGGCGTTCTCTAGCAGCTCGGCCAGCAGATGGGTGACGTCCTCGACAGCAAAACCATGAAGGAGAGCAGTGGGCGCCTCGGTGATCTGGACCCGGGTGAAGTGCTGGATTTCCTGGATCCCGTACCGCAGAACGGCCTTGACGGAAACCGGCTCGCTGATGCGCCTTGACCTGTCACCACCGAGCACCAGCATGCTCCCCGCCGACCGTCCGATCTGCGTGATCTGGTGATCGACGCCGTAGAGCTCGGTGAGCCGGTCGGAATCTTCCTCGTCCCGCAGGACCGTCTCCAGCCGGCTGAAGGCCGATTCGCAGTAAGACTGGAGCCGGCGGGCGAAGTTTACGAACACCGCCAGGTGCTGCTGCTGCACCGCCTGAGCGACGGAGGTCACTGCGACCCCCTGGAACGCGGATATGGCCCGGACGAGCTCCGCGAACATGTGGGTGCCTTCCACCGCGTCGGGCCCTGGCGGCTGGGCAGATCGGTCGCCTTTACGCACAGCCTCCGCATACTCCTGGAGGGCCAGGCTGCTCGCCTTTACACGCCTGAGCAGGAACGCGAGCCATTCCCCGACCGACTGGTCTTCTTGTTCCACCTGCCGGACGATCACCTGAACGTGGCGGTAGGCGATCACGAGGATGCCGCCCCCGACGGCTGCCGCGCCGGTCACCAGCAAGGCTGCGTTTTCAGCGGAGAGCCTCGCGGCTGACCCGTAAATGGCCGCGGCGGCCAGGAGTACAAGCTCGGATGCCGCAGGCACCATCACGGCCCGTACGAGCCGTCGCCGCAGGCCGTTTTCGTCCGCAGCCTTGTCACGGGCGGCGTGCCGAGCACCTTGGCGGCCGGCACCCGCCGGGGCGGGTGGGGAGAGTTCAGACATCGATGTCCTTGGAAAGACGGGTAGGCGGGCTCCTGCTTGGCACTGCCTGCCGCATCGGCCTGCCGCGGCACCCTGATTGGTGGAGCTGTCGCACCACCGACTGCTCGGAGCCGATCGCCGTGCCGTTGCTGACGGGGAACCGTTCGAGCGAGCTGTCTGCCGCGTCCCGCAGGACACGCGCAAGGTCTGGTTCCCCCGGAGAGGCGCGGCAGAGCCGCCGCACCGTATGCCGAGGGCTGACCACGCCAACACCTCTGGTCCCGACCGGAAATCTGTTATCAGCGGCATCAGGAGCACCGCCTAGCCTCTCGGGTAAATCTGATCGTTGCCAGTGCAACTTGAATCGTTCGGAGGTCGTTTCCCGCTACACGATCGCTTCTCGGCTTGTCAGACGCGGGCTTTGGGAAGCAGATGAGATCGACCGCTGATCGGACGCCTCGGGAACGACGCCGATCCGGCGCGGCCGGCCTGCGCCCAGCCCCCGGAGCGACAACGTCTCGATCGGTCGCATCCGGCCGGGTTGTTCCCGTGGCATGCTCCGCTCAGCGCACCCCTGGGGACTCCTCCGGCTCTATCTGGACGCGGCGGATTCACCGAGAAAGAAGAGAGCGCGCTCGATGCCGCCGGTCTGGATCAGATGGCTTCGCAGGTGCAGCAGACCTTCGATACCGTACGTACTCAATTCCCGGCATCGCCTGGCCAGCCAATTCCAGTCACAATCAAGGTAGTCGGCGGCTTGACGCAGCCTCTCGTGCGGGGTGCGGCCGGAGGTGATGCTGTGGGACCGCGCCTGATCGACGGCATGAGCCAGAGAGTTGATCTCACTCCTGCTCGTCGTGCTGTCGATATGCCAGACGGCGTCCGGGCTCAGCCAGTCGGCGACGATGGCAAGGTGCTGCGGGGCGATGATGAATTCCGCCGTGTCGGAGTGTGCCCGTTCCCTGTGTATGTGCACCGTCAGGCCGTAGGACTCCATCAGGGCCATAGCGAGCAGCAGCAAAAGCCGTTCGTACGGCTCGCTGTCCTTGACCGCGGATTCGGGGATGCCGAAGACACAGCCTGCCGTCCCCTCGACGCCGACGGAACACTCCTGCATCAACTGCAGTACCTGGTGCCGTTCGGCGAACAACAACCAGCCGGCGGCCTGCCCGCCGTACTGAACCCTCGACCACAGCACGGGGGCGGCATCGGCGGGGCCCAGGTGGCGCCGCAGATACGTCGCGCATGCATGCGATCCGAGCCAGGCCGCTCCGACCTCCGTGAGGTCGGGGTAGGCGGCACGAGCGGCCGCAGACCGTAGTTGGGCGAGGTGGGCTTCCAGACGCTGTTGCTCGACGTGGAGGGCCTGGTCGTCGGCCAGGAGACTGTCGTCCACGTTCAACGCCGCCCAGAGCAAGGCGTAGACGAGCTCGTCGAGCCGGTAGGCGCCTGGAATCGGCAGCCTGTCGACCGGCATCAACAGCTGACGCCGAGCGTGGGCGGCGTCCATGACGTAGAGGTCATCTTCCCCGCGCGCCCCCAGTGCCGCGATGAGCAGAGCCCTGCGACGAGCCCGGGTGAAGTATCGGAGGTGTTCCCAGTCCTCAGGCCCGATCACCACGGTGTCCCCCCGCGGCTCGGCCTCGTACATCTGGACCGCGACGGATGTCCCGTCCAAGATCCGCAGACCGTCGAGGTGCCACGCCCCTCCTGCGCCTGGCAACGGCCCGTTGACGGACAGATGCGAGCTGTCGAAACGGACATCGAAGCGGTGTACGGCGGCCAACGACACATCGTGAGGAACGCGGGCGAGTACCACTTTCCGCATCGGGGCCGGGCCCAGGAGTTCCTGCACACTGTGGCCGAGCCAGAATTCGAGGACCGTGACTGTGTCCCCGCGAGGTGCTTGCTCCCCGACCAGCCACCGTTTGAAGGTGGTCTTCGTGGTGTCCACGGTGGCCAGGCGTGGATTCCGGTAGTGCGCCGCTGCCCGGGCGCCGGCATCCTTCAGCTGTCGCTGAAACACCTCAAATCGTAGCCACTGGCGCTTTTCCAGCACGGCGTGCAGCAGTGTTGGACGCGTCAGCGTGTCCATGGCCTTTTCCTTCTTTTCGACGTTTACTTCCCGCCGGATCTTCAATCCGGTGATGTGCAGAAAACTCTGGTGATTTCTTCGGCAGGTATTGACAGGGCCTACAATTCACCCGGAATCAGGTCAATCGGTTGGAGATATCAGGAGACGTGCCGCCCTGGCAAGGTCCTCGGGTGTGTCCACTGCCATTCCTTCGTCGGACACAGGCAGCATCCGAACCCCGTACCCGTGCTCGATGAAGCGCAGCATCTCCACGCCCTCGGTCTTCTCTAGTGGTCCCTGCGGAAGCCGCTGGAACTGCCTCAGAGCCTCACCGGTGAAGCCGTAGAGCCCCAGTTGGCGCAGATACGTCGGACGGTCTGCTCTCGGATAGGGAATCGGCTGACGCGAGAACATCAAGGCGTTTCCACCGGTTGTCAGCACGACTTTCACGACGTTGTGGTCGAGGACAGCGCCGACGTCGCCCAGCTCGGTGTAGGCGTTCACCGCGAGAGTGCCTGACCCGAGGCGGTGCAGAGCGTCGGAGACGGCGTCGATCGCGGCCGGCGCGATGAACGGCTCGTCGCCCTGAACGTTGATGTAGCCGTCGGCAGGCACGCGCTTGGCGCACTCAGCAACACGGTCGGTGCCGGTGAGGTGTTCCCGGGTGCGCAGGCATTCGATCCCCAGCCGGCGGCATGCAGCCTCAATACGTTCGTCGTCCGTCGCGACCAGCACACCGTCAAGACGCGTGGCCTCCAGACAGCGCTGGTGCACGTGCCACAGCAGAGGTTTGTCCCCAAGTAGAGCCAGGGGCTTGCCGGGGAAGCGCGAGGCACCCCATCGGCAAGGGATGACCGCGACATGGCGGCGTTCGGTGCGCGGTTGTGCTGGTGAGGCGGCGGACATGGCATACCCCCGGGCGGTCGGCGTATCAGGAACGTGCAGGACGTGGAAGGAGCGCCAGCTTGGCGCGAACAGTCGGGGAGGCGGTCTCCTGAATCGGCCGCCAGTGGTAGCCGCTAACTTCCTCGGTCTGGAGGGTCACCGTGTGCGGCGCGCTGAGCCGGAAGACGAAGCGGAAGTCGATGTGCTGGTGTGCCGGTTCCCCTTTGGTGGGGTTGGCGTCGATGCCGTGCACATCAATGTCCAGGGGAACCGTCTCGTATCCGGGCAGCGGGGCGACCGCCGCAGAGGGGAGGCCGGCTTCCTCGGAGAGTTCGCGGAGGACGGTATGGACGAGGTCCTGGTCGTCCGGTTCGGGGTGTCCGCCGGGTGCGAGGAACTTGCCGCTTGCGTTGTGATGGATGTGGAGCACACGGTCCGTGGCGTCGAGGACGATGGCGCTGCAGGTGACGTGAGCGGGGAAGGTTCTGCGGTGCGCGGGGTCCTGTGCGCCGGCCAGAGCGGCGAACAGGGGGGCGAGGAGCTGCCGTTCGCCGGGGTGGTGGCTGAGGTAAGCCTCGGCGGTGACGCGGATGTGGTGGGTGGACGGCGGCATTGGGGTCACCTTTCGAAGTGGTCGAGCCAGATCCTGGCGATGGTCTGACGGTCGGTGGTGGGCATGGTCTGCAGGCCGGGCTGGAAGCGGCCGTGGCTGAGAGCGGCGGTGGCGGCGAGGATCTCGGCCTGGACGAGGTGGATGTAGGTGCCGACGGCCGCACCGTGGACGAAGTTGACGGCGCCTCCGTCGGCGAGCACGTAGAAGTAGTGACCGGTCATCTCGTAGCGCGTCAGCTGTTCCCCCACGGGGGCACGCTGGTAGAGCTCGTGGAGGGGCGCAAGCTCCAGCTCGTCTTCCGAGGAGGTCACTGACGCGAGGTAGGCGCCGTTGCGCAGGGCGTTGAAGTCGTCCTGGCGCAGAGCGAGATTCCCGGTGGCACACAGGACGAGTTCGGCGTCCCTGACCGCCTCGGTGGTGGTCGTGGTCGTGCGGAAGCCGTGGGAGTGCGCCTGCACGCGCCGGATAGGGTCTTTGTCGTAGACCGTGACCCGCAGGTCGTGTGCGCGGAGGGTCTGCGCGATAGAGCGGCCGACTTTGCCGAAGCCGAGGACGCAGGCGTTGCGGCTGGTCAGGATGTCGCCGCGGGCGCGGACCAGAGCGTCAGTGGAGAAGACGATAGACCGGCCGACCAGGTGGTCTTCGCAGTCCTTGAGGGGTGAGCGGGCTACCGAGATGACGGGGCAGGGGACCTGATCGAGCGCGGCGTATCGCTGGTGTCCGTTCTCCGTGTCTTCCACGACGCCCAGGACACGGCCGGAGAATTTCTCGGCCACCGTGTGGAGACTGGGAGCAAAGTAGCCGCCGATGTCCGCCAGGACGACGTCCTGTCCCCCTGCGGTGTCCTCTATGTACTCCAGTGCGCGGGTGGAGTCGGCGAACAGTTCCCTGCTGAGGTCGTGGACGGGATAGAGATCCCGGACCACGGCCAGTGTCTGCTGGTCGACGGACTTGGGCTTGGGCAGGACGGCACCGACGGTCGAGGTCGCGGCCATCGCGCGCAGGAACGCCGGGCGCTCGGAGAGCAGGTGCGTGATGATCAGCGAGGTGATCGGGCCGACGGCGGGGAATTGCTCGGTGACGTGCCGGAAGAAGGTGTCGAGTCGTGCTCGCTCGGGGCTCTCCACAGCAGCTCCTCCTGACTTCTGGCTGGTTAGGCGGCCTGGCCGTGCACGGGGAGCGCAGCGGCGAGGGTCTGCATGTGGGCGCGCAGGCCGCTGTGGAGGTCGACGTGTGGCTGCCAGCCCAGGGCCGCGTGGGCGCGGCTGGGGTCGGCGCGGGTGGTGAGGACGTCGCCGTGGCGGGGGCTGTCCTGGACCACCTCGATGTCGCGGCCGACGAGGCTGTTGGCGATGTGGATCACTTCGAGAAGGGAGGCGTTTGCCCCTCCCCCCACGTTGATCACCCCGTGTGCGTCGGGAGTGGTGGCCGCGGCGATGGTGGCGGCCACCACGTCGTCGATATAGGTGAAGTCCCGGCGCTGGTGACCGTCGCCGTACAGGCGCAGGGGCTGGCCGGTCAGGGCGCCGATGAGGGCGCGGTGGGTGAACATGTCGGTGCGCTGGCGGGGGCCGTAGACGGTGAAGTAGCGCAGTGCGACGACGGTGGTGGGGCAGTGGTGCTGCGCGGCGTGGGCGAGGCAGAGCTGTTCCTCGGCGAGCTTGGTGACGGCGTACGGCGACGCGGGCCGCGGGTGGTCGGTCTCGACGCTGGGGCTGCCGTCGGTGGTGCCGTAGACGCTGGAGGAGGAGGCAACGACCAGGCGGGGAACGTGCAGACGCGCGGCGGCGTCCAGCAGGCGCTTGGTGGCCACGATGTTGGAGGCGACGTAGTCGCCGAACTGGGCTCCCCAGGAGGGGCGGACGCCGGGGATGGCAGCGAGGTGGAAGACGGCGTCCGCTTCGATGAGGAGGGGATCGATCGCGCAGCTGATCAGGTCGGCTGTGACGTTCATGTACCCGGGCAGCGACCGCAGCGGGGCGAGGTTAGCTGCTGCGGCCTGGTTGGTGGCCGGGTCGCGGCGGTCGACGCCGATGACCGTGGTCCCGGCCTGGACGAGGGCGTGGGCCAGGTGGGAGCCGATGAAGCCGGCGGCGCCGGTCACCACGGCGCGGCGGGGAAGCGGGGAGTGCTGGGGGCTCAGCTGGTGTGTCACAGTGCGTCTCCAGTAGCGGTGGGGTCGGCGTTTCAGCTCAGCCGGGCCAGAACGGTGCGGCCGTGGGTGGTGAGGGCGAGATCGTCCTGCTCGTTTCCGCGGACGAGGGCGGTGACCGCCTCGATGGCACCGAAGGATTCGAGGAGGCGTTGCTCGGTGTCCGTGGGGCGGCGGCCGTAGCCGGAGTAGAACGCGTCCCTGAGGCGGGGAGCCGCCTGCCAGCGGCGGAATTCGAGACGGGCGAAGTCCCGGATGCGGGCATCGCGCCGCATGTGTTCCAGGTCGTACACGCCGAAGGGCTCGCCGATGTTCCAGTTCCGCGGTTGGTAGTCGAGGTGACAGGCCGCGCTGTCCATGAGCGTGCCGGCCAGGACGTCCTGGTGGACAGCCAGCAGTTCGCGTTCGTCGGCGGAAATGAGGCCGGCCTCATCCGCCCGCTGGATCCAGCGGGCGAGGCGGTCCGCCAGGTCTGGGCCGACAGCTCCGGAGCGCGGGATGAGGGTGCTCTGGTGGAGCAGGCGCAAGATGCGGCCCGCCTCATGGTGGACCAGTTCTTCCTCCGGCGATCCCGGGATGACGGTGTCCGCCGACGCGCCGGACAGCGCGGTCACCAGGAGCGTGTGCGTACTGTCGTGCCAGCCGACCAGATCGGGCACGTGCCCGTTGAGGTGCGGTGCCCAGGTGCGGTACGCGTGGACCTCCTGGACATACCGGGCTCTGCCACCGTGCTGCTTGGCGAAGTATCTGCGTCCCCGGCCGTCGGTCAGCTGGAGTAGGCGGGGCGGAAGGGACGGGTCCGGTACGACGCGGACGGCGCCTATCCGGTCACGGGCCAGGTCCAGGCGCGGATCGAGGGAGGACGTGATCACGAGGTGGCCTCCTGTATCGGGCGAACTTGGTGGGAGGTGTCGTTGTGCCGGTCGAGGATCCACCTGGTCTGGTCGAGTCGGTTGCGGTGGTGCTGCCAGCAGGTGACGGACGCGTGGGTGATGGTGAAGCCTGACGGGGAGCCGAGCGGGAGGCCCAGGAGCAGGGTGTGGGCGGCGATCACGGTCTCGCCGTGCGCGGCGAACAGAACTCGGTCGCCCTCGTGTTCGGTGATGAGCTGTGCCAGGTGGGCGCCGGCCCGTTCCAGGTATCCGTTCCAGGTGTCGGAGCCCAGCGCCCAAGGGGTGTCGGGGTGTGCGTGAGGGCCGCCGTCGGCGGCGGTCTTCACCTCGGCCCAGGGTTTGCCGTCAGCGTCGCCATGGACCGGGCCGTCGAGGCGTACGTCCGTGGTGAGCGGGATGCGAAGGGCCTGGCTGATGATCTCGCCGGTCTGGAGCAGGCGCAGGCGCGGTCCGGCGTACAACGCGTCGAACGGCTGGTGGCGGTGTTCATTGGCGAGCCGCCGGGTGACCTGTTCCACCTGGGCGTAGCCGCGGTTGGTCAGTCCGGTGCAGGTCCGAGGTCCGCCAACCAGTCCGTCGGCGTTGCACTGTGCCTCGCCGTGGCGGACAAAGACGAGTTCGCTGGTGATCATGCTCAACCTCGGAGTCGGGGGTAGGCGGGAGGCCAGCCGTAGCTGTAGCCGTTCCGCCCGATGTAGGGGGCGGTCAAAACGGCGTGTAGAGCGAGGAAGTCGTCAAGGCGAGGGCGGTCCGTGGCACCAAGGCGGATGTCGTGGTGCCCGGCGGCCTCGTTGTATGCGCTCAGCGCCGTGCCGATGGCGTCATCGGGGAGCGATCCGTACGTCAGCAGCAGCGTCGCGATCAGCTTCGCGAGGTCGTACGCCATCGGCGCGAGTGTGAGGTCGTCGGTGTCGACGGTGACGACGGCCCCGGCAGGAGTGATGAGGAAGTTGCGGGGGTTGCTGTCCTTGTAGAAGGAGACGGGCCCCTCCGCCGTCTTCTCCAGCAGCGCCAACACCGCGTGCAAGGCAGCCTTGTTGGGTAAATAGCCCTGTTCCAGGCGGCGTTGGAGCGCAACTCGGCGGGGTCCGACGTAGTCGGCGAAGGCAGTGCCGTCCTGGAAGCGGTGCGGTCTGGCCAGGTCAGCGGCCTGCAGATCGCTGGCCCAGGCGCAGCCGTGGGCATGGCCCAGCAGCGTGGCCAGCGCGGTCAGGTCCTCGGGCTGGACCGGGCGTCCTTCGACCCACTGGTATGTAAGGCTGGCATGGCCGATCACCACGAACGTCGGCAGCCGCAATGGGTGCGCGTGTTCGGTGAGCCACCAGTGGTGACGAACGGCTGCGGAGACCTGATCGGGCGTCTCGTAGAACTTGGTGAAGTGTGCGCTCGTCATGATCGGCCCTCCGGGGGCCGAGCCACGACGAACGTGATGACGGACCGGGCGGTCAGCGGCTGGTCCGGCACGAACTCGTGCAGCACGGCGGCCAAGGCGCCCGGTTGGCCGTACAGCCCCGGGGCCAGGTCGTACTTCGGGTTGGTGGCCAGGTACTCGGCGATATGGTCGTGGCCGTCGAAGGTGAAAACGTGCTCCTCGTTCTCGACGGTCACCACGTCGAGCGATGTCGCGGCCAGCGCGGCGAGGTTGTCGCTGTGCGCCGAGACATACAGGCTCTCGCGCTGCTCTGCGCGAGGGTCGAGGCCCGCGGTGGCGGCCAGTTGGTCCAGCTCCCGGTAGCTGTCGAGGCTCTTGGTGACCAGCACGGCCAGCCCACCGGGGGCGAGGACGCGGTTGATCTCCGTGATGACCGTCTGCGGGCGCGGTGAGTGGTATAGACAGAACGCGGCCACCGCCAGGTCGCACGAGGCGGTGGGCAGGGGCAGTTGATGGAAATCGCCCTGGAGAAAGCTCACCTGTACGCCCGGCAGATGGCGGGTCCGCTCGCGGGCCTGGTCGATCAGGGCCGGGGCCGCGTCGAACCCGACGACCCGCTCCGGGTTCAGCAGGCTGGCCAGCACCGCACTGCTCGTACCTCGACCGCAGCCGATGTCCAATACCGCACCAAGGCGGCCAGCACGCACGTGATGGGCTCGCACCAGCTCGACAATTGTGTCCGGCACGGGCCGACCGGCGGTCTTGGCCCGCATCAGGGCGTTGGACCGGCCGGCGAGGCGGGACGCATCACCGTAGAGGTCCGCCTGCCGCGCGGGGTCGAGGAAGGGGTTGACCTCGGTCATGCCGCGCCCTCCCCTCGCGGGCGCGGATGGCTCAGCTGTGTTGAGCTGCCACCTGTTGCAGCCAGCTTCGCGTCTGTCGCCGGTTGGTCAGCAGCACGACGTCGGCCCGGCTGGACGCGAACTCGTCGATCTTGGCCATGACACGGGGGCGCATCTTGCGGCGGTACGTCGCCACGTACTTGATCACACCCCAGTGGATCCGGTTGTGTACCCCGTTGCCCTTGTGACCGGCTCCATGCCGCAGCTGCCGGGAGAAGATCCCGTACAGAGCGGAGATCGTGGACACGTCCATGAGGATCACGGTGTCGCACGCCTCCAGGCGGACCTGGAGCGTCGAGTTGTAGTTGCCGTCGATCACCCACCGCGGCTTGGCGACAAGGTCCCTCTGCAGTTCGGCGAACTTGTCCATCGGCAACGCGTTCCACTCGTCGTCGTAGAACGCAGCGTCCAGATGCGTCACTGGGGCGTCGAGGATCTTCCCCAGTTCGCGGGCCAGGTACGACTTGCCGCTGCCTCCGCAGCCGACGATGGCAACCTTCTTCATGGTGCTCCAGCTTAGAGTCGCTCGCGTGCCCGAGCGGACCGGCCGCCAGGACACATCTGGACGATCCAGGCCCATAGGCCGGGAAGGTCTGTGGCATCACGCCGCTCCTCGCTCGCCCGCGCCGCGGAAGAGCGTGTGCAGCACGCTCTCCACGGCATCGGCCTGTCGGCTCAGGCGGAACAGGTCCAGGCGGTCCAGACAGGCGCGTATGAGGTCGGCGTGCTGCTGGCTGCCAGCGATCATTCGGAGATGGTCGAGCCGTTCGATCACTTCTCGGCCGGAGGACACGATCAGCTCGGCGGGTACGAACTCCTCGACGCGGCAGATGTCGGCCGGGGCCAGCGGCAGGCAGCCGGCGAGCACCGCTTCGAAGATCCGCTGGGTCATCTGCCCGACCTCGGCATACCGCTCGGGCAGCATGAGAACGGTGGCCAGGGATCTGCCGTACAGTGCGTGGGCGTCCTGGAACGGGATCCGTCCAAGGAAGCGGACGTGCGGCCAGCGGTCGGTCTGGGTCCACTTGCCGCCGACGAGGTGCGCCACGTGTGCGGCGGCCGGGGCGAAGTAGTGGTCGAAGTGCGCGTCGCGGTCATACTGGTTGCCTACATAGCCGAGCATCAGGTCACGCGGCTGCGCCGTCAGTGCGACGGGGTCGGCTTGGTCCAGGAGCCGGTCGTCAACGGGGAAGAGCAGGCGGTGGGCGCCCGGTGAGGGTTCGAGGGCCGCTTCGCACACAGCACTCTGCAAGGTGCCGCGCCAGATGCTCTCGTGCCGCAGCATGCGGTCCTTATCCCAGATCACGGTCGGTGTGCCGCGCCGCGCGGTGTAGTGGGTGATGAGTTCGGCCTGACGGTGCAGGTCACAGGTGTGGCCCTCGGTGCCGCACGGGGTCGTGTTGCGTCCGTCGATCGCCCAGCGCCATTCGAGAAACAGCGCGTCGATCTTCGGGATACCGGTGTCGAAGGTGTAGGTGCTGCCGAGGTCGTCGTCGGCTTCCAGCAGGTCGCGGTTGGCCTGGAGGAAGACGATCTCGTGACCGCGGGAGACCAGGGCGTCGATGAACGGGCGGCGATGGCTGCGGCCCCCGTCCGGGGTGTTGGTGATGCCGTTGCCGAGGAAGCCCCAGAAGCTGTATCCGATCTTCATTTGGTGATCCACCGGTCTTCCAGCAGCAGAGCGTCCAGGCCGGAGTCGGCCAGGCAGTTCAGGGCCATGGCCGGCGTCCCGCAGATGGGCTTGCCCTTGACGTTGAGCGAGGTATTGATCAGTACCGGGACTCCGGTGCGGCGGGCGAAGGCGGTCAGGACCGCGTGCATGAACGGGTTCTGTGCCGCGGTGACGGTCTGCAGGCGGGAGGTGCCATTGGCGTGGATGATGGCCGGCACCTGCTCGCGTGCGGTCTCCGTCACACCGGAGGCCATGGACATGTAAGGCGCCTCCTGGCCGAGCGTGAAGAACTCTCGGGCGCGCTCGGCCAGGACCATGGGGGCGAAGGGCCGGAATGCCTCGCGGTATTTCACGGTGGCGTTGAGTCGTTCCACGACACCCGGTTCCAAGGGCGAGGCGAGGATCGAGCGGTTCCCCAGGGCGCGGGGTCCGGCTTCCACCCGGCCCTGGAACAGGCCGACGATCATGCCGTGGGCGAGTTGGTCGGCGAGGAACTCTGCGGTCTCGATGCCCAACATCTTCTGTTGCAGTCCGGGCCACGGGGTGAGGTCGAGGGTGAGGTCGTGGAAGGACGGACCGAGGTAGCAGGCGCGGGCGATGCCGGAGACGGGGCGTCGGTTTCCCCCGTCCATGTGAAGGGCGACCGCAGCACCGAGCGCGGTGCCAGCATCGCCTGGGGCGGGGGGCACGAAGACCTCGTCGAAGATGTCGGCCTCGATGATGCGCCCGATGCTCACGCAGTTCGTGGCGACTCCGCCACCGACGCATAGGCGGCGAGAGCCGGTGATCATCCTGGCTCGCCGGGCCAGGTGCACCATGACCTTTTCGGTGCGCTCCTGGAGGGCCGCGGCCAGATCCTGGTGGACGTCGGCGAGTGGCTCGTCCGGGTGACGGGCGGGGCACGTCTCGGTGATGAAGCGACGGGATGTCCGGGGGTAGCCGGAGGACAGCGTGCGCGGGGGGAAGTAGGCCGGGTCGATTAAGAAGCCGGCCGACGTGGTGCGCACGGCGCGCGCGAACAGGTGCCGGAACCGCTTGGGGTCGCCGAGAGCGGCGAGGGCCATCACAGTGCCCTCCTCGTCCCCGCGGCGCCACCCCAGATGCTCGGTGACCGCTCCGTACACGTAGCCCAAGGACGCCGGATCATGAAGCTCCTCGACGATGCGGGTGCGCGGTCGCAGCGTCTCGTGACCGTGGCCGATGGTGGTGGTCTGTCGTTCGCCGAGGCTGTCGACGACGAGCACCGCGGATTCGGCCCATCCCGATGCGGCGAAGGCGGCCATCTGATGGGCCCGGTGGTGCAGAACGGGTGTGACGCGGGCGGAGGGGAACAGCCGGCCGAGGGTGCGGACGCGGTGCTGGGTGCGCAAGGCCACCTTGGCGAAGCCGTGGGCCCTGGGCAGCGCCCGCTCGCGGGTCGTCTCCGACAGGGCCAGGCGCAGCGCGGCCGGGGACTCGACGAGGTAGCGGGAGGGCTGGAAGTTGTAGGCGATAGCGTCCACGTCGCCGACGGTGATCCCGGCCTCCTTCAGCAGCCACGCGACGGCATGGCGCGGATACGCCTTGGTGTGCTTGTCCTCGGACAGGCGTTCTTCCTCGACGAATCCGACCAGGTCCCCGTCGACCAGGAGCGCGGCGGCCGAGTCATGGGTGTAGGAGCACAGGCCGAGAATGACGGACGGAACGTGGTCCATGGCGAACGTCACCTGACCCCTGCCACAGTGCGGGCGGACGAGGACGCGGTGCGGCGGTTCAGCTCGCTGTACCAGGAGGTCAGCGCCTGGCCGAGGGGGCCGTTGACCTGGTCGGCCTGTTGCCACGCCGCATCGCGCAGGTTGCCCTTCCACAGTCGGTAGCTGTGCATCGTCTCGGTCATGGCGTCCCAGCCCGGATGCCCCGTGACTTCTCCGGCCCGGACGTGCCGGAGCAGCTCGTCGAAGCCGTCCCACGGAGTGCTGAGGTCCGGCATGATCTCGCTCGCAGTGAGCGAGGTGAGTTGCTCGGCGTGGTCGAGGTGGTTCTCGTATATGTGCAGGGACCCCACCTGGTGGTGGAAGTCGCCGAGCTCGGCGCCGAGCCACCCGGCCACCAGCTCGTGCAGGACCGTGTAGAAGAACAGGTCGTAGGGCAGACCGATCCATACGTCCTGGCCGCGCATCGTGGTCGTCATGTGCAGGCGGCCGGCTCGCAGGTGGAAGGCGAATCCGAGCGTGCACGGCACGTCCTTGTGCCCAGCGGCGTCGAGGGCCGGGTCGTACAGCTGGATCAGGGCCCGGCGGGAGTCGGCATCCTCCCTAAGGGTGTCGACGACTTGGTGCAGCTGGTCGACCTTCCCCGCCCAGTTCCGCATTCGCGGGCCGTACGCGCCCCGTAGTACGCCGTCATCCGTGTACTGCCGCAGCCGGGCGTTGTACTCGAATATCCACGAGTCGTCCGAGCCTGCGAGGTGCCAGACGGTCTCGGCCACCGCGAACGCCGGGTTGAGGATCCGGGCTGGGGGCGCGTGCAGCAGCCGAGCCCGGGGCTGGGTCAACCGCATGTGGACGTCGAGGACTTCGCGGGTGGCCATACCGCGGGGGGCGACCTTCTCGCCGGCCTTGGCCAGGGTGACGGCCCCGGCGAAGAGTTCGGCGACGGTGTCGGCGGTCAGGTGTGTCATTGGGTAGGAACTCCTTCACCCTGCGGCTGAGCGGGATCAGCGGCGGAGGAATCAGCTGGAACGGGATCGAGAGGCGTGGCGCTCTCGGGGCCGAGGATGAGGCCGGCGATGGCGGCGGCGCTGTCACCGCGCCACCTACACACGGCATCCGGCACCGGCTGGGCCATGAGCTCGTCGGGGCAGGCCAGTGCGGTGAGTGCGGCAGTGACGTCGTCGGCGCTGTGACAGCGATGAGCCAGGCCGTGACCGGCCAGGCCGAGTGTGCGCTCTCCGGGCGGTCCGATCTCCAAGACCGGCACCTGCAGGAGGAGAGCTTCGATACCGCAGGTCGAATACGCACTCGCCAGGGCGTCAGCGCCGGCCAGACAGCCGCGTGCCCCGACCTGCGGATCGGCCACGGCAACGGGCAGCTCGTCATCGAGAGGGCCGCGGTCGCACTCGAACAGGGAGGAGAATGCTCCGACTCCCTGAGCGGGGTGCGGGGCGATGACGAGGCCCCAGTCACCGTCGGCCCCGCGCAGCCCTTGCGCGATCTGGTTGGCCTGAGTCCTGAGCCGGTCGTGGCTGAAGGGCTGGCAGGCCCAAACCATGATCCGAGAGGGAGCATGGTCGTGGGCCGAGGCCATCAGACGTGTCAGGTAGCGCCGTTGAGCCGCACGGTCGAGGCTGGTAAGGCAGTCGAAGCGAGGCTGTCCAAGGACATGGACCTCGGCCCCCGGATGACGCGCCCAGGTCTTCGCCAGCGGGACGTCGCGTTCGCCCATGACCACGATGTGACGACTGTGCAGCACAGGCCAGGCAACAGCCTCGGCCGTCCACGCACCGTGCTGGACGTGCACCGTGTTCAGCGAGTGGCGCTCGGCCGCGTGGACGGCGAGTGCGCCCAGGGGGCTCGTGTCGTTGCTGACCAGCACGGTGTGAGGCCGGGCCGCAGTGAGGACCTCGTCCAACCGCCTCTCGACCTCCACGACCGATCGCCAGGACGGCTGGGTGCATCCTCCCGCCGTCTCCAGGACAACGGAGATCAGCCGGACCAGCCGGGCCAGGCGCACGATGTGCTGCTTCACCCGCACGACGCGGTCGTCGTCGGGCAGGTGGAGTTCATCCACCGTGCCGGAGATGCTGAAGAGATCAGCGGGCAGTGCACCGAAGCTCACGCCCTGCTCATCCGGTGCGATGCAGCGCTGGGCGTCGTCGGTGGCCAGGTCGAGGAGCAGACTCCTCGCTCCTTCACGGGAGAGCGCTTCGAGTACCGGAAGCAGCGTCGCCGCGTGCCGCGACGACCACGACAACGCCACCACCTCGCTCCGTGGCCAAGTCGAAGGCGCACGGCCCGAGCCGACATCCGAGCGGGCACGGGGAAGGTTGCGTAACTGCGCCGACCTCAGCGGATTGTGCGGGGCTGAAGCTCCGAGCACGAACGCCACCCCGGACCAGGTCACTGTGTATGACCGGTACTCCCGCGAACTGCTCGGCCGCACCCCGACGAACCCTTCGTACGAAGCTGGAGTGATGCAACCGGGGGCCTCCCCGAAGGGCTCCCACGTGCTGAGGGCCATCAACTTGCGGACGAGTTGCCCCACCAGACGGCGCGCTGGTACCTGCTGGGCGTGCAGCCATCCCGCTCCGCCCGGTGTCGCCGTGAGATGCGCGCCGTAATTTTCAAGCGCCTCCATGACCTGGTTGACCTGCTCGTCTACCTCACCCGAGTCGAGCGACAGGGCCTCCAGGTCCCGGGTGGTGATCCGGGCGGCCCGCACCGTGGCGAGAGCACCCTCTCCCACCAAGGCCCACGAAGGCTGTCCGCCGAAGTCGGTCCGGACGAGGCCAAGTGCGCTGCGTCCAACAGCCTTCACAACAGCCCTCCTTCGACGAACGGGCCGTTGGGGGTACTCACGCCGAGGAGGTGTAACAGCTGCCTGGGCGTATCGGCGACGGCGGGGCACGGCCCCGTTGGACGGCCGTATCCCCATCCCGCGTGGATGTAGGAAACGCCGGCGCGACGTGCTGCCTCTTGGTCGACCGCCATGTCGCCGACGTAGGCCGCATCGGCCGGATCAGCGCCGAGGTCGATCAGGGCCAGCAGTATGGGGTCCGGAGCCGGCTTACCCCGCCCGTGTCCTTCAGGCCCCCGGACCGTGACGAACGGGCAGCCGAGCCGAGCAAGAAGGGGCGTTGCCCGGGCTAACGGCTTTGACGTCACGACGCCGAGGGACCAGCCGTCAGCGGCGACCGCGAGAAGGACGTCTGTGATGCCCTCGAACTCTTGGGCCAGATGAGATGCAGCCGCAGACGCCTCGGTGTACGTCCGGTGGATCTCCTCTGCGTTGGCCAGGCCGAGGCGCGCCATGATGTCGTCGAAGGGGCGGCCGAGCTGTTCCTGGTACGTCTCGAAGGGGATGTTCACGCCGTGGGCTTCCTGGACGGCACGCCACGCGATCTCCATCACAGGACGTGTGTCCACGAGAACGCCGTCGAGATCGAGGAGGAGGCAACGCGGATCTTCGAGGCCGCCGCGGTCGTGTTTGCTCGCTGTCACGCAGGGCGAGGCAGCGGGAGGTGCTTCGGGAGCCATAGCGAGGGTCTCCAAAGAGGGGCGAGAGGGATGGAGATGTTCAGGAAGCAACGCCAGGTTCAGGGCGGCTGATGAAGGCGAGCACCCGCTTGCCGGTTCCGTCCTCGGTAGGACGTGTGGTCCAGCTGTCGGCCATCGCAGAGACGAGCCACAGGCCACGCCCGCTGGTCGCGTCTTGGTCGGGAACCCGTTGGACCGGGGCATAGGGAGAGTTGTCCTCAACCTCGATCGTCACTACCTCGGCTTGGACCGCGAGGGTCAGCGTGATCTCCTCGTCCCTCTTGCCCTGTGGGCCCGATGAAGCGCCCTCGGCCCTTTCATCGCGCCGGCCATGGCGCTCGGCGTTGGTGGTGAGTTCGCTGACGATCAACACGGCTTGATCCATAAGGTCTTCGAACTCCCAAGCCGTGAGTACGTCGCGGGTGAAGGAACGGGCCTCGCTGGGTGCGAGATCGTTGGCGGCCAGCGTCAGACTCTTCTGCTGTTCCGGGGCGTCGTTGCAGCCGTCCGCAGTCGTGGGCTCGTTCATGACTGCCTCCTGCGTACGCACGCCCCCGAGGGCGACGCCACCCGGCCCTCAGCCGCCCCGAAGGCGTCGATGCCAGCGCTAGCGGAGCCGGGAAGGGTCCTGGCGTTGGCACCAGACGCGTGGCTGGTCTTCACCGGATGTCCTCCCAGGCATAGGCAGATGGTGGTTTCGTTGACCTTGAGCGAACCGTGAATGACGACGGGTTGGTATCCCCGGCCAGTCCGCGATGCCGTCAAACCCGTCAAAGATCGTTCTCTTGTGAACGGGGACGTCGGATGGCACACAGGAACGAACAACTGGCCGCTGTGATCGCGGAGACGGGCTGGTCGCAGCCCAAGGTCGCCGCGGCGGTGGTCAGGGTCGCCGCCGAGGTCGGTGCGCATGAACTGTTGAGCACGAGTCGTTCGCACATCGCGATGTGGATCTCTGGCACCCGTCCAAGCGGCAGGGCACCCCGTATCTTGTGTGAGACGTTGTCTCGACGGCTGCAACGCCCGGTCACTCTGGCGGAAATCGGGCTTTCGGTATCGCCCACTGATGGCGACCCGGCATCGGAGTGGCGCGTCGATACGCTGACCGCGCTGGTGGATCTCGGGAGAAGCGACGTGGATTTGGAACGCCGCCAACTGCTGGCCGGCGCTGCCTACTCGGTAGGCAGCCTGGTCCTGCCCGGACAGCAGTGGTGGGACGACGCACCGGAACGCGCCAGGTCGCGCCCTGCCGCAACCTTCCGCCACATCGGCGTCAGCGAGGTTGCCGCTGTCCGCGAGATGACTGAGTTCTTCTCCAGACGGGACCAGCGACACGGCGGGATGGACGGTCGCACAGCCCTGCGCCAGTACATTCTCGATGACGTCGCAAAATACGTAGGCGGTGTCTTCACCAACGATGAAACACGCAGAGACCTGCTTGCCGCAGCTTCCGAAGCCGTGTACGTGGCTGGCTGGATGAGCTTCGACGCCTCCGAACACGAGGCAGCGCGACGCTATTTCACCTTGGCACTGAAGCTCGCCGCAGAAGCCGACGAAGCACCGCTGGCCGGCCACATCCTCCGGGCCATGGCCCATCAGGCAATCGATTTGGGACACCCCGGGACGGGAGTGCGGCTCGCGACCGCTTCCGTCGACCGCAAGCGGTACACCCTGGCGACACCACGTGAGCGCGCTCTGCTCGGCGTTGTCCGCGCCCGCAGCCTTGCCATGGACGGCCAGAGGCGCGAGGCGATAGCAGCGCTCCTCCGAGCTGAGGACGACCTCGCCGCCGCTGGGGCCAGCGACAGTGATCCGCATCGGGTGTGGTTCTTCCAGCAAGCGTCCCTGGCCCACGAGACGGCACGCACCCTGTGGATTCTTGGTGACCTCGAAGGAGCTCTTCGCGAGTTCCGAAACAGCGTGCTGACCAGGAAGGCCGAGACCTTCAGCCGGACGCACGCTGTCACCCTGGGCTACATGGGCGCGGTGCAGGCGCACCAAGGCAACGTTGAAGCCGCCTGCCATACGTGGGCCCAAGCCTTGGACGCCATGGAAGGGGTTCAGTCGGGCAGGGCGCGTGAGGCCGTCGTGAACATGCGCAGGGTGCTCTCCCCTTTCCGGAACCGAGGGATCACAGCAGCTGGAGAGATCGACGAGCGAGCTAAGGCGGTACTCGAACGAGTAGCCTGACGGCGCCGTCGTGGCGAGGACGACCATGAACAAGCCGTGCGTCCCGCCCTGCTCACAGCGGAGAAGGGGAAAGTCGTGTCCACAAAGTCCATCGAAGTGCCTGTCATCGCAACCGTGGTGGGAGGGCACACGGGGCGGCTCGACGACTTCAAGGGCGGCACGGAATCGATCATCCGGCTGCATCCGGAGTTTCCGCTGGAGACGCTGCAGGGGATCGAGGAGTTCTCGCACATCCAAGTCACTTGGTTTTTTAACTTCGGGTCTCCCGACGACGTCGCACTGCACGCTCGCAGCCCTCGCGACAATCCGGCCTGGCCAGCCACAGGGACCTTCGTGCACCACAACCACCGACGGCCAGCTCGACTCGCCACGTCGTTCCCACGCCTGCTTCGCGTTGAAGGGCACGATCTGCATGTCACCGATCTCGATGCGGATGACGGCACGCTCGTGGTTGACGTAGTAGCGGTGTTCGAGGAGATGCTCCCGCGCGGCCCCGTACGACAGCCCTCTTGGCCAAGCGAAATGCTGCGGGACTACTGGCGAGACGCTTCCGAACGCTAACGCGGCACGGTAGGCGGCAACGAAGTCAGCCAAGCCACTGTCGAATCCACCGCGCCTCAAGGGCCCGACGGTCGCGCGCCGGCCCCGTCTGGACCTGAGGCGATACATAGGCTGCTTTCGCGCTGTCACACGATCACCAAGCCCGTCGACCATCCCCGCGTGACGCGTAGGGGACTCCGTACGTTGGAGTTGAGTCGAAGGGATCATGGCGGCTGTCCTCGCGGTGGGGGTGACGCACTCGGATCGAGATCGCTCACCGTCCCCGAGCAACTACTCGTGGAACGGCTGAGGTGGAGTATGTAGCGCGTATCGCTCCTCATGTAACGCTCATGGCGGAAGTGTCCGCATGAGCGATCCACGATTTGCCAGGCCCGTAACGCCGCGGCTGGTCCGCCGTGTAACTTCCTTGTGGCTACTACGAGCTGAACCTGACACTGGAAGCACGATGTCCTGAGGGGGCCGCATGACCGACGAGCCGCTCGGCTCCAGGCGAGCCGTCGAGCCGACTCCAGGTCCCGGCCCGACAACCCGCCGCCGCCAGTTGGCGTTCCGATTGCTGGAGCTCCGCAGATCCAAGGGCCTCAGCGCCGAGGAGGCCGGCGACCGCGCCGGCGTCTCCAAGGCCACAGTGAGCCGATACGAGACCAGCAAAGGGAACGTTCGCTGGAACCAAGTCGACCAGCTCTGCAGGGTCTACGGCGCTTCGGACGAAGAGCGTGATGCCCTGGTCGAACTGGCCAAGACATCCAAAGCCACCAACGGGTGGTGGGTACCGGGCGCAGGTTCCGTGCCGAGCACATTGGGCATGCTGATCGCTCTGGAGAACGAGGCCACCAGCCTCCGTCAGTTCGCTTCAAGCGTTGTCCCCGGACTCTTGCAAACCAGCAGCTACGCTCGGTCAATCAAGGGCACACCGGGTTACGAACTGCCGCCGGAGCAAGTCACATCCTTCCTGGACACCCGCATGCGACGGCAGCAGCTGCTCGATCAGCCGACCCGCCCTCGGTATCACGTCCTCCTCGACGAATCCGTCCTCCGTCGCTGCGTCGGAGGACCTGACGTCATGACCGAGCAACTCGATCACCTGCTCGAACGCGGCTCGGCACCGGGCACCACTGTGCAGATCCTGCCGTTCGACCGAGGCGCATACTCCGCGGCGCTGACCGGCTTCATCATTCTCGGAGCCTCAGACCCTGACTTCGACGTCATCTACGCAGAGAACACGTCGGGTTCGCTGTACCTGGAACAGGACGAGGAGCGCCGGCTGTACTCAGCAGCGTTCGACTACCTGCAAGCCGAAGCCCTCTCAATCGAGTCCTCGGCGGAGCTGATCGCCGAGGCCAGCAAGAAGCACCTGCGCGCCTAACGAGGAAGACACGTGATCGAACAGCCCAACTGGTTCAAAAGCAGCTACAGCGGCCAACCGTCAACGGACTGTGTAGAGGCCGCCTTCCTTGCTGCCACGCGGGTGAAGGTGCGCGATTCGAAGGATCCGAATGGCCCTCACCACACCTTCGAAGGCGACGCCTGGATGACGTTCATCAGCGCGGTGAAGCACGGGGAGATCTCCTCCTAGCGCAGCCGTCGTGAACGTGCTTCGGCCCGGCACATTCGGCTGCCAGGCCGAAGCACGTTCACGACGAAAGTTTCGCTACCAGCCCCTACAGCCAGGCCCCCGCACCTCAGGCGCATCCCACAGAGTGGGACTGACAGAACGTCACAATGGCGTCACGCACGTTGAGATGAGTCCGGCGGTGTACAAAATGGCCGTGATCACGCCTGTTCGCTGCTCACCCGAGGATTCAAACCACTCTCGGGAGATGCTGATGCGGACAGTGGACGTGCACGGCAAACTGTCCGCATCAGACTGTCGAGAGGGACGTCATGCCACAGAAGCCCAGGCCTCTCGATGACTCGCAGTCCATGGCGCATTGGTTCGGGGTGGAGCTGCGAACTTGGCGTGAACTGCGAGGCCTCTCAACCACCGCCCTCGGGGCAAAGGCGCACCTCAGCGGGTCCTCAATCCAGAGGATCGAGAAGGCAGAGCGACCATGCAACGCCGACCTGGCGGCTTCGCTGGATGATGCACTTGATGCAAGGGGTGCGCTGCGACGGCTCTGGCGCCGCGTCGAGGCGGATGCGGACAGCCAGGGCCGTGATGCGGACAAGCTCCGGTCCGAAGCTTTGGTAGAGGCCTCGAACCTGGCCGCGCCGGGCACGCTAGAGGCAAGGACACTTGCTGAAGTCGATGGGAGTGACGTGGAACGTCGGTCGTTCCTCGCTGGTGGCGCCGCCGTACTGGGCCCGATAGGAGTGGGAGCGCTTGGCCATGCCTCACTGCCCAAGGTCATCCGTAACGACGACGTTGAGCAGGTATGGATGGCGTCGACCCTTCTTGCCCAGTGGGATAACCAGTATGGAGGTGCAGGTCTCGTCCGCAGCGCGTCGATCGGCCTGTACCGCTGGGCCACGTCTCTCCTCGACGTGCGATGTCCCGGTCGCCTGGAACCCGAGCTGTTTACTGCGGTCGGCCGCCTCGCCATCGTCATGGGCGCGAGCGCCTTTGATGCGTACGAGCACGATGACGCGCGGTTCTACCTGGGCGCAGGTGTCAAGTTCGCTGAACATGCTGGCAATTGGCATCTCCGGGCGTCGGCGATGAACTGGCTGGCCCGTCAGGCGATCTGGGTCGGAGAACCAGACGACGGGCTGACTCACGCGGAGAACGGCCTTGTGCGCTCTGATCGTCTGACGCCGAAGGAGCAGGCGATGTTGCATAACGCGCGCGCCCGCGCCCACGCCAAAATGAGAGACATTGACGCAGCAGTTCGAGCGATTGGCCATTCGGACGAAATCTTCTCTCACGCCGCCGAAGGCGAAGACGCCCCGTGGATGAGTTACTACGACCGCGCACAACATCACGGCGACACAGGCCACGCGCTCTTCGACCTGACGATTCTCGCCGGCCATTCTCCAGCTGCGGCAGCCGACCGTCTGAAGATCGCGATCGAGGAGCACGGAGACGGATACGTGCGATCCCGTGCTCTCTCCGGGACGAAGCTCGCTTCGCTCCGTATGGCCACCGGCGACCCGCAGGAAGCTGTGGCGGTTGGCCACCGCGCCCTCGACGAGGTGGGACGCCTTCGCTCTCAACGCGCCGTTGACGACGTCCAGGAGCTGCGACGCATCGCGGCCTCACGCAGCCGCAACGCCGGAGTCGCTGATCTGCGCGAACGCATCCGCACTACTGTTCAGGCATGACGTCTCCCCGCATCCAAGAGTCATTCGATGTTCTGGAGAAGATCGTGCAGGCGGTCGGCCTAAGTCCGAACGGTGCGGAGCCCATCCGCTTGGCCGAGAACGACCTATGGCGTCTTCCCGGGCAAGTCGTTGTGCGGATCGCGCGTAGGGGACAATCTGCCGCTGCAGCCCGCGAAGTACAAGTCACGCGATGGCTTGCACAGAACAGCATTCCAGCAGTACGGCCATTGGATATAGACCAGCCCGTAACCGTCGATGGGCGCACAGCGACATTCTGGGAAGAGCTACCACCACACCGCGCCGGAGACGAGTCGGACCTTGCTCCACTCCTGCGCCGTCTACATGAGTTGCCACCCCCACCCTTCGCCCTGGGAGAGATAGCCCCCTTCGTGCGTATCGCGGACCGCATCAAGGCCTCCCAGTCTGCCAGTCGAGAAGATCAAGCGTGGCTCCTGCGACGACTAGAGGATCTCCAGGCAGCATGGACCGACCTGCCGCAGGGCCTACGGCCATGCGTCGTTCATGGCGACGCTTGGGGCGGCAACACTGCGGTTACCCACAACGGCGTCTTTCTGATGGACTTTGAGCGCACTGCGGTAGGGCCCCCGGAGTGGGATCTCACTTCGACAGCCGTGGCTGCGGATACGTTTGGCAAAATCTCTCGATCCGCGTACGTGAAATTCTGCGAATCCTACGGCCATGACGTCATGGACTGGGCTGGCTATCCCACGCTGCGCGATATTCGAGAACTTCGACTTACGTCATTCGCATTGCAAACAGCCGACGACAATCCCGTGATGCTGGAGCAAGCGAGATATCGAGTCGAATGCATGCGCGGGCTTGCGGGTCCGCGGCCATGGCACTGGAAAGCTGTGGCCTAGAAACAACCCTCTACTCGCCATCTCCATCTGCGTGTAGTCACACAGTCCGCATTAAAGCAACACCTCTCCGCAGTGGATCTATGCCGCCAGCAGCTGATACCTCCTAGGACAGCTCTGCTTTTCACGCCACTACACCGGGAGACCTCTCGTTCCTTGGCCTCGACAACGCGGCAGCGCGCGATTACGAAGGAGCTCCGCGCAAACTGCGTGTCACGCACGACACATGCCAGGCCGCCGGCCAACTCGCGGGCCAAGCCGTCCTAGAACTCTTGGGCAGCGCCGCGGAGGAGCACGGGGATGCCGAGCTTGCCGCGCGACGCTACAAGGAACCTCTCTTCATCTACTTGGCAGTTGGATCCGCAAGAGGTCTCGCTGTCATGGACCGACTCGCACCTCTGGCCTCGCATCCGTAGGTCAGCAGTCCGCCCTCACGCCCTCTGGAAGCGGCATACGAGGGCGACGCCCCTCACTTTTCTCTACAGGTGTTAACGACAAAGCACCTCATAAGCAGCAATAACGCGCACGTTGGACCTGTCACATCCGGAGCGGGTGGGCTAGCGTCAACTCCATACATAAACACCTGTAGATGGGTGGCTCTGGCGCGCTCGCACCGCGCGCTTGGCGTACAGGCCAACCCACCACGGGTGAGGAGACGCGACCGCAGGAGGCTGGATCTTGCCGGATGCCAGGTTCAGAAGCAGGAGGGTTTCGGCTTCGAGTTCACCCGAAATTGCAGACTCGGGCGTCCCGATAAGCCAATCAAAAAGGCCCTCTGAAACCACTCCATCGGATTCCGTCGATCGCTATATGATGCCCCGTGAGGTGGAACACCGACTTGGCATTTCACCTTCAACGCGGCGCCGGTGGACCAATCGCGGTCTTCTGCGCGCCTATCCTCTTGGCCCGTACTACCGACCCGGCCCAGGAGAAAACCGGGAAGGAAACAGGAATGGCAGCCGGGTGCGCTACAGCGAGAAGCAGGTCAACGACCTGTTCGAGCGCATCAAGAGGGGCGAGCTCGCTCGCTCACCGAAGCCGCTGGACTCCTAAGTGCTACAGGCTGAGAAAGGTTGAGATTCTTCCACGGAAGGGGCACATGGCCGAGTCCGATGCACCGTTTGATCGGTGGCACAAGAGATATCCGAAAGAAGGCGAAGCTCCCTGCAAGTGCGGCACTAAGAGGAAGCCGCTTTACCCGTCTGCCGACCATGGCCGCGGCCAGCAGTGGCAGGCTCGCTACACGGACCCCAACGGGAAGCCCAGGCGCCCAGCATTCGACAGCTGGCAAGATGCTCGCGACCACTTGGACGAGGTTCGGGTGGACATGCGTAACGGCACCTGGGTCGATCCCGACATCGGGAACGAGAAAGTCGCGGTGTTCGCGGAACAGCTAATCGAAGGACGAAAGAAGAGGAACAAGAACGAGAACACGACGGGCACCTACGAGAGCCACCTGCGCACTCACATCGTCCCGTTCATGGGCAACCGGATAGCCAAGACTCTCAAGCGGCGGGATACGACAACCCTTGTGGATCATCTGATCGACAAGCCGGGAATCGAGTCGGCCTACTACGTCGTCCAGATCTTCAAGACGTGGCGCATCTTGGTCAACTACATGGTTGACGCGGATGTCCCGCTCCCGGCAAATATCGTGTCCCGGATCGATCTCCCCGAGGTCGAGGATCGCGTCGAGGTCGCTCTCTCACCCGAGCAAGTGGCGGACCTGGCGCGCGCCATGCGGGAAGTCCAGCCGCGATACGAGGTCTTGGTGTGGATCGCAGCGTGCGCGGGCCTGCGCGAAGGCGAGGCCTTCGGTCTCCTTGAAAGCCGTGTGGTCTGGGACCAAGATCTCCTCTACGTCGAGGAGCAGCGGCAAAAGGGCAAGAAAGCCAAGCTGAAGACCAAGGCGAGCTATGCCACGCTGCCGGTTGATCACTTCCTCATGCAGCGCCTCGCCTACCATCTGACCCACTTCAAGGGGCCGGCGCCGGTGTCCAAGGCGGCACAGCAGAAGCGCCGTCAGCGGGGCTACATGCCGCCGCCGGACGAGGGGCTGATCGTCACCACCGTGCAGGGCCGGCCACTGACACGGAGTCACTTCAACGACGTGTGGCGGAAGGCGGTGGAACGGGCCGGGCTCCCGAAGGGCACCCGGTTCCACGACCTCAAGCACTTCTACACGTCCCGGCTGGGCGCGGACAAGATCGACAGGCACGATCCGAAGACCGTGCAGGCGCTCTCCCGGCACGCCGAGTTCTCCGAGACGTGGGACACCTACGCGCACCCGCCGGTGGCCGTGCAGGGCGTGAAGGTAAGGACATTCAGCCGTCTCTTCGGTCCCGATCAGCGCGGCCCAATGGAGTCTGCTGACACCGAGCAGGCGGCGTAGCAGTGCTGGCAGGCCTGGCCCGCGCGGCCGGGTGAACCTGGGCTTGGGGACTTGACCCCAGCGGCCCCTGATGTGCAAGACTCATTGACGCAACGAGGCTAACCATCGCGGCGCGAAGGGTGAGTTGGACCCGTGGAACGGCCAACCCGCCTGATTCGACCCCGATTCGACCCCGGAGGCGCAGGGAGGAGCGGACACCCGCTCTGACCAGGGCCGGAGGGGTGCGACAGGACGAGCCGGGCTGTACGCCGGGTTCTGTCGCCCGACCAAGGACAAGGGCACCAGCCAATCTTGGCCGATCAGGTCGCGCGATTCACCGCTTGAGCTTCCAGCCATGCCTCTACCTCCGGTCAGCGGTAGCGCAAATAGCGGCCGACCTTGTGGGCTCGCGCCCCCTGGTGTCGGTGATTCCATATGTAGACCGTATTCAAAGGTACGCCCAGGAAGTCGGCCAGCTCCTCCGCGCTCATCAAGGGGCAACGGTCCCCCGCGCCACTGGCGGCTTCTTCCGCACGGGCAGTGGTTCGACGCATGGGCACTCCAAAACGGTTCGAAGCGGGCAGGAAAGAACCACGTGAGCGGTACTCCGCCGTGGTGGTGGGCGGAACGTTTGCATTAAATTCCGGCCGGACCAAATAGAGGGCCTTTCGACGAAATGCCTACGACTCTTGCGAACTCTCGAAGGGCACAGGCGAATCTTCGCTGAGGATTCGTCGAGCCCTCGTCGAACCCTCGGCGAGCATTCGTCTGGGTGAAATCTTCTCTACCACTCTGCACCCTTTGTCGCGAAGACCCCAAGAATGCATTTGACATCTTCAGCTCTCCTGGATCAACATCCAATTCACACAGGGCGCGATGAGCGGTCAGACAATCTCGCCGTCGACGATGGCCCTGATTTAAAAGACTCCACAAATAGACTCAAAGGGCCGTTGGAAACTAGGAGTTGAGTCGATGCCGTACGACCGCTGGCGCAAGTCGCGCCCGAAAGACGGGGAGTCGACCTGCAAGGAACACGGCAAATTTCCGACGCGGGATCACGGGACGGGGAAGCGGTGGCAGGCCCGATGGCGCAACCGGGAAGATGTCCAGCAGACGGAGCTGTTCCGCACCGAGGTCGAAGCCCGCAGGCATGAGACCAAGATGCGGTCCGGAGTGGACGACGGTTCATATATCAACTCTCGCGCCGGAGAGGTCAGGGTCGGTGAACTCGCCCTTACGTGGCTCAAGGGGCACGAACACAAGAATCCACGAACTTACCGACGCCACAAGGAGCGAATTCTCCTCCACGTCGTTCCTACCGTGAACGCCTCGTCTTTGCTGGACTGGCTGCACGACCGTCGCAGGCTGCTCGAAAGTTCCACGCTGCGCCTGGTCTTCGACAATCTTCGAGCTGTCTTTGACCTGGCCGTGGACGACAGCCTCATACCCAAGAATCCATGCCTCGCCAAATCGGTGCAGGACGCCAAGCCGAAGCGAGGAGATGGCGGCCGGGCAGAGCTGACCCTGACGTGGGAGGACACCGAGAAGATCCGCGCCGAACTTCCCGACCGGTACAAGGCACTCGTCGACTGCGGTCGCGGCCTGGGCCTTCGTCAAGGAGAAATATTCGGCCTGTCACCAGAAGACATCGACTGGGCACACCCTGACGGCCCGATGGTGCACGTGCAACGGCAAGTGGCCCACGACGGCTCGTTCCTGGCATACGCCCTCCCCAAGGGCGGAGACGCCGAGGACCCGAAGGACCGGTGGGTCGAACTGACCGACGACGTGGCCATCCCCCTGCGCGAGCACATGGAGAAGTACCCGCCCGTCGGGGTGACCCGACCGTGGGGCAGCAAAGACGGCGCCCCTGTCACGGTGCGGCTGATCTTCTACACCCGGGAGAAGACCGCCATTCAGTCGAATTGGTTCAACTCCTACCGCTGGAAGCCTGCCCTGGCAGCGGCCGGCCTCATCAAGCCCCTTGACCCCAACGCGAAGGGACGGCGCTGGGAGAAGTCCCGCGACATGATGATGCACGCCCTCCGACACCTTTACGCGTCGATGATGATCAACGGCGGGGTGGACGTGTACACACTCGCGGCTCGGCTCGGACACGCCGATCCTGCGTTTACTCTACGTAAGCACGTGCACCGGATCGTCGGAGCCGGTTCCAAGATCCGCATCGCGGTCCGAAGCGCCTACACGAGGGCCGCGTGACTCCTGCGGTGTTCGGCTCGTGCAGCGACCGTGCAAGATGATCTTTGAACGCTTCATTTACGCAGGTCAGATACTTCGCATAGGAGTTCCGGGACATCTGACGCCCCTTCGGACGAACGCCGCCGCATCCGCCGCACCCTCCGCGACCAGCGGGACCGCAGGTCGCGGAGAATGCGGCGGCGCCCCGCGCCCGCCCGTTCCACGGCGGACGGCGCTCCCGGTCACGCGGGCGACGCGCTGGCGCCCGCACGCCTCACGCCTGCACGCACCTTGACGTGCGCCCGCCAAGCCGACGATGGTGGGGACCGCGAATGGGAGCGCTCCCATTTCGTATTCCTCCCTCCCCCACTTCCGATCGGCGGGCGACCGCGACGGTGCACTGGAGGTCGACATGCGCAGACTCGGCAGCGCGGCATCCCCCGGCGGGCGTGCCGCGACCACGGCGGCCGCCCTGGTGGCGTTACTGGCGCTGGGCGGATCCCCCGCCCTGGCGGCACGCTCGTCGCCCTCGGCACACGCCGAGCGTGCCGCGGCGACGGCCGCGACGGTGACCGTGGACACCGGCAGACAGGGCGCGACGATACCGGCGACGGCCATCGGGCTGAACGCCTCGGTGTACGACGGCCATCTGACCGACGCCGGCGTGCCGCAGCTGGTGAAGGACGCCGGTGTGGGTGTGATGCGGTTCCCCGGTGGCACCACGTCGGACGAGTACGACTGGAAGACGAACCAGGACGTCGTCTCCAAGACCACGCAGGCCACCGACTTCGACCAGTTCATGACGACGGCCGGACAGGCCGGCGTCCAGCCGATGATCACCGTGAACTACGGCACCGGCGACACGGTCGGCAGGAGCGAGTCGCCCCAGGAGACGGGCGCGCAGCTCGCCGCCGACTGGGTCCGCTACGCCAACGTCGAGCACCACCACCACATCAAGTACTGGGAGATCGGCAACGAGGTGTACGGCAACGGCACCTACGGCGGCTCCTGGGAACCGGACGAGCACTGCGGAGCCGTGCCCTCCCCGGCCAACCCGACCACCTGCGGGCCGTCCGTCTACGCCCAGCACGCCGCGCAGTACATCGCGGCGATGAAGGCCGTGGACCCCACGATCTCCATCGGCGTGGTGCTGACCGCGCCGGGCAGCTGGCCGGACGGGCAGACCTCGGCCGGCAGCCCGCAGCCGTGGAACCAGACCGTGCTGACGGCCCTCAAGGGCAAGATCGACTTCGCGGACGTGCACTGGTACCCGCAGAATCCCAGTTCGGTGACCCCGCCCGGGCCCACCGACGCCGGCCTGCTCGCCGACACCGCCCAGATCCCCGGCATGGTGAACACCCTGCGCACCGAGCTCGGCAGCTACGCGGGCGACTCCGGCATCCCGATGATGCTCACCGAGACCAACTCGGTCTCCTCCAACCCCGGCAAGCAGACCATCGGCCAGGTCAACGCCCTGTATCTGCTGCAGGACTACACCGGCTGGCTGAGCAGCGGCGTCGCGAACGTCGACTGGTGGCAGCTGCACAACGGCATCGTCACCTCCGGTGACAACGGCTCCTCGCTGTACGGCACCGGCCGGTACGGCGAGTACGGCGTCCTGTCGGACGGCAGCTGCGGCACCTCGGACGGCACCCGTGTCTGCGAGCCGACGCCCAACACGCCCTACCCGGCGTACTACGGCCTGAAGCTGCTCGGCCAGTTCATCCATCCGGGTGACACCCTGGTCTCCGCCACCTCCAGCCAGTCCCTCGTCAACTCCTACGCGGTCAAGGCGGCCGACGGGTCCGTGCGGGTGCTGCTGGTCAACGACGACCCCGCCACCACCTACAGCGTCGCGCTGAACTACGCCGGCTTCACGCCCGGGACCGGTTCTCCCGGGACCGCCACCCTGGCCGCCCCGGGCACCTCGATCGACACCGCGCCGCACGGCACCGCCGTCTCCCAGACCCTGGCCCCGTACTCCGCGACCGTGCTCACCCTGCGGTCCGGCTCGGGGACCGGCACGGGCACCTGCTCGGTCCACTACGCGGTCAGTGACTGGGGCGGCGGGATGACCGGCACCGTCACCGTCACCAACACGGGCAACAGCCCGGTCAACGGCTGGACCCTCGGCTTCACCTGGCCGGGCAACCAGCGGATCACCCAGGGCTGGAACGCCACCTGGAAGCAGAACGGCACCCAGGTCACCGCGACCAGCCTCGACTGGAACCAGAACCTCGCCGCCGGCGCGAGCACCACCGTCGGCTTCACCGCCGGCTACAGCGGCAGCAACCCGGCACCGACGTCCTTCACCCTCAACGGCGGGGCGTGCGACAGCTGAACCCGGTCAGTCCAGGAACGCCGTCTCTATCCAGCGTCGTACCGCCCGGGGGCGCATGCGGTGGAGACGGCCGACCGTGTCGGCCACCTCGGGGGAGCCGCCGACGGACAGGAACTTCTCGCGGACCAGGTCGGCGTGGTGCAGCCGGGTCTCGGGGCCCGCGGCGCCGACCGGGATCAGCCGGGTGCGGGAGACCGTACGGCCGTCCGTGAGGCGGACGGTGACCCGGGCCCCGGTGGCCTTGGTGGCCCGGGAGAAGTCGCGGTCGTCGGCCTGCAGGGCGCCGAGCAGGTCCACCAGTTCGTCGCCGCCGAAGCCGCGCAGCCACGGCACGGCCAGGTCCCCCGCCTCGCGCACCGCCTCGCCGAACGGGGCGTCGGACAGGAACAGCTGTCGGGTCATCTCGGTGTCGTGCTCCAGCCGTATCCGCCGGGCCAGTGCCCAGCGGTCCGGGTCGTCCAGGTGGGGCGAGGAGAAGTCGTCCACGGTGAACTCACCGGTGAGCAGCGTGGTGGCGACCGGGTAGGGCACGTCCAGGACCAGCGCGCCCAGCGGGGAGCCGGGACCGGTGACGTACTGGGCGGCCCGCTCCCCCGCGAACAGCGTGTACAGGGAGGCCTCGACGACGATGTCGGCCACGTCCTCGGGGCGCACCGGGCCCAGTTCCTTGTGGATCTCGGCGGCGCAGTCCACCGCCGCGTCGATGCCGGGGCCGCCCGGGTGCATCTTGAACGACAGCGTGTCCGTGTGCCAGCGGCTGCCGAGCCCCTTGGCCACGGCCTGCGGCAGCGGCACGGTGGCGAACCGGGCCAGGAAGCCGTCGCTGTGCTCGATGATGTCGGGCGCGCCGCGCAGTCCGGCGTATGCCGCGTCGCACGCGTCCATCGCGGTGCGCACCGGCGTGAAGGTGTTGAACAGGCGGGCGTCGCTGGCCAGGAAGGCGCGCATCAGCGGCCAGTTGGGCATGGCGAAGGCCAGCCCGAAGGCGTCCTCCCACAGGGCGGCCGGGGCCCGGTCGCTGTGCAGCCGGCCCGCGACCGCGCCGGCCAGGTGGGTGTGCACGGCGCTCTGTCCGCGCAGCGGGCCGAGGGTGGCGGAGGCGGTGATCCGGGCCGCGAACTCGTTGGCGGCGACGACCGCGGTCAGCAGCGAGAGCCCGTCCAGCCGGCGGGCGTAGGCGAAGGCGAGCGGGACGGCGACCGTGGAGTTCGAGAGGTGGCCGGCGTAGGCGGTGTCGTCCAGGTTGAGCCAGGAGCCGAGCGCGGCGAACACGCCCGCCGCCTGCCTGGGGTCGCGCTGCATGGGGTGCCCGAAGGCGGCCACGAGTTTTCTGCCCAGCGGGTGCTGGAGACCGGCCCGGATGGAGGCGATCTGCGACAGCACCTGGCTGGCGGCCAGCTTCAGGACCCGGCAGGGGACGTCCTGGGGGCGCAGACGGGCGGCCCATTGCGAGAGTTCACGCAGCGGGGTGTCGGCTGACGTACGGCCGCGGAGGGTGCGGGGCGCGCTCTGCGCCTGGTCGGCCCATTCGGCGCACAGCGCCCGGGCCACGCTCTCGCCGAGGACAGCGGTCATGGGGCGGTGCCTTTCCGGTACGCGGGGAACAGACGGCGGCGGGAGCACCGTCGCCCCGGTGCTCCCGCCTCAGGGGTCCTCGCGCGCGCGAGGACCCCTCTCGGTGCCATGGATCAGGCGGCCGGGACCTTGTCCAGGAAGCCGTAGACGGCCTTGATCTTGCCGGCCTCGTCGGTGACCAGGACGTCGAAGCCGATGGCGATCGGCTCGGCGCCGGCCTCGGTCACCAGGCCCCACTGGAAGCGGGCCTGGTTGTGGTGGGCGTCGACCGTGCCGTGCAGCTCGAAGGACAGGCCCTTGAACTGGTCACGGGCGCCGGCCACCACGGCCGCGAACCCCTCGCGTCCCTCGACCGCGGCGAGCGGGTCGATGTACGGGGCGTCGGCGGTGAACAGCTCGGCGATGGCCGCGGCGCGCTTGTCGGCGTCCGCCTCGTTCCAGATGTCGAGGTAGCGGGTGACGGTGGCGGTCAGGTCGCTCATGCGGGCGATCTCCTCTGTAGGTGTTGCTCGGTCGGTTCTTCTGACAGGTGGCTCAGTGCGGTGCGGTTCCGCTTCAGGGCTGGGCGGGGGCCCACACCGGGAGGGCTCCGGGGAGCACCTCGAAGGTGGCCTTGGCGCCGATGCCGTGCTGGTACTCGCCGTCGTGCTCCAGCGGGAGCCGCCGGCCGTCGGTGCGCTCGACGGTGATGCTGCGGCCGCGCGCGTACACCGTCGCCGGGTGGCCGATGTGGCGGGCGTCCAGGGTGAGTTCGGGCACCTGGTCGGCGGGGACCGCGCCGCCGATGACGCAGACGTCGAGGAGCCCGTCGTCCAGCAGCGAGTCGGGCAGGACCAGGAACAGGCCGCCGCGGTAGCGGCCGCCGCCGACGTTGGCGAGGACCGTCGGGCCCTCGTGGACGACCCGGCCGTCGACGGTCACCCGGCCCGGGTAGGGCCGGTAGCCGGCAGCGGTGTCGGCGAAGGCGCGGGCGTAGCGCTCCCGGCCGGTGAGCGGCAGCTCGCGGGCGGTGAGCAGTGCGTCGGCGATGACGCCGGAGCAGGCGCCCAGGTAGACGTAGTTGCGGGTTTCGGCGAGACGCGCCAGGTCCAGGCGGCGCAGGCGGGCGGTGCCGCCGATGCCGTAGTCGGTGAGGACGGCCTTGAGCGCCTCGCTCCAGGGGCGGTCGCCCCAGAGCATCTTGTAGCCGGAGTTGCCGGTGCCGCCGGGTACGACGGCCAGGGCGGCGCGGCCGTCGCCGGGGACCAGTCCCTGGACGACCTCGCGTACGGTGCCGTCGCCGCCGATGGCCACGACCAGGTCGGGGGCGGCGTCGGTCCGCTCCAGCGCCCGGCGTACGGCGACCGTCGCGTCACCGGGCGCGGTGGTGAGGTGCACCTCGGTGCGCTCCAGGCAGGACTCGCACAGCTCCCGTACCTGGCGCACGAGTTCGGCACTGTGGCTGCCCGAGGCCGGGTTGGCCAGGATCAGGGCCCGGGTGGGGCCGGGGGCGGCGGTGTCTGCCATGACGAACCTTCTCCTCAGGTCGGACGCACCGGCGACGAACCGGGGCGGCGGCTTCGGCGTGCGTCGACAACGACTGTTTCAAGAGGGGCTGACGGGGAGCTGATACGTCACTGACGCGGACGGAACGGACCGGCGGTGGGCTCCGCGGGGGCGCCGGCCCGGAGGCGGCGGCGCCCCGGGTACGCCACACCCGCCGGCGTCGGTCGGGGCGTCGGCGGGCGTGGGGCGGTGCCATGTGCTGCGCTGTGCTGCGATGTGGTGCGGTGTGGTGGTGCCGTGTGGTGCCTGGTCAGGCGGCGGCCTTCGGCCTGGGGATGAACTGGACCAGGATCGCGACCGCGAGCGCGAGCGGGCCGAGCAGGGCCAGGCTCGCCGTGAAGCCGTCGGCGTAGGACTGGCCGGTGGGGGCGTTGCCCAGGACGTGGTAGAAGATGGCGCCGACCGCTGCCACGCCCACCGCGCCGCCGACCTGACTGGCCGTCGACAGCACGCCCGAGGCGGCTCCCGCGAAGCGTGGATCGGTGCCGGCCAGGGCGATCGACGCCAGCGGTGCCATCACCATGGCCATGCCCGCGCCGCCCACCATCAGGCCGGGCACCAGCCAGGCCACCGCACCGTGCGTGCCGATGTGGTCGACCGCGCCCCACAGCCCGCCCAGTCCGGCCAGCAGGACCAGCGCGCCGACCGCGAGGGTCTGCCGGCCCAGCAGCGCGGCGATCTTGCGGGCCAGTGTCGAGACGGCCAGGAAGCCCACGCCCAGCGGCAGGAACACCAGCCCCGACTCCAGCGCGGTCAGTCCCACCCCGGCCTGCAGATACAGGGCGAGGACCAGGAAGAAGGAGGCCATGCCGGAGTAGTAGACGACCGCGGTGATGACGCCGATCGTGAACGGGCGCTGCTGGAACAGAACCGGGTTGACCAGCGGGCTGCCCCCGGTGGACGCGAGCCTGCGCTGGTGCGCGGCGAACAGGAGCAGCAGCACGGGCGACGCGGCCAGGCACAGCCACGTCCACAGCGGCCAGCCCTTCTGCTGTCCCTCCGCCAGCGGCAGCACGACGGCGACCAGCCCCGCCGAGACCAGCACCATGCCCAGCGGGTCCAGCCGGGCCCGGCCCTCGGACCGGGACTCGGGGATCAGCCGCGGTCCGAGGACCAGCGCGGCGATGCCGACGGGTACGTTCACCAGGAAGCAGGTCCGCCAGCCGAGGCCGGCGATGTCCGCGTGGATCAGCAGACCCCCGATGAGCTGTCCGAAGACGCCCGCCAGGCCCATGGTGAGGCCGAACGCGTTGAAGGCCCGCACCCGGGCCGGGCCCTGGTAGGTGACGCCGATGATCGCCAGCACCTGGGGGCCCATCAGCGCGGACGCCAGCCCCTGCGCGATCCGTGCCTCGACCAGCTGCCCCGCCGTGGGCGCCATGCCCGCCCAGGCGGAGGACAGCGTGAACAGCGCCACGCCGAGCAGGAACATCCGGCGCCGCCCGTAGAGGTCGCCGAGCCGGCCGCCGGTGATCAGTCCGGCGGCGTAGGCGAGGGCGTATCCGGCGACCACGAACTCGACCGCGGAGGCACTGGCGTGCAGGTCCCGCTGGGTCTCGGGGATCGCCACGTTGACGATGAACACGTCGAGCGTGATCACGAACGTGCCGACGAGGATGAGCGGAAGCGTGGCCCAGTGCGGGGCGGCCGGCGCCCGCTCCCGGGTCCCGCTGGCAGGGGTCCGCGCTGACTGCAGGGCCATGACTGGCGATTCCTTCCTGTGTCGCTGCTAACGCCACTCGGGGACGTCGAGGATCTCCACGACGGCGGCCGAGAAACTGAATCCGGACCCCGCCGCCACCATCAGGACGAGGTCGCCGCGGTTCACGGACCGCTCCTTGACGAGGTGCTCCAGGCCGAGGAACTGGTCGCCGGCGCCGATGTGGCCGACGTGCCGGCCGATGTCCCAGGTGCTCTGTTTCTCGGTGAAGCCGAGCAGTTCGTAGTTCTCCGGGCTGACACCGCGGTGGATGAGCGGTATCACCACCCGGGCGATGTCCTCGGTGGTGACGCCGGCGTCGGCGAGCGCCTGCCCGGTGGTGTCGAAGAGCGCGCTCTGGTAGCGGTCCCAGGAGCCCTCGGCCTCCGGAGTGGCGGCGTGCTGCAGGCCGCGCTCGCGCAGCGGCACCGGCATCTGCTGCCCCGGCGCGGACGCGAACGGCTCCAGGCCCCGGTTCCAGCGCTCCAGCGAGTTGTCGGCGCCCAGGCACGCGGAGACGACCCGGGCGAAGCCCTGGCGCGCGGAGAGCAGCAGCGCGGTGCCGCCGTCACCGAAGATCAGGTTGAGCTGGGCGTTGAAGCGGTCGATCCACGGCGGGGCGAAGTTGTCGCCGGTGGTCAGCAGGACCGCCGAGGTGAAGCCGGCGGTGATGTGGCCCGCGGCCAGGGCGAGCGAGCCGAGGCCGGCGTTGCAGCGCTGCTGGACGTCGAAGCCGGGCGCGTGGGGGCCCGCGGTCTCGTTGGCGACGTAGGCGGCCGTGGGCCACATGTCGTGGCCCTGGTAGCCGCAGTAGCCGTGCAGGACCAGGCCGACCTCGTCGCGGTCCAGGCCGGAGCGCTCCAGCGCCAGCCGGCCGGCCCGTACCGCCATCTCGGGGCCGGAGACCGCCTCGGCCACCGCGATGGACTCGTAGCCGATGTTCCGGTGCTCCTCGTCGACGAGTCCCTCGGCGATGGCGTCGGCCAGGGGGCGCACGGGCGGCAGCCAGGAGGCCGCCGAGGCGATGAAGAGGTCGTTGTCGAACTTCATGGCGTCTCACATCCTTCGCTCGGGATGCCGGCGCGGATCTCCCCCGTACGCGGACGGCAGCGGTTCCCGGGTGCGACGGACGGTCACTGTCCCCTAACCCGCTGACACGGCGCTGACGCGCCGACCCCGACGGTGCCGGCCCTTCCTCTCTTCTGGTTTCTTCGCTGTTGCTTCGCTGGTTTCTTCGCTGGTTTCGTTGCCGGCCTGTGCTGGTGGGTCACTGAGTGCATGGCGGCGCCCGCGGGCCTCAGCCGACCCGGCTGGCCGCGATGCGCTGCAGGCGGTGCGCGAAGTGGGCGGTGACGGACTGCGCGTGCGTGTCGATGTAGAAGTGGCCGCCGGGGTACTCGTTGTGGCCCAGGTAGGTGGGGCTGCGCCCGGCCCAGTGGGACATCGCGTCCGGGTGCTCCTGGAGCGGATCGGACCGGCCGCCGTAGGAGGCGAGCGCGCACTCGACGGTGGCGCCGTCGTCGTCGTGGTCGGCGGCGACCCGCAGGTCGGAACGGAGGGCGGGCACGACGAGGGCGAGCATCTCCGGGTTGTCGTAGATCTCCGCCGGGAACGAGCCCAACTTCTTGATCCACTCGATGAGTTCGGGCTCGGGCATCCGGGCCTGCTCCTCGGTGGGCTTGAAGAAGCCCTGCGGCGACCAGCCGGAGGTGCCGAGCATGATCGGCGAGGGGCCGCCCTCCTCCTCCATGCGGATGGTCAGCCGGAACGCCAGCTGGGCGCCGAGGCAGTGCCCGAACAGCGCGAAGGGGCGGTCGTCGAGGTCGTTGAGGACGGCCTCGTGCAGGGCTTCGAGCAGTGGCTCGAACTCCTCGTAGGTCTGCTCGTCGCGGCGGTTGTGCCGGCCGGGCAGCGTCACCGCCTGCGGGGCGATGTCGGGCGGCAGCAGGCGCTCCCAGTCGCGGTAGATGATCGCGCCGCTGCCCGCGTGCGGCAGCATGAACAGCCGGATCGAGGCGTCGGGCGAGGGTTCGGCGGGGTGGAACCACTGCCCCGCGCGGGACATGTCCTGGCCGACGGCGGCGATGGCACTGGTCACGGCTGTGTACTCCCTACGGTGGTGGCGTTGCCGAGGGCGCGTACCGCGGGCAGCAGCACCTCGGCGATCTCCTTCAGCTGCGGCTCGGGGTCGAGGGATCCGATCCGTACGACCAGGTGCCGGGCGCCGGCCCGGACGTACTCGCCGAGCCACTCGGCGCACTTCTCGGCGCTGCCCCAGGCGTAGGCCTGGATGGACCGCATCTGGTCCAGGGAGCGGCCGTAGTAGTGGCTGATGTAGTGCTCCAGTTCGGCCTTGGCGGCCTGCTCGTCGCTGTTCACGGTGACCGTGGCGTACAGCGCGGGGGTGACCGCGTCCGCGGCGCGGCCGGCCTCCTCGGCGAGTTCGGCGACACGGCGGCGGGCGCGGCCGTAGGCGTCGGCGTCGGGGAGGAAGGGCAGCCAGCCGTCGTAGCGGGTGGCGACGCGGGCGAGCACCTTGGGGGTGTCGCTGCCCGCCAGCCACAGCGGGGGGCCGCCGGCGGTGCCCGGGGAGGGCAGCCGGTCGAGGTTGTCCGCCTGCCAGAACCTGCCCTGGAACTCGGTGGGTTCGCCGTCCTCGCCGGAGTGCCAGGCGGTGCGCCACAGCGCGGTGATCTCGTCCAGGCGGCCGACGCGGCCCTGGAAGGAGGCGCCGACGGAGGCGAACTCCTCCTCCGTCTCCGGCATCGGGAAACCGGAGCCGAGGCCGAGGACCAGCCGGCCGGCGGCCACATGGCTCAGGCTGGAGATCATGTTGGCGCCGATCAGCGGGTGGCGCAGCGCGGGGGTGAGGGCCGCGGTGCCGACGGTGATCCGCTCGGTGGCGGCGGCCGCCGCGGCGAGCACCACCAGCGGGTCGAGCCGGGGCCGGGCGGTGAGGGAGTCGCCGGCCCACAGGGAGTCGAAGCCGAGGGCCTCCGCCCGCCGGGCGAAGTCCAGCAGCGGGGCGGCCGCGTAGGTGCCGTTGATGGCCTGTTCGCGGGTGGGGAGCAGGATGCCGATCCGCAGGGGACCCGGGCTCATGGTCACGTCCTCTTCTGGCAGTGGTGGGTGGCCTGGTGTCGTCAGATGGCGCTGCCGAGCGGGTCCCTGGCCGGTGCCGCCAGCTGTTCGCGCACGGCGCGGCGCAGGATCTTGCCGGAGGGGTTGCGGGGCAGGGAGTCGACGAAGTGGTAGGTGCCGGGGATCTTGTAGTCGGCGATCCGGCCGCGCAGCGACAGCAGGAGCTCGCGCGGGGTGGCACTGGCGCCGGGCCGCAGCACGACGGCCGCGTGCACGCTCTCGCCCCAGCGTTCGTCGGGCATTCCGACGACGGCGGCGTCGGCGACGGCCGGGTGGCCGGCCAGCGCCTTCTCCACCTCGGCCGGGTAGATGTTCTGCCCGGCGACGATGATCGTGTCGTTGATCCGGTCGCACAGGTGGAGGTAGCCGTCCTCGTCGAGGTAGCCGGCGTCGCCCATGTGCAGCCACTCCCCCACCAGGGTGCGGGCGGTGGCCTCGGGCAGGTTCCAGTAGCCGAGCATCCGGGAGGGGGCGCGGACGCAGATCTGGCCGATGGCGCCGGGCGGCAGGGTCTCTCCGTCGGGGCCGATCACCTTGACCTCGTTGCCGGGGCAGGGTTTGCCCACCGAGGTCAGCACGGTGCTGCCGGGGTGGTGGGCCTCGGGCGGCAGACAGACCGCCACGCTGCCGGTCTCGGTGCTGGCGTAGATCTGCGCGAACTCGCAGCCGTAGGTCTCCAGGCACTGCTTGAGCAGGGTCTCGGACATCGGTGCCGCGCCGTAGGCGATCTTGCGCAGTGAGGTGAACGCCTCGGGTCCGGCGGAGCGTTCCGCGGCCATCATCTGGAGCATGGCCGGGGCGGCGAAGGTGGTGGTGACGCCGTAGGTCCGGATGAGCCGGACCGCCTCCTGCGGGTCGAACTGCGGCATGATCACGCTGGTGCCGCCGGCGTTGAAGGTGTGCAGGAACCAGCCGATGCCGGCCACGCCGAAGCCCGGCAGGGAGATCAGGCCGACGTCCTCGGGCAGCCAGTCGATCCAGTCGACGCCCTGCTCACGGCTGGCGTGCGGCAGCGTGAAGAAGCTGCGGTGGGCGAGGACGGCGCCCTTGGGCAGGCCGGTGGTGCCGCTGGTGTAGATCTGGATGACGGCGTCGTCGGGGCCGGTGCCCGGGGCGGGGTCGGTCTCGGGCTGGTCGGCGGCCCAGGCGGGCAGGCCGGCGCCGCGCGCCGGTTCGCCGTCGGCGTCGGTGCCGTCGACCCGGATCACCTTGCGCAGGCCGCGCAGCTGGTGGCGGACGGTGGCGACGGTGTCCCAGAACTCGTCGTCGACGAAGATCAGGGTGGCGCCGGAGTCGCGCAGGATGTGGTCCACCTCGGGCGGGGTGAGCCGCCAGTTGACCGGCACCAGGACCGCGCCCGCCTTGGCGCACGCGATCATCACCAGGTAGTAGTTCTCCGACTCGCGTCCCAGGTAGGCGACCCGGTCGCCGCGCCGTACCCCGCTGGTGCGCAGGGCGTGCGCGGCGCGGTTGCTGTCGCGGTGCAGCTTCTCGTAGGTGGTGACCCGGCCCTCGCAGATGATCGCCGGGTGGTCCGGGCGGCTTCCGGCGTGGGCCCGGGAGGAGTGGTGGAGCGTCCAGCGCTCCCGCTGTATGCCACTGGGTGTGTCAGTCATGATCGTGTGTCCTTACGTCCGTCACGCGGCCGGAACCGGGCCGAGCCGCTCGCCGAGGAATCCGGCCAGCTGCCGTACGGTCGGGTGGTCGTGGGTGAGCGAGGCCGGCAGGGGGATCCGGCAGGCCTGCTCCAGGCCGGACCTGACCTGCTGTGCCATCAGCGAGTCCAGACCCAGCGACACGAACTCGGTGTTGGGGTCCAGTTCGTCGCCCTCCTCCAGGTGGAGGACGGCGGCGACCTTCTCCCGGACCACGGCGGTGATGGCCGTGGCGCGGTCCTCCGGGGACAGGGCGGCGAGCGCGGCGAGGTCGAGCCCGCCGTCGTCGTCCGGGGTCTGCCGGGCCAGGCGGTCGAAGAACAGGTCCCCGGTGGCCCGGCCCGCCATGTAGCGGTCCCAGTCGAAGTCGCCCACCACGCGCTGGCTGCGCGGCCGGTCCCAGAGCCTGACCAGGGTGTTCAGGGCGCGGGTGGGCGAGAAGAGGTGGACGCCGCCGCGCTCCAGCTCCTGGATGAGGATGTCGTCCATCCGGGCGGACATGCCGACCCTGGACCAGGAGCTCCAGTTGAGGGCGAGTCCGGGCAGTCCGCGGCGGGCCCGCCAGTCGGCGAGGCCGTCGAGGGCCGCGTTGCCGGCGGCGTAGTGCCCCTGGGCCACGAAGCCGCCCAGTACGGAGGAGACCGAGGAGTAGACCACGAAGAAGTCCAGGTCGGGGAAGGCCTGTTCGGTGGCCTCGTGGAGCAGCCAGCCGCCGTAGGCCTTGGCCTCCAGCTGGCCCTCGATGGACTCCCAGGTCAGGTCGGAGATCAGCCGCTCGTCGTAGGAGCCGCCGGCGGCGTGCACGATGCCGGCGAGCGGGCGCGGTCCGCCCTCGATGTGGCGCATCAGGCGCCGGATGTCCTCGGCGCGGCCGAGGTCGGCGTGGACGATGTCGATCTCGGCTTCCTCGGCGAGGTCGGCGAGCAGTTGCGCGCTCTCCGGCGCGGGTTTGCCGCTGCGGCTGACCAGCGTCAGGTGCCGGGCGCCGAGCGCGGCCAGCTTCTGCGCGGTGGCCAGGCCGAGGCCGCCGAGTCCGCCGGTGACCAGGTAGGTGCGGTCGGGGCGCAGTCCCGCGGGGCCCTGCTCGGCGGGGGCCCGCTGCTCGTCGGCCGGGTCCTCGGGCAGCGTCACCCAGGTCTGTCCGGTCGGGTCGGCGAGGGTGGTGCGCAGGGCCTCGCCGGTCTCGTCGAGCCGGAAGTGGCGGGCGCCGTCGCCGGGTTCGGGCAGCGGGGCGTGCACCACGGCCGCAGCCGGGACGGTGAGCGTGGAGCGGAAGGTGCCCTCGTGCCGTACGAGGACCTCGTCGCCCGGTGCGAATCCGGTGCCGTCGGCGGCCGTGACGACGGTGGCGGCGGCGAGCCGGCCGAGGACGGGCGGGGGTTCGGTCTCGTCGTGGTCCTCGCGTGCGGCGCGCCCGGTGTCCAGGGCGGTGCGGGCGTCGGCGGCGGTCAGGCCGACCAGCCGGACCCGGACCTCGACCTCGCCGTCACCGGGTGTGCGGCCGGTGGTGGGGGCCAGCGCCAGGTCGGAGAGGTCGCCGGACTCGGCGGCGCGCAGTTCGAAGTCGCCGGTCCAGCCGAGCGAGCCGTCACCGGCGAGCAGCCGGCGGACGTAGCGGCGGCCGGGCCGGTAGGCGACCTGGTACTCGCCGGCGGGCTCCACCCGCCACTCGTCCAGCAGCTGGGTGAGGCCGCTGCCCGGGGCGAGGTCGACGAGGGTGGCCCGGTACTGCGGGTACTCGGTGAGCAGGACCCGGCCGAAGCCCCACAGGGTGGTGGCGGCGAGGTGACCGCCGTCGCCGGCCGGGTCGCCGGGCAGCGTCTGGGCGCCCTGGGTGACCAGCCACAGCCTCGGCGGGCGGGCGAGGCCCGCGTTGTCCAGCGCGGCCACCAGGGCGAGCAGGTCGCGGTAGTTGTCCTCGCACTCGGCGCGCAGCCGGTCCACGGACATCTCCCCCGGCCGGGTCCGCCAGACGCGGCAGATGTCGGTGACGCCGGGGTCGTCGAGGGCGGACTTGAGGTCGGTGAGGTCGGTCAGCCAGGTGATCTTCAGTCCGGGTTCGCCGGCGAGTTCGGCGGCGCGGGCGGCGGCCGGGTCGACCAGGACCACGTGCCGGTCGACGGGCGCGGCCTGGGTGGCGGGCAGGGCCCGGCGCACCCACTCCGGCCGGTGCAGGAACTGGCGGCGGCCGGTACGGCCCTCGGGCCGGGCCATGCGCACCCCGAGGAGTTCGGCGACCGGGTCGCCGTTCTCCAGCAGCAGGATGTCGGCGAGGCGCCGGTTCTGGTCGCCGTGCGCCCGGGCCAGGACGCGCAGGTTCTCGCCGCGCGGCTTGCGGAAGTGCCGTACGGAGGCGATCTCCACCGGCACGAACACCGGGCCCTCGGGGTCGAGGACGACGCTGGCCTGGACGGCGGCCTCCAGCAGCTCCGCCGGGACGTGCTCGACGGCGCTCGCGTCGCGGCCGGTCAGCTCGCCGGTGACCAGGCCGTCGCCGTGGTGGGCGACGCGCAGCAGCAGCCGCATGCGCGGGCCGTGCGGGCGGCCGACGGAGGCGAGGTCGGTGTAGATGTCCTGGTCGTCGATCTCCTGCCCGGCCGGGGCGAGGGCGGCGTCGAGTTCGGCCAGTTCCGAGACCGGGACCAGGGGTTCGGGGTCGGCGGCGACGACGGCGGTGGCGTGCAGGTTCTCCTCGCCGCCGACGGTGGTGAACACCTCCACCTCGGCGCCGCCGCCGGGGCGCGGGCGCCAGCGGGTGGTCAGGGCGACGGTGGTCTCGGCGGGGATGTCGAGCGGGGCGAGCAGCCTGAGGTCCCGGACGGCGGAGCGGGCGTGGCCCTGGACCGCGTCCTGGAGGGCGAGCAGCAGGTCGACGTAGGCGCCGGCCGGCAGCGTGGTGGCGCCGCCGTCGCCGAGGTCGGCCAGCGCGCCGAGTTCCTCGCCGGTGAACTCGGCGGTGAACTCCCGCACCCCGGAGGCGAAGCGCTCCTCGGTGCCGAGCAGCAGGTGCCGTGCGGTGCCGTTCGCGGCGGCCCGGCGGGGGCTCGCGGTGGGCAGCCAGTAGCGCTTGCGCTGGAAGGCGTACGTCGGCAGGTCCACGGGCGCGGGCGTCGGGTGGCCGGCGTGGTAGTCGGCCCAGGAGACGCCGAGGCCGGCCGCGTAGTAGTCGGCGAGCGCGGTGAGGGTGGTCTGCGCGGTGCGGTCGCGGCGGCGCAGGCTGGCCAGCCACAGGTGGTCCTCGACGGTGACGCTGCGCCGGGCGAGCGCGGTGAGCGCGGCCTGCGGGCCGATCTCGATCAGGGCGTGCCGGCCGCGCCGGGCCACGGCCCGGATGCCGTCGAGGAAGCGGACGGGCTCGCCGATGTGCCGCACCCAGTACTCGGGGTCGCCGATCTCGCGGAACCGGGCGAGGCGTCCGGTGACGTTGGAGATCAGGCTGATCTTCGGCTCGTGGAAGGTGATGCCGTCGAGGGCGGCGCGGAAGTCGTCGTAGACCTCGGCCATCAGCGGGGAGTGGAAGGCGTGCGAGACGGTGAGCCGGTCGACCCGGACGCCCTTGTCCTGGAGCAGGCCGACGACCTCGTCGAGGGCGGCGGTGGCGCCGGAGACGACGGTCTGGTCGGGGGCGTTGACGGCGGCGAGGGCCAGGTCGTCGTGGCCGGCCAGCAGCGGTTCGACGTCCTCGACGGGCGCGGCGACGGCGGCCATGCCGCCCTCGGCGCGCACCGCCTGCATCAGCCGGGCGCGGGCGGCGACCAGCTTGACGGCGTCGGGCAGGCTGAAGAGTCCGGCGACCGCGGCGGCGGCGACCTCGCCGATGCTGTGCCCGATGAGCACGTTGGGCTTGGCGCCCCAGGCGATCCACTGCTGGGCGAGCGCGTACTCCAGGGTGAACAGGGCGGGCTGGGTGTACTCGGTGCGGTCGATGGCCCAGGGGTCCTCGGCGGTGCCGAGGACCAGGTCGCGCACGGAGCGTCCGAGGTGCTCGGCGAAGAGCCGGTCGCATGCGTCCACCTGGTCGCGGAAGACGGGCAGCTGCTCGTAGAGGGCGGCGCCCATGCCGGCGTACTGGGAGCCCTGGCCGGAGAACATGAACGCGGTCTTGCGGATGCCGGTGGGGCCCTCGGGCTCCTGTTCGGCGGTCCGGTCCAGGAGCTTGGCGAGCGCGGCGCGGTCGGCGACGGGGGCGGCGACGCGGTAGGGGTGGTGGGTGCGCGCGGTGTTGGTCGCGTAGCACAGGGCGGACAGCGGGAGTCCGGGCCGCTCGTCGAGCAGTCGCCGGTAGGCGGCGGCCTGTTCGCGCAGGGCGCCGGCGCTCTTGGCGGAGAGGGTGAACAGCGGGGCGGCGCCGCCCTCGGCGGGCCGCTCGGCGGTCTCGGGGGCCTGCTCCAGCACCACCGCGCCGATGGTCCCGGCGAACCCGAAGCTGTTCACGACCGCCCGCCTGACCTCGGCCTTCCAGGGTTCGCAGGCGGTGGGCACGCGCAGCGGGTACAGGTCCCAGGGGATGCGCCCGGACGGGTTGTTCAGGTTGACGTGCGGATAGATGGTGCCGGAACGCATCTGCAGCACGGTCTTGATGACGCCGACGATGCCGGAGGCCGGCTCCATGTGCCCGAGGTTGGTCTTCACCGAGCCGACCAGCACCGGGTCGTCCTTGGTGTGCGAGTCGACGAACACGTCACCGATGGCGCCGAACTCGATGGGGTCGCCCAGCGGGGTGCCGGTGCCGTGCGCCTCGACGTACTGGATGTCCTCGGGGGCGAGGTGGGCCGCGGTGAGGGCGGCGCGGATGGTCTTCTCCTGGGCGGGGCCGTTGGGCACGGTCAGGCCGGCGCTGTCGCCGTCCTGGCCGACGGCGGTGCCGCGCACCAGGGCCAGCACCCGGTCGCCGTCGCGTTCGGCGTCGGACAGCCGCTTGAGGACGACGACGCCGCAGCCCTCGGCGCGGGCGTAGCCGTCGGCCGCCTCGTCGAAGGTCTTGCAGTGGCCGTCGGGGGCGAGCATCTGGGCGTTGGAGAACATCACCGGGATGCGCGGGTGGTGCAGGGCGTTGACGCCGCCGCACAGCGCGATGTCCGTCTCCCCGCCGCGCAGCGCCTGCACGGCCAGGTGCAGGGCGACCAGTGAGGAGGAGCAGGCGGTGTCGACGCTCATGCTCGGTCCGCGCCAGCCCAGGAAGTAGGACAGCCGGCCGGACAGCGGGAACATGGTGATGCCGGAGGCGAGATGGCCGTCCATCTCCTCGTACGGCAGCGAGTCCAGTTCCAGCGCGTAGTCGATGGAGCTGGCGCCGATGTACACGCCGCCGTTGCCGCGGCGCAGCGGGGCCGGGTCGATGTTGGCGTGCTCCAGGGCCTGCCAGGCGGTCTCCAGCAGCAGCCGCTGCTGGGGGTCCATGTAGCGGGCTTCCTTCGGGGAGATGTTGAAGAAACCCGCGTCGAACAGGTCGATGCGGTCCAGGAACCCACCGGCCGTGGCCCGGATCTTTCCCTTGTCGTCGGGGCCTTCGGGGGTGAACGCCTCGACGTCCCAGCGGTCCCGGGGGATCGGGCCGATTCCGCTGCGGCCCTCCTTCAGGAAGGCGTCGAACTCGTCGGACGAGCCGCTGCCGCCGGGGAACCGCAGACCGATTCCGACGATCGCGACCGGCTCGGGCGCCTGCTCAGATTCCGTACGCGGCATGGAGGGGCTCCTCAACTGTCCTGGATGGCCTGGGTCAGGTGGTCCACGAGGTGGGTGATCGTCGGCTCGTTGAAGAGCACGTTGACGTTGATCGACAGGTCCAGGAGTTCTTCGAGGCTCTGCCGTATCTCGGTCAGCCGCAGCGAGGTGAGGCCGAGATCGAAATAGCTGATGTCCACCGGGAGATCCTCGGACTCGTCCATCAGCAGGATGGCCCTGAATTTCTTCAGGACGATTGTCTCGATTTCTTCGCTGAGTTCACTGCGCGGCAGGTCCCGCAACCGCTCGATGGTGCTGTCGACAGGTGGCATGCGGTCATGCAAGCAGCGGCGGCTGACGCCCCGCTGACAGCCTGCGGCGACCTCGTTGGCTGAATCAGTCCGGTGTCAGCGCGGGGTCAGATTCCACTGTCAGGCTCGCATTGCTTCAAGAAATCCACTCGCCATATCTGAAAGGCTGAAGATGCTTCGCGAAGCCGCGCAGGAGGAGAGTGCTGAGGCACCTTCCGGATTGAAGAGCTACGACCTCTACATAGCGGGCAAGGATGTCGCCGGGGACGGGTGGGTGTACACCGTCAGTGGCCGCTCCCTGCTGGAAGACGTGTTCACCAGCGTGAGCCTGAAGCGCTCACTCGAACAGGACCCGGAATCCGAGGCGGCCAACCACCCTTACGTGGTCGGGCGCTGCGCGATCGCGGACGACGCCGCCATCGACCTGGCCACCCAGGCGGCCGCCGCAGCGGCCCCCGACTGGGCGGCCGTTCCGCTGGAGCGGCGGATGCGGCTGGGCACCCGGTTCCGTGAGGAACTGCTCAAGCACCAGGACGAGTTCCTGGACATGCTCGTCGCCGAGTCGCACCCGGTGAAGCTGGCCCGCTGGGAGCTGAGCTGCCTGCTGCAGATCTACTCCCCCGGTTCGCTGCGCTGGTACGCCAAGCAGATGCGGGTGGAGAAGAAGTACAACGGGCGCACGCTGGTGCTGCACCGCCAGCCGGACGGCGTGGTCGCCTTCAACCCGCCGCAGAACGCCCCGCTGCCCAGCGCCGCCCTGTGCGTGCTGGCGCTGATGGCCGGCAACGCCGTCGTCGTCCGGGCGCCCCGCAGCATCGCGCTGAGCACCATGTGGCTGCTGCGCGACATCGTCGCCCCGCTGCTGGAGGAGGCCGACGCGCCCGCCGGTGTGCTCAACGCGGTGTGCAGCAACCCGAAGCAGACCATGGACCGCTGGATCGCGGACCCGCTGATCAACGACATCTTCTACATCGGCGGCAGCCAGGAGGGTCTGCGCTTCGAGCAGCAGTGCGTGGCGCACGGCAAGAAGCCGATCCTGGAGCTGGCCGGCAACGACGGCATCGTGGTCTGGAAGGACGCCGACCTGAAGTGGGCGGCCGAGGCGATCACGGAGTCGTTCTACGGCTCGGGCCAGATCTGCATGGTCCCGAACTACGTCCTGGTCCACCCGGATGTCGCCGACGCGCTGATCGCCGAGGTGAAGGAGCACGTCAAGGGCATCAGGCCGGGCCTGCCCGAGGAGGAGGACGTCCTGCTGTCGCCGGTCAGGCGCAGTGAGCGCTTCTTCCGGCTGCTGCGCCAGGCGATCGACAACGGTGCCGAGCTGGTCACCGGCGGCGAGCGCACCGAGCTGGACGGCACACCGTCGGAGACGGGTGTCTTCCTGCAGCCGACAGTGCTGCGCGTGGACGGCCTGGACCGGGCGCGGACGTACGACGTGGTCAGGGAGGAAACGTTCTTCCCGCTGATCCCGATCGTGGTCGCCGAACGCGACAACGACGACGCCCTGCTGGAGGCCTTCCTGCAGTTCGTCAACACCAACGACTACGGGCTGCGCAACTCGCTGTGGTCGCGCTCGGACCACGTCATCGAGACCTTCGTGCGCCGGGTGGTCAACGGCGGCCTGCTGAAGATCAACGACTCCCACATCGGCTTCCTGCCCTACCTGCCCAGCCACGGCGGCACCGGCAACACCGGCGGCGCCTTCGGCGAGGCCAACTACCCGATGCTCAAGACCTCCCACGTCCAGGGAGTCAGCATCGCCCGCGACGTCAGCCCGTACGACGCGGTGTTCGGCGCCTGACAGCCAAGCCACCCCAGCCTTCCGGAGGTTCCCCGTGCGTTCCCTCGATGCTGCCCGGACCGTCTGCGAGCAGTTCCACCCCGGTCTGCTCAAGGAGCTGGAGCAGATTCCGTACGCCGAGCGGGAGCAGCCCGGCAGCCCCGTGATCGACCTGTTCCGCATCCACGGCGGGGTCGGCCTGCTCATCCCCGAGACCTACGGCGGCCACGGCGCGGCCCCGCTGGAGGCGCTGCGCGTCCAGCTGGCGCTGGGCGCCCTGTCGCCGTCGCTGGTCGCGGCCGTGTCCATGCACCACTTCACCGCCGCCATGCTGTACTCGCTGGCGCTCAAGGACGGCCGGCTCACCGACGCCCAGACCGCCCTGCTGCACCGGATCGTGCCGGACCAGCAGGTGATGGCCTCCGGCTGGGCCGAGGGCCGTACCGCGCAGAACATCCTCAAGCCGGCCGTCACCGCGCGTCCGGTCGAGGGCGGGTTCCTGCTGTCCGGCGCGAAGAAGCCGTGCAGCCTGTCCCGCTCGATGAGCCTGCTCACCGCGTCCATCGCGATCCACGGCGAGGACGGCGGCGAGCCGGAACTGGCGCTGGCGCTGGTGCCCGCCGACGCGCCCGGCCTGACCGTGCACTCCTTCTGGGGCAACGAGCTGCTGGCCGGCGCCGAGAGCGAGGAGGTGCGCCTGGAGGACGTGTTCGTCCCGGCCGAGATGGTGGTGCGGGCCGGCGCCGACGACCCCACCCGCCTCGACGACCTGCAGTCGGCCGGTTTCGTCTGGTTCGAGATGCTGATCTCCGCCGGGTACGCCGGTGCCGCCGCCGCCCTGGTGGAGCAGGTCCTCGAGCGGGAGCGCGGCAGCGCCGGGGAGCGGGCCGCGCTCGCCGTCGACATGGAGACCGCGCTCGCCCTGCTGGAGGGCGTGGCCCGGGGCATCGGCCCCGAGCCCGGCGACGAGGAGTCGGTGGCCCGCGTCCTGGTGGCCCGCTACGCCGTCCAGAACGCGTTGCCGGAGATCACCTCCCGCGCCCTGGAGCTGCTCGGCGGCCTGGACTTCATCCGCGGCTCCGCGCACGCCCTGGCCGCCGCCGCCGTCCGGGCCCTCGCCTTCCACCCGCCGTCCCGTGCCGCCGCCGCGGAGCCGCTGCTGCGCTACTTCGACGGTGACCCGCTGGTCCTGGCCTGATTCCCGCCCGAGCTTCCCAGACCTCTGGGACACCTACCTCGGAACAACCTTGGAGTGAGCGACAAGTGACCGTCATCCAGGAATCACCGGCCATCTCGCCGGCCGACACCGAGGCGGAGATCCTCGGCCTGTACCGCGCCCATCTCAGCAAGGGCCGGGCGACCCTGGCCGAACTGTTCGGCAGCCACATGGAGGTGGCCTCCGAGGGTGCCTGGCTCACCACCAGCGACGGTGAGCGCTTCCTGAACGCGGGCGGCTACGGCGTGTTCATCATGGGCGCCCGGCACCCGATCGTCATGGAGGAGGTGGAGCGCCAGCTGCGCACCCACCCCACCGCGACCCGCATCCTGCTGGAGCCGACGGTGGCCCGCGCCGCCGAGGCGCTGGTCTCCGTCCTGCCGCCGGGCCTGGACCGCGTGCACTTCGCGCTGTCCGGCGCGGAGGCGGTGGAGACCGGTCTGAAGCTGGCCCGCGCCAACGGCCGCAAGCGGACGATCTCGATGCGCGGCGGCTACCACGGCAAGACGCTGGGCGCGCTGTCGGCGACCGCGAAGGACGTCTACCAGGCCCCGTTCCGCCCGCTGATCCCCGACTTCCAGCACCTGCCGTTCGGCGACGCCGACGCGCTGCAGGCCGAACTGGCCGCCCACCCGGGCGAGGTGTGCGTGATCCTGGAGCCGGTCCAGGGCGAGGGCGGCGTGATCCTCCCGCCCAAGGGCTACCTCAAGCGGGTCGAGGAACTGGTCCGCGAGTACGACGGCTTCCTGATCCTCGACGAGGTGCAGTCCGGCTTCGGACGGCTCGGCGAGTGGTGGGGCGCCGACATCGAGGGTGTCGTCCCGGACGTGCTGCTCACCGGCAAGGCGCTCGGCGGCGGTGTGATGCCGGTATCGGCGGCGGTGGCCACCCGCAAGGCGTTCCGCCCCTTCGACAAGGACCCCTACGTCCACACCGCCACCTTCTCCGGCCAGCCCGTGCTGATGGCCGCGGTCATGGGCGCGGTCCGGGCCGTCAAGGAGGAGCGCCTGGTCACCCGGGCGATGGACCTCGGCGCCCGGCTGCTGCCGCGGATCGCGGAAGTCGCCCACCGCAACATCCCCGAGCTGGTGGTGGAGGTGCGCGGCCGGGGTCTGCTCATCGGTGTGGAGCTGGTCGAGGCGGGCCTCGCCGGCGAGCTGCTGATCGAGCTGTTCAACCACGGCGTGGTCGCCAACCACTCCATGAACGGCAGCTCGGTGGTGCGGTTCACCCCGCCCGCCGTGCTGGACGACACCGACGTGGACTTCCTCGTCAACTCCTTCGACCTGGCCACTCGCGACCTCATCAAGGGCGCGGCCAAAATGCCGGAAGGCGGTAACTGATCGTGCGGCACGTCTCACTCGATGCCCTGATTCCCGCGGAGAAGGCCGACACGGTCTTCGACGCCGTACGGCGCTGGGAGCGTTACCCGGACCTCGCGCCCCACGTCAACAAGACCACGGTGCACGGCACCTACCCCGACCCGAACGCCTCCTCCAGCTGGGAGCTGCACTTCCGCAGCGGCCTGCTGCGCTGGACCGAGGACGACGTGTTCCACCCCGAGCGCGGGGAGATCCACTTCGAGCAGTCCGACGGCGACTTCGACTCCTTCACCGGGGCCTGGTCGATCGTGCAGGCCGACCAGGGGGTCGCCGTCCGCTTCGACGCCGACTTCGACTTCGGCATCCCGAGCCTGGAGGGCATCCTCGACCCGATCGCCGAGCGGGTCATCAAGGAGACCGTCGCCTGGGCCCTGACCGGCCTCTTCCCCGGCGTCCGCTTCCAGGACGGCATCGAACTGACCGAGCCCGCCGCGGTCGGCGCCTAGGCACCCGCGAGGAGCTGAACCATGGACCAGGCGAACCCCTTCGAGACCCCGCGCACCTACTCGCTGCACCGCGCCGAGTACCTGGTGGGCCTCGCCGTCACCACCGGCCTGATCGTCTACCACTTCGGTGACATCCGCTGGCTGCCGGCGCTCGGACTGTTCCTGTACATCGACCTGATCGGCTACATCCCCGGCGCCATCGCGTTCCGCAAGAGCGGCGGGCGGCCGATCCACAAGGCGTACTACGTCCTGTACAACGTGATGCACAGCCTGATCACGCAGGGCGCGGTGGCCGCGCTGTGGTGCTGGCTGGTCAAGCCGGAGTGGGCGCTGCTGGTGCTGCCGTTCCATCTGTTCGGCGACCGGGGCCTGTTCGGCAACTTCATGAAGTCCTTCGCGCTGCCCTTCGAGCCGGTGCGCCAGGACGGATACCTGCGCCTGCTGGACGACCTGGGCCTGCCCCACCCCAAGCCGGTCGGGCACGCCGCCGACCCGGCACCGGTCGGGCACGTCCCGGCGCGCCCGGTGCGGGAACGGGAGGCCGTGCGATGACCACCGTGACCGACGTACGGCCCCTGCGTCCCGTCCGGCAGGACCCGGACGCACGCCGCCGGGCGCTCTACCACCTGGCGTCCCCGGTGTCGGTGCTGACCACCGGCCCCGAGGAGCGGATGCACGGCACCACCGCCAGCACGGTCACGCTCGTCTCGCGCGAGCCGCTGCTGGTCGGGGTGGTCCTGAAGGCGGGCTCGAACTTCGCCCGCCTGGCGGCCGGCGAGGGCCGGTTCGCGATCAACGTGCTCGGCGGCGAACAGGCCGCCGTGGCACGGCGGTTCGCCGACAGCGGCCGACCCGACGGCAACGAGGCCTTCGCGGGCCTGGTCTGGCGGGCCGACCGGTACGCGCACGCCCCGCTGATCGCGGGCGCCCTCGCGCACTACGTCTGCCGCTTCCACTCCGCGCACGCGGCGGGCGACAGCGAGCTGCTGCTCGGCTACGTCGTACGCGCCACGGCCGACGAGGGACTTCCGCTGATCAGCTACGCCGGCGGTCTGTACGCCGGCTCCCTGCGCCCGGCGAAGGAGGCCGCCGCATCATGACCGAGTCGACGACACCCGTGGCACCGGAGGCGGACTGGGACAAGGCGCCCGGTCTGCTCGACGGCGCGAAGGAACTCACCCTCGGCCCCGAGGAGTGCGACCTCGCCTACTGGTTCACCTCGGTGGCCCAGGGCACGCTGCGCGACCGCGGCGCGACCGGCCACCACGTCAACGCCCTCACCCCCGACTTCCTGAAGGCCCCGGGCCCGCTGCGCGAGGCGCTGGTGCTGGAGTTCGGTTTCCGGGCCCTGGCGGAGGAGCTGGCCACCCGGCTGCTCGGGCACTACGTGTCCATCGCGCCCGGCATCCCGGAGATGGAGTTCTACGCCACCCAGCTGATCGACGAGGCCCGGCACGCCCGGGTCTTCCGCCAGCACCTGGTGGACCTGGGCATCCCGCAGTCCACGCTGCTGAGGGACATCGAGGAGATGGCCGGGGACTACCGCAAGCGGGTCCTGGACCCGGTGGTGGACTTCACCCTGGACATCGTCCGCGACCAGTCCGACTTCCCCGGCGGGGTCGCGGTGTTCGCGATCGTCATCGAGGGCGTGCTCGCCCCGGCCGCCGAGCTGAGCGAGCGCAAGTGGACCCCGTTGTCCCCGGCGACCGGCGAGATCTCGCGGGGCACCGCGATCGACGAGATCCGCCACCTCACCGTGGCCAGCACCATCCTGCGCGACCATGTGACCGACCACCCGGAGTACCGGCCGCGGCTGCTGGAGATCCTGCGGGCGGGCGCGCGGCTGTGGGACGAGATCCCCGACCGGGAGTTCGTCATCCACCGCGAGGAGCTGTTCCAGGAGGGCATGGCCCGGCACGCGGACCTGATCGGCGACTACGAGATCTGGCCCGGCGTGCGGCTGCTCGACACCACCGCCGACCAGCGCTACGACATGGCCGAGCAGTGGACCGACGAGATGGCCGAGGTCCGCATGAAGTACATGGGCCTGCCGGTCGAGGTCCTCAGCAGCCCGGGGGCCGGCGCATGAGCACCGGGCGGGCCGCGGTGATCACCGGGATCGGGTCGTACGTCCCGCCCGACCTGGTGACCAACGACGACCTGTCGCGGCACCTGGACACCTCCGACGACTGGATCCGCACCCGGACCGGGATCTCCGAGCGGTACTTCGTCCCGCCCGGCATCGCCACCAGCGACCTGGCGGTGGAGGCGGGGCTGCGGGCACTGAAGTCGGCGGGCGACGAACGGGTGGGGGCGGTCGTCCTGGCCACCACCACCCCGGACCAGCCCTGCCCGGCGACCGCACCGCAGGTGGCAGCGCGGCTCGGGCTCGGGCAGGTGCCCGCCTTCGACGTGGCGGCCGTCTGCTCCGGGTTCCTCTACGGCCTCGCCTCCGCCGCCGGACTGATCGCGGCCGGGGTGGCGGACAGCGTGCTGCTGATCGCCGCCGACGCCTTCACCACGATCATCAACCCCGAGGACCGCACCACCGCGGTGATCTTCGCGGACGGCGCCGGCGCGGTCGTACTGCGGGCCGGCTCTCCCGACGAGCCGGGCGCGATCGGTCCGCTGGTGCTGGGCAGCGACGGCGAGCTGAGCCACCTCATCGAGGTGCCGGCGGGCGGTTCGCGACAGCGCTCGGCGCGGCGCTCGGCCGAACCGGAGGAGTACTTCTTCCGGATGGTCGGCCGCGAGACCTACCGGCGCGCGGTGGAGACCATGACCAGCACCTCTCTGGAGGCCGCCGAGCGGGCCGGGTGGCGGCTGGAGGACGTCGACCGGTTCGCCGCCCACCAGGCCAACGCACGGATCCTGGAGGCGGTCGCCAAGCGGCTCGGCCTTCCCGAGGAACGGCAGCTGTCCAACATCGCGCGGGTCGGCAACACCGGGGCCGCCTCCATCCCGCTGCTGCTGGCGCACTCCGCGGCGGCCGGACAGCTGGTCCCCGGGCACCGGGTGCTGCTGACCGCGTTCGGCGGGGGGCTGTCCTGGGGCGCCGGCAGCGTCGTCTGGCCCGATGTCCAGGCCGTGTGAACCGCACCCGCCCCCGCAATCCGATCCATCGTCAGGCTTTCACATCGCATTCAGCGGTACGCGCGGCGCGTACACCTTCGAAAGGAACCGACATGCTGGAGCAGCTCAAGGAAATCCTGTCCAACAAGCTCAAGGTGTCGCCCGAGGCCATCACCCCGGAGGCCACCCGGGAGGACATCGAGCTGGACTCGCTGGCCGTCGTGGAGCTGTCGCTGCTGCTGAAGTCCGAGCTGGACCTGGACATCAGCGACGACGATCTCCTGGAGGCCGAGACCGTGGCCGACATGGTCCGGCTCATGGAGGAGCGGAGCGCGACGGTCTGATGGCCGGCATGGACATAGCCGTCACCGGGCTCGGTCTGGTCACCCCCGGCGGTATCGGGGTCGGGCCGAGCTGGGCGGCGGTCTGCGACGGCAGGCCGGCCGCCGCCCTCGATCCGTTGTTGGCGGACAACCCCGTTCAGATCTCCTGCCGAGTACCCGGCTTCGACCCCGAGACGCTGCTCAGCGCGCGGCGGGCGCACCGCCTGGACCGGTTCGTGCAGTTCGCGCTGGTCGCCGCCCATGAGGCGGTGGCCGACGCGGGCCTCGACCCGCAGACCTGGGACGGCGCGCGGGTGGGTGTGGTGCTGGGCTGCGCGGACGGCGGCCCGGGCACGGTCGAGGAGCAGCACAAGGTGCTCCGCGACCGGGGCGCCGACAAGGTGTCGCCGCTGCTTCTGCCCATGCAGCTGCCGAACATGCTGGCCGGTCAGACGGCCATCGAGTTCGGGGCGACCGGACCCAACCTGGTGGTGGCCACCGCCTGTGCCTCGGGCGCGACCGCCATCGGCACCGCCCGGGACCTGCTCGCCCTCGGCCGCTGCGACATCGTGCTGGCCGGTGGCAGCGAGGCGATGATCACCCCGCTGGTCATGGCCGGGTTCGCCCAGATGGGCGCGCTGTCCAAGCGGCACGACGACCCCGCGTCGGCGTCCCGCCCGTTCGACGCCGACCGGGACGGCTTCGTCGCCGGGGAGGGCGCCGGGATCCTCGTGATGGAACGCGTCGCGGACGCCCGCGCCCGGGGCGCGCACGTCCACGGCCGGATCATCGGCTACGGGGCCACCGCCGACGCCCACCACATGACGTCACCGCACCCGGACGGCGCCGGCATCGAGGCGGCCGTACGGGCCGCGCTCGCCGACGCGGGCGCCGACCCGGACGACGTGCAGCACGTCAACGCCCACGGGACCTCGACCCCGTTGAACGACCTGTCCGAGGCCCGAATGATCCAGCGGACCCTGCGAGGGGACCCGGTGGTCACGTCCACGAAGGGAGTCACCGGTCATCTGCTCGGCGCGGCCGGCGCGGTCGAGGCCGCGTTCGCGGTCCTGAGCGTCGAGCGCGAAATGATCCCGCCCATCGCCAACCTCGTCATGCCGGATCCCCGGATCGACATCAAACTCGCCCAGACCGCCACCTCGATGCCCATCGACCTCGCCCTGAGCAACTCGCTGGGCTTCGGCGGACAGAACACCGCGTTGGCCATAGCACCCGCCTGAGCAGTGTGCCCGGACCGGTGGTTCGGCGGCCGCGGGTCGTCCGTGGCCGGTCGCGCGGTTCCCCGCGCCCCTTCGGGGCGCTCCACAGCCGTCCGCGGAGAAACCTCTGCGGGCGGCTGTTCCCCGTACTTCCTCTCCCTGCTCTGGAGTCCCCATGTCCACCAGTGGTTCCCCTCCCCAGGCCGGCCGGCTCGGCACCGGGCACATCCTCTTCCTGATCGTCGCGGCGGCCGCGCCGCTGTCCGCCATGGTCGGCACCGTCCCGCTGGCGTTCGCCTTCGGTGACGGCGCGGGGGTGCCGGCGGCGTTCCTGTTCGCCGGCGTCACCCTGCTGTGCTTCTCGGTCGGCTACGCCGTCAGCGCCCGCCGCACCGGCGGCTCGGGCGGCTTCTACGCCTCCGTCGCCGACGGCCTCGGCCGCCCGCCCGCGGTCGCGGCCGGCTACATCGCCCTGCTCTCCTACAACTGCGCCACCATCGGGCTGGCCGGCGCCCTCGGCTACTTCACCCAACTGGTGCTGGCCGCCCACGGGCTGACGGTGTCCTGGGAGTGGTGCGCGGCCGTCGGCCTGGTGCTGACCGCCGTCCTCGGCTACCGCGAGATCGCGCTCAGCGCCCGGGTGCTGGCCCTGTTCATGCTGGGCGAGATCGGCGTCCTGGCCGCCCTGGACGTGGCGATCCTCGCCCGGCACGGCCTGCACGCCCTGCCCACGGCCTCCTTCTCCCCGCACACGGCGGCCGGGCCCGGCGTCGGCGTCTCCCTGATGTTCGCGTTCGTGTCCTTCATCGGCTTCGAGTCGGCGGCGCTGTACGGCAAGGAGGCGAAGGACCCCAGGCGCAGCGTGCCCCGCGCCACCTACGCGGCCGTCGTCCTGATCGCCGGCTTCTACGCCCTCACCAGCTGGCTGGCGGTCGGCGCGGTCGGCACCGACCGGGTCCGCGAGGTGGCCGGCAAGCAGATGGGCGACCTGTTCTTCTCCCTCGGCGACGACTTCCTCGGCAAGGCGGGCAGCACGGGGCTGCAGATCCTGCTGTGCACCAGCCTGTTCGCCGCGACGCTGGCCCTGCACAGTGCCGCCAACCGCTACGCGCAGGTCCTGGCCGAGGACGGGCTGCTGCCCTCCGCACTCGCCGTCGAGCACCCCCGGCACCGCTCCCCGCACCGGGCCAGCCTCGCCCAGAGCGCGCTGACCACGCTGGTGGTGGCGGGCTTCGCCGTCGCGGGTCTCGACCCCTACGCCGACCTGACCACCAGCATGCTGGGCCTGGGCACCTTGGGCATCGTCACCCTGCAGGCGCTGGCCGCGCTGTCCGTGCTCGGCCTGCGGCTGCGCGGGACCGGCGGGCACAGCCACTGGTGGCGGGAGACCCTCGCCCCGCTGCTGGGCTTCGCCGGCCTGGCCGCCTCGGTGTGGCTGGTGGTCGGCAACTTCGACATGCTCACCGGCTCCCCCTCGCGGGTGATCGCCGCCCTGCCCTGGCTGCTGCCGCTGGTCGCCGCGGGCGGTCTGGCGTACGCGGCCCGGCTGCGTACGGCGCACCCGCTGCGCTACCGCCTGCTCGGCACCCGGCACACCGCGGCCCCCGACCCCGAGCCGTCCCCCGCCACCCCCGCCGCCCTGTCAGGAGACCGCCATGCACGATCCCAATGAGCTGATCGAGGCGGGCGAGGACGCCGTACGGCGTCTGGCCCGCCGCCGCTACGCCCTCGACCTGGACGCCCTGTCCGCCGTGCTGCGCGCCCGCTCCGCCACCCAGGCGGAGGTCACCCGGCTGCGCACCGAGCTGAACCGGACCGCGAAGGCCCGCCGTTCGGGACCGCCCACCGAGGCCGAGAAGGAGGCCGCCCGCGCCCTGCGCGCCAAGGTGCAGCAGGCGGAGGCCGAGGCCCGTACGGCCGCCGGCGAGCTGACGGACCTGCTGCTCGGCATCCCCAACCTGCCGCTCGACACCGTCCCGGACGGCGACAGCGAGAAGGAGGCGGTGGAGGTACGGCGCGGCGGCCCGGCCCCGCGTCCGGCGGACGGCGCCCGGCACCACGCCGAGATCGGCGAGGCGCTCGGCATCCTCGACTCCCCCGCCGCAGCCCGGCTGTCCGGGTCGCGGTTCAGCGTGGCGCGCGGGGCCGGGGCCCGGCTGGAGCGGGCTCTGGGTGACTTCTTCCTCGACCTGCACACCCGTGAGCACGGCTACACCGAGCAGTCGGTGCCCTTCCTGGTCACCCGCGACACCATGACCGGCACCGGGCAGCTGCCCAAGTTCGAGGAGGACCTGTTCCGCACCCAGGTCGGCGACCGGGAGCTGTTCCTGATCCCGACCGCCGAGGTGCCGCTGACCAATCTGCTGGCCGGACAGCTCCTGGACGCCCGCGCGCTGCCGTACGCCTTCACCGCCCGCACCCCCTGCTTCCGCGCGGAGGCGGGCGCGTACGGGCGGGACACCCGGGGCGTGCTCAGGCTGCACCAGTTCGAGAAGGTGGAGCTGGTGCGGATCTGCGCGCCGGAGGCGGCGCAGGAGCAGCTGGAGCTGATGGTGGGGCACGCGGAGGAGTGCCTGACCCGGCTGGAACTGGCCCACCGCACGGTGCTGCTGCCGGCCGGCGACATGGGCTTCTCGGCCCGGATGACGTACGACATCGAGGTGTGGCTGCCGGGCAGCGCCTCCTACCGGGAGATCTCCTCGGTCTCCGACTGCGGCACCTTCCAGGCCCGGCGCGCGGACATCCGGCACAAGCGGGCCGACGGCCGCAAGGCGCCGGTGGCCACGCTCAACGGTTCGGCGCTGCCCATCGGGCGCACGGTCGCCGCGCTGCTGGAGCAGGGCGTCCAGGAGGACGGTTCGGTGCTGCTGCCGGAGGCGCTGGTGCCGTACACCGGTTTCCGGCGGATCCTGCCGGGCGGGGCCACCACTGCCGGGTGAGGGCACACGAAGGGGCGGGAGCCGGGGGTTTTCCCCCGGCTCCCGCCCCTTTGCCGTGCGGTGCGACGGGCTCAGGCGCCCATCATGTGCACCCCGCCGTCGACGTGCACGATCTCCCCCGTGGTGCGCGGGAAGAAGTCGGACAGCAGCGCCACCACCCCGCGGGCCGCCGGGTCCGGGTCGGTGAGGTCCCAGCCGGCCGGTGCCCGGTCGGTCGTCCAGACGTCGGCCAGCTCGTCGAAGCCCGGGATGGACTTGGCGGCGATGGACCGCAGCGGGCCGGCCGCGACGAGGTTGCAGCGGATGCCCCGGCCGCCCAGGTCCCGGGCCAGATAGCGGCTGGTGGACTCCAGGGCGGCCTTGGCGACGCCCATCCAGTCGTAGCGCGGCCAGGCCACCGTGGCGTCGAAGGTGAGCCCGACGACCGAGCCGCCGCGCTTGTCCAGCAGCGGCAGACAGGCCGTGGTCAGGGACTTCAGGGAGTACGCGGAGACGTGTACGGCCGTGGACACGTCCGACCAGTCGCCGTCGAGGAAGGAGAAGGCGCCCTGCGGGCCGTAGGCGATGGAGTGGACGATCCCGTCGAGGGAGTCGACGTGTTCGCCGACCCGTTCGGCGAGGCTGTCCAGGTGCCCCTGGTCGGTGACGTCCAGCTCGATCACCGGGGCGGGCTTGGGCAGCCGGGCGGCGAAGCGCTCGATCAGGGAGAGCCGGCCGAAGCCGGTGAGCAGGACCTCGGCGCCCTCCTCCTGGGCGATCCGGGCCACGTGGAAGGCGATGGAGGCGTCCGTGACCACACCGGTCACCAGCACCCTCTTGCCGGCGAGGAGTCCGCTCATGACACCGTCACTCCCTTCGGAAGGCCGCTCACCAGAGCGGAGTCGTGGTCCTGGGCGCCCAGGGCGGTGCCGCCGCCGGGCGAGCCGAGCGTGCCGAAGAAGTCCGCGTTGGAGGCGGCGTGGTCGCCCCACTCGGCGGGCACGTCGTCCTGGAAGTAGATGGCCTCGACCGGGCACACCGGTTCGCAGGCGCCGCAGTCCACGCATTCGTCGGGATGGATGTACAGGGCGCGGCGGCCCTCGTAGATGCAGTCCACCGGGCACTCGTCGATGCAGGAACGGTCCTTGACGTCGACGCAGGGCAGGGCGATGACGTACGCCATGCTTCAACTCCTCGAAGGATTGGGGGAATGCGCGGATCTCACTTGACTCGGCTCACTCGACCGGGGTGCCGGTGGTGCGCTCGCCCAGGGTCCACACGGTGAGGGCGAGGACGGCCATGGCGGCGGCGATGACCGCGAACAGGGCACCGGGGCCGTGCCCGTCCAGCACCGGCAGCAGGACGAACGGCAGGGCGGCGGCGCTGAGTTTGGACAGCGAGTAGGCGGCACCGGAGGCGGTCGCCCGGATCGCCGTCGGGTACTGTTCGGACAGGTAGACGTGCGAGACGCTGGAGAAGACGTTGCTGCACAGGGTGTAGGCGAAGCCGAACGCCACGATCGTCGCGGCCGATCCGGCGTAGGCGAAGCCCAGCCCGGCCAGCACCATCGCGGCGGCCGACAGCGCCACCAGGGTGCGGCGCTCCACCCGGTCGACGATCGGCAGCGCCAGCGCCGAGCCCACCGGGTAGCCGAGGAAGGACAGCGCGGTGAAGCCGAGGCCGGCGACGACGCCGTACCCCTTGGCGGCGACGATCTGCGGGGCGAGCGTGCCGAAGCCGTAGTAGCCGACGACCGAGAGCACGCAGAACAGCCACAGCACGAGGGTGCGGCGGCGCATGCCGGGGCGCAGGACGTCACGCAGGCTGGTTCTCCCGTCGGCCTCCTGGGCCGGCCGAGTCGGCAACTCCGTCGAGTTGAGGGGAAGTTGGCCTGCCTCCGCCTCCATCCGGGCGACCAGCAGCTCCGCCTCGGCCGTGCGGCCGGTGGCCGCCAGCCAGCGCGGGGACTCGATCAGCTGGCGGCGCAGCACCCACACCGCGGCCGAGCCCAGCGCGCCCAGCACGAACAGCCAGCGCCAGCCGGCCACGCCCAGCGGGGTCAGCGGCACCAGCCAGAGCGCGGCGAAGCCCACCGCGGGCACCCCGCAGAAGGCCAGGGTGTAGGCCCAGGCGATGTACCGGCCGCGCCGGGCGGCGGGCAGCACGTCGGCCAGATAGCAGTCGGACAGGGCCTGTTCGGCGCCGATGCCGACGCCGGCCAGGAAGCGGGTGACGATCAGCCAGCCGGCGTTCGGGGAGAAGGCGCCGAGCAGGGAGAAGACCGAGTAGATGGCGAGGTTGATCAGGAAGGCGCGGCGCCGGCCGAACCGGTCGGCGATCCGGCCGAGCGTCAGCGAACCGATGAACTGGCCGACGAACACGGAGGCCAGGACGAGTTTGAGGGAGGTCGCGCCGAAGCCGAAGTCGCCCTGCAGCACCTTGCCGATGGTGCCCGACAGGTTGTTCTCGAAGGTGTCGAAGAACAGGCCGACGCCGATGACCGCGGTGAGTCTGCGGTGCAGGGGAGTGATCGGCATGCGGTCCAGGCGGACCCCGATCGGGGCGGGAGCGGTGACACCGCCCGCCGTGGCGGTGGTCTGGGACATGAGCTAGCTCCTTGAAGCTCCTGGGAACGTGCTTTCGGGGCTCCGCGGAACCGGACCGCCCGGGCCGCCGGCGGGCCCGGGCGTGCGGCCCGGGGGCCGGTGCTGTGGGGGAAGTCGTGGGGGCGGTTGTGGGGTGGTTGTGGGGCCCTCGCGGCCTTGGTGGGGGTCGGGGACGATCAGGCGGCCTCGGCCTCGGCCGCGCGGCGCCGAAGCAGCTCCTCCACGTCGCCGCGCCGCACCGGCGCGCTGACCTCGTGCAGGTAGGCGGCGACCTCGCGGTACGAGGCCCAGAACCCGACCTCGTGGTAGGGCACCCCGCGCTCGGCGCAGTACTCCATGGTCAGCTCCCGGGCGCGCCCCAGGTTCTTCTGCGGCATGGCCGGGAACAGGTGGTGCTCGACCTGGTAGTTGAGGCCGCCGTAGAGGAAGTCGACCAGCCAGTTGGGCCGGATGTTGCGGGAGGTGAGGACCTGGCGCTCCAGCCAGTCCAGGGTCTCCTCCTCGCCGTCACGGACGTCCATGCCCTTGTGGTTCGGGGCGAAGATCATGCCGAAGTACACGCCGAGGGCGGCGTGCTGGACCACGATGAAGGCGACCGCCAGCCCCGGGGACAGCAGGGTGAAGACCAGGCCGAGGTAGACGGCCGTGCGCAGCAGGATCAGGAACGACTCCAGCACCGGCCGCTTGGTCTTGCCCTGGGCGATGGACAGGACGGCCGTCTTCAGCATCTTGAAGCCCTCGAGCACCAGCAGCACGAAGAACATCACGCTCTGGTAGCGCACGACGAGCTTCTGGGTGCCCTTGCGGCTCGGGTACTGCTTGATGTCGAAGATGGCGGTGCGCCGGCCGATGTCCGGGTCCATGTCCAGGTGGTTGGGGTTGCTGTGGTGCCGGTTGTGGTGGTTGACCCACCAGCCGTAGCTGACCCCGTTGACCAGGTTGGCGTGGATGTAGCCGACGGCGGAGGCGGCCTTCTTGCCGCGGAACATGGCCTTGTGGCCCGCGTCGTGCCACATGAACGCCGACTGGCCGCCGCACAGGCCCATCCACACGGCCGTCAGCAGCTGCCACCAGGAGTCGCCCAGCTCGAAGAAGGCGGCGAACCCGATGAGCAGCAGGGTGGTGTTCAGGGCCAGCCGGCCCACGTAGTACCGCGGATCCAGGTCGAGGAGGCCTTCGGCCTTGACGCGTTTGAGCAGTTCGGCGAAGGTCGCCGAGGCGCCGGTGCGTGACCCGGTGGCGGCGCCGGCGCCGCCGGCCAGGACCCCGGCTTCTTGTATGTGCGGACGCTGCATGCGTTGCTCTCCTTGGGAGAAGTGCCCGTGACCGGGCGGCGGCGCCGCTGCCCCGCGGACCTGCGGACGCCGCGAGTCGACAGTGCTCCCGCGGGCGGTCACCGTCGCGCGGGCGGGGTCCGCCCGGCGGGCCCGGGCGACGGGAGCACAGTGCGGTACTCCCGGGCCCGGTCCGCCGGGCGAACGTGTGTCCAGGGTTCCGTGCGGACCTGATGTGGCACTGATGCCGGTCTGACCGGCACCCGGTGCCGGGCTCAGGCGGCCGCCTCGGCGCGCAGCCGCTCGTCGAGCGCGCGGACGACACCGTCGGCGGTGCGGGCGACGTCCTCGTCGTCGGGGGCGCCGATGACGGCCATGAGCTGCTCGACCATGCCGTGCTGGAGTTCCTCGGTGGTGGGGCTGGTGTCACTCATCGCTTGCGACTCCTCGGTGTCCGGTGGTGGTTTCAGAAGGCGTTGCAGGCGCGGAAGACGTGCGCGAAGCCGGGCAGCGAGGCCTGGGGTCCGTCGAAGGCGACGTACTCCGGGATGAGCAGGTCCGGGGCCCACTTCTGCTTGTACGACAGCTGCGTCTGCGCCGGGTACAGGGCGGCGCCCTCGGCCCACAGGGCGTGCATCAGCCACTGGAAGGCCGGGCTGTGGCCGTCGAGTTCGTGGCTCGCGTCCAGGCCGGTGAACGGCGTGAACCCGAAGTGCAGCCACTCCACGCCCTCCTCGCGGAACACCTCGATGGCGTGCGCGTTGATGGCCTCCATCAGGCCCGGGGAGCCCTCCGGGACGCGGCGGCTGAGGTCGTGCATCCAGCCGGCCCGGCTGCCGTAGACCGGCGAGTACGAGATGTACGCGACCGGGGCGCCGTCGATGGTGCCGGCGAACAGCCGCCGGTGCTTCTGCACCTCGCCGCCTATCTGGCCGACCAGGAACTCCAGTTGCTGGGCGCCGCCCTTGGAGCCGAGCCAGGCCTCGTCGATCGTGGCGATGGCGCCCTGCCAGTCCGCCGCGTCGACCTCCTCGATCCGCAGGCCGTTGCGGTGCGCTCGGGAGATCTTGTTGCGCAGCTGCATGAACTTGGTGCCGCGCAGGGTGAAGTCGGCCAGGCTGCGCGCCCAGGAGGCGCCGACCTGGTTGACGGTGAAGCCGCGGGCGGCGTAGCGCTCGGCGTCGGCGCGCTGCAGCTGGACGCCGACGAGGCGCAGTCCCTCGTCGCGGACGTACTCGCGGAAGGCCTCGACGAGTGTGTCGTAGCCCTCCTCGGCGGCGAAGGGACCGCCGAACTGCACGGCGTGCCGGCCCGTGCGGCGGTAGACGACGACACCGTCCACGCCCGGGACGGTGAACGTACTGTTTCCGCTGTTGAGCGCCAGGAACGAACTCGGGTTCTCGCTGGTGGTGTGCGTGCGCACGGCGTCGAGAACAGGGTTGTCCGTGACGGTTTCGGTGGTGGTCGCGGTCATTCCCGTACCCCTTTCGGGAGCGTTTTCCATCGAAGTGAGTAGAGCATCGAGGGCAGCCCCAGGAAAAGAGCGAAAGGAAATTCCTTACCCGTGTCAGAAGCGTGTCAGCATTCCGTCAGCAGGCGCTGCCACTGTGGTTCCAGTGAACGGCACGGGAAACCGGGCCGGCTCGGAATTCGAGGCGCAGTGAGGTCGGAATTACGACGCCCCGAAAAGACTTCCACCACACCCCAGGAACCGCCGGCCGCCCCCCGTCCCGGCGGAGCAACCGCCCCGGCGGGCCACAGGAGCCAGGCCCGCCGGGGCGCGACGCGTTCCACACCGTACCGACACCCGGCCGCTCTGGAAGATTGCCTTTTCAAAGGAATTGTTCTGCGATCGCCAAGGGGGAAGACATGCTGAAGTTCTCCGTTCTCGGGCCACTGCAGATACGTAGCGACACGGTCCCGGCGGAGATCTCCGGCGACTTGCAGCGCACGCTCGTGCAGACTCTGCTGGTGAGCGAGGGCCAGCCGGTCACCGGGGAGAGTCTGGTCGAGGAGATGTGGGGGGAGACCGCGCCGGACAACCAGGCCAACGCCCTGCAGGCGCACATCAGCCGGCTGCGCCGGAAACTGCGGAGTCTGGAGCCGGACCGGCCGGGTTCGCGGGTGACCATGCATCCGTCCGGCTACCGGCTGACCGTCGGCGAGGGCGAGCTGGACGCGGCGGAGTTCATCAAGGGCGTGCGGCTGGCCGAGGCCGCCGCGCCCGCCGACGCGGCGCGGACCGCCCGGCTGCTCGGGGAGGCCCTGGCGATGTGGCGCGGTCCGGTCTTCGGCGGCTTCCCGGGCGGCACCCTGTGCCAGCTCGCGGGCGCCCGGTACGAGGAGTACCGCATACGGGCCATGGAGTTGCGCTTCGACGCCGAACTGCGTCTCGGCCACCATGCCGCCGTCCTCACGGAACTCACCGAGGCACACACCGGCCACCCACTGCGGGAACGGTTCTGCGAGCAGCTGATGATCGCCCTGTACTGCTCCGGCCGGCAGGCCGACGCGCTGGACGTCTTCCGCCGGATGCGCCGTCACCTGGACGAGGAACTCGGCATCCAGCCCTCCCCCGCCCTGCGCCGGGTCGAGAGCGCCATCCTCTCCCACGACCCCGCCCTGACCGGTGACCACCGCCCGGGACTGCGGCTGCAAGTCGCCTGATCCACCGGGTGGCCGGGGCGTCAGTGGCTCGTCACCGCCCGGTCAGCCCGGATTGCGACCATCGCCGTGGAAGTGGAAGCAGACCCCCCTAGCTTTCGGAGGCCCCATGACCACGAGCCAGACCCCCGCCCGCGCGCTGACGGTGACGTCCGCCCGCGCGGCCGCGGCTCGCCCGTTACGCACCTTCCTCGCCCTCGACGCGGCCGTGACCGCCGTCAACGGCCTGATCTACCTGCTCGCCGCCGGTCCGGTCGGCGACCTGCTCGACCTCGGCACCGGATTCCTGCGCGGCATCGGCGCTTTCCTGACCGTGTACGGCGGTCTGGTCGCCCTGCTGGCGAGCCGCCCGGTGCCGTCCACCGCCGCCACCAAGGCGGTCATCGAGGCCAACGCGCTGTGGGCGGTGGCGTCCGTCGCCACCGCGGTCTTCGGCTGGTTCGGCCCGAACACCGTGGGCACGGTGTGGATCCCGCTCCAGGCGGCCGTCGTCGCGGCGTTCGCCGTCCTCCAGGCGAGCGGCCTGCGCCGGCTCGGCAACTGACGTCCCCACAGGGAGAGACATGAGGTCCCACGTCGCGGAACTGGCCGGACTGCGCGCACGCGTGCTCGCCGGCCCCAGTGAGAAGGCGACCGCAGCCCAGAAGGCCAAGGGCAAGCTCACCGTGCGCGAACGGATCGGCCTGCTCCTCGACGAGGGCTCGTTCCACGAGGTCGAGCAGTTGCGCCGGCACCGCGCGACCGGGTTCGGGCTGGAGGCGAAGAAGCCGCACACCGACGGCGTCGTCACCGGCTGGGGCACGGTCGAGGGCCGTACGGTCTTCGTCTACGCCCATGACTTCCGGATCTTCGGCGGCGCGCTGGGCGAGGCCCACGCGGCCAAGATCCACAAGATCATGGACATGGCCATCGCGGCCGGGGCGCCGCTGGTGTCCCTCAACGACGGTGCCGGCGCCCGCATCCAGGAGGGCGTCACCGCCCTCGCGGGCTACGGCGGCATCTTCCGCCGCAACACGGCGGCGTCCGGGGTGATCCCGCAGATCTCGGTGATGCTCGGCCCGTGCGCGGGCGGCGCGGCCTACAGCCCCGCCCTCACCGACTTCGTCTTCATGGTCCGCGAGACCTCGCAGATGTTCATCACCGGCCCGGACGTCGTCAAGGCGGTCACCGGCGAGGAGATCACCCAGAACGGGCTCGGCGGCGCCGACGTCCACGCGGAGACCTCCGGCGTCTGCCACTTCGCCTACGACGACGAGGAGACGTGCCTGGAGGAGGTGCGCTACCTGCTCTCCCTGCTGCCCCGCAACAACCGCGAGACCCCTCCCCCGGTGCCCTGCGACGACCCGGCCGACCGCCGCTGCGAGACCCTCGCCGACCTGGTGCCGGTCGACGGCAACCGGCCGTACGACATGACGAAGGTGATCGAGGAGATCGTCGACGACGGCGACTACCTGGAGGTGCACCAGCGCTGGGCCCGCAACATCATCTGCGCGCTGGCCCGGATGGACGGGCAGGTGGTCGGGATCGTCGCGAACCAGCCGCAGGCCCTGGCCGGTGTGCTGGACATCGAGGCGTCCGAGAAGGCGGCCCGCTTCGTGCAGATGTGCGACGCCTTCAGCATCCCGCTCATCACCCTGCTCGACGTCCCCGGCTTCCTCCCGGGCGTGGGCCAGGAGCACGGCGGCATCATCCGCCACGGCGCCAAGCTGCTGTACGCCTACTGCGACGCCACCGTGCCCCGTATCTCCCTCATCCTGCGCAAGGCCTACGGCGGCGCCTACATCGTCATGGACTCGCAGTCCATCGGCGCCGACCTGACCTACGCCTGGCCCACCAACGAGATCGCGGTGATGGGCGCCGAGGGTGCCGCGAACGTGATCTTCCGGCGGCAGATCGCCGAGGCCGCCGACCCCGAGACCATGCGTGCCGAGCTGGTGAAGGAGTACAAGGCCGAGCTGATGCACCCGTACTACGCGGCCGAGCGCGGTCTCGTGGACGACGTGATCGACCCGGCCGAGACCCGCGAGGTGCTGATCCGCTCGCTGCGGATGCTGCGCACCAAGCACGCCGACCGTCCCGCCCGCAAGCACGGCAATCCCCCTCAGTGACGGAGGTCCTGATGCCCGAATCCCTCACTCCCCCCATCCGCGTCGAGAAGGGCGAGGCCACCGAGGAGGAGCTGGCCGCCCTCGCGGTGCTGCTGCTCAGCCGCGCCGCGCGGGCCGGCGACGGCGCCGAGCCGTCCTCCCCCGGCACCACCTCCTGGCGCCCGCACGCCTACCACGCACCGCACAGCTGGCAGGCGGCCTGACCTGCGCGAGCGGCCCGGCACCCGTGTTCGTCCACGGTGTGCCGGGCCGCTCGCGTACGGCGGCTCACCCCTTGACGAGCTTGATGTCCCTCTCGTGGACGGCGTGGAAGAACGGCAACGGCACGATGCCCACGGTCCGCAGCTCCATGACGGTGGCCTCCACATGGGCCGTGCCGCCCACCTTGAGCGACTTCTTCAGGACGTCCGAGGTGAGGGTGCCGCTGTTCTCCCAGTGGTGCTCGGCGCCGTCGCACTGGGCGCTGGAGCCGCCGATGCCCATCTGGACACCCCGGTCGGTCCTGCCGATCGAGGAGCTGATGAAGACCGGTCCGCTGCCGCCGGAGCAGCGGTAGGTGCCGGAGAGGGTCACGGTGCCGTCCGCCGCGAGCCGGCCCGTCGCGTCGACGGTCACGGACTCGGTGGTGTCGGCGAAGGCCGGGGCGACGGCGGTGAGCAGCAGCGCGGCGGCGCCGACGGCCGAGGCGAGGACGGGTCGTACGGGCATGGGGTGTCTCCCGGATCGATCGTGGAGTGGGGACCTCCACTGGTACCGGTCGGGCGGCCCCGAGGGCGTGACCGTCACTCCATCGGTGGCGCGTTGCGGGACGGTTCGAAAGTTGTCTTCGTGTTGTCACATTTCGCTGCAGGCGCTTTCGAGGAGTTCACGAGAAGCGCATGGTCTACTCGTGCCGGGCGGCGAGTCACCGCCGGCGCCCATCGCATCCGACGTGGAGGTGCGCCATGTGTTCCCACCAGACCCCCCGCTTCTCGTGCCCCGCGGCCGACAACGCCACCGCGCACGCCGTCGCCGCCCACCCCGAACAGGGCTGGACCCTGCTGTGCGACGGGGCGATCGTCTTCGACGACACGGGCGAGCTGCACCCGGACGGCAGTGTGATCCCGCCCCACCGGGCACCGGCCGAACGGCTGCCGGTCGCCGCCTGAGCGGCCCCTGTCGCCGGAGCGGCCCCTAGGGCAGGACCGCGAAACCGTCCAGCTCCACCAGGGCCTGTTCGTCCCACAGGCGTACGACCCCGACGACCGCCATCGCCGGGTAGTCCCGGCCCGCCAACCGGTGCCAGACGCGGCCCAGTTCGGCGGTGTGGGTGCGGTAGGCGGCGACGTCGGTGGCGTAGACGGTGACGCGGGCGAGGTCGGCGGGGGTGCCGCCGGCCGCGCGCAGGGCCGCGAGGAGGTTGCCGAGCGCCCGCTCGAACTGCTCGGGCAGCGTGGCGCCCACGATCCTGCCGTCGGCGTCCAGGGCGGTCTGGCCGGCCAGGAACACCACGCGGGCGCCGGTCGCGACCACGGCGTGCGTGAAGCCGGTGGCCGGGGACAGCCCGGGCGGGTTGACGCGCTCGGTGGTCACCGCGCCTCCTCGTCCCGCGCGGCCGTGGCGTACAGCTCCTTTGCGATGATGCCCCGTTGGACTTCGCTGGCGCCCTCGTAGATCCGCGGGGCGCGCACCTCCCGGTAGAGGTGCTCCAGGAGGTGGCCGCGGCGCAGGGCCCGGGCGCCGTGCAGCTGGACGGCCGTGTCGACGACGTACTGCGCGGTCTCGGTGGCGAGCAGTTTCGCCATCGCGGCGCGCCCCGGGACATCGGCCGCCCCCTGGTCGTACGCGGTCGCCGCCGCGTACACCATCAGCCGGGCGGCCTCGGTGCGCAGCGCCATCTCGGCGACCTGGTGGGCGACGGACTGAAGGTCCTTCAGGGGGCCGCCGAAGGCCTGCCGCTCGCGGGTGTGGCCGAGGGTGGCGTCGAGTGCCGCCTGGGCCATGCCGACGGCGAAGGCGCCGACGCTGGGCCGGAACAGGTTGAGGGTGCCCATGGCGACGGCGAAGCCCCGGTCGGCCTCGCCGAGCACGTCGTCCGCGGTGACGGGCACGCCGTCGAAGTCCAGGGCGCCGATGGGGTGCGGCGAGAGCATCTCCAGCGCGCAGCCGGTCAGGCCCGGGCGGTCGGCGGGCACCAGGAAGGCGGTCACCCCGCGGGCGCCGGCGCCCGGGGTGGTGCGGGCGAAGACGGTGTAGAAGTCGGCCTCGGGGGCGTTGGAGATCCAGCGCTTGGCCCCGCTCAGCCGCCAGCCGGCGCGGCGGTCGGGCGTGGCGGTCAGCGCCAGCGCCGCCGCGTCCGAGCCCGCCCCCGGCTCGCTCAGCGCGAACGCGGCCACCGCGCTGCCGTCGGCCACCCGGGGCAGCCAGCGGTCCCGCTGGGCGGACGTCCCGTGGGCGTGCACCGGGTGGGCGCCCAGGCCCTGCAGGGCGAGGGCGGTCTCGGCCTCGGTGCAGACCTGGGCGAGGGACTCCCGCATCAGGCACAGGTCGAGCGCCCCGGAGGTGAACAGGCGGGAGAGCAGCCCGAGTTGGCCGAGCCCGGCGACGAGCGCGCGGTTGACCCGGCCCGGTTCGCCCTTGTCGGCGAGCGGGCGCAGCCGTTCGGCGGCCAGCGTGCGCAGCTCGGCGCACCAGGCGGTTTGCGATGGTTCGAGTGAGAATGCGGGCACGGCCGGTCCTCCCTGCGAGGCGGGTCGCCACTGACCCATCGAGACGGTATCGCGCACCGTTGACTGCCGTCACCAACACGATACGCTCCTTGTGCGAGCCCGCCAGAAAGCCCGTCACGGCAAGGGGGCGAACCGCCATGACCGTCTCGGCGCACGTCGACACCTTCGCGCGCGACCACCTCCCGCCGCGCGAGCAGTGGCCCGACCTGCTCTTCGACCTGCCGGAGCTGCGGTACCCCGATCGGCTGAACTGCGCCGCCGAACTCCTCGGCCACGGCGACCCCGGCCGCCCCGCCTTCCGCACCCCGTCCGGCCCGGTGTGGACGTACGGCGAGCTGCGCGCCCGTGTCGACCGCCTCGCCCACCTGCTCACCCGTGACGTCGGCGTGGTCCCCGGCAACCGGGTCCTGCTGCGCGGGCCCACCACCCCCTGGCTGGCGGCCTGCTGGCTGGCGGTGCTGAAGGCGGGCGCGGTCGCGGTCACCGTGCTCGCCCAGCAGCGCCCGCACGAGCTGGCCACGATCTGCGAGATCGCCCGGGTCCGGCACGCCCTGTGCGACATCCGGGCCGTCGACGACCTGGCCAAGGCCGAGGTCCCCGGCCTGCGGATCGCCACCTACGGCCAGGACGCCCCGGACGACCTCCTGCACCGCCCGGCGCCCCGCACGCCGTTCCCGGCCGTGGACACCGCCTGTGACGACGTGGCCCTGATCGCGTTCACCTCCGGCACGACGGGTCGCCCGAAAGGGTGCATGCACTTCCACCGGGATGTGCTCGCCGTCGCCGACACCTTCTCGAAGCACCTGCTGGGCCCCCGGGCGGACGACGTCTTCGCGGGCAGCCCCCCGCTCGGCTTCACCTTCGGTCTCGGCGGGCTGGTGGTCTTCCCGCTGCGCGCCGGCGCCAGCGCCCTGCTCCTCGAACAGTCCGGCCCCCGGCAGCTGCTGCCCGCCATCGCCGAGCACCGGGTCTCCGTGCTCTTCACCGCGCCGACCGCGTACCGGGCGATGCTCGACGACCTGGGCGGCCACGACGTCTCCTCGCTGCGCCGCTGTGTGTCGGCCGGGGAGAACCTGCCCGCCGCCACCTGGCGGGCCTGGCACGAGCGCACCGGCCTGCGCGTCATCAACGGCATCGGCGCCACCGAGCTGCTGCACATCTTCGTCTCGGCGGCCGACGAGCGGATCAGACCGGGCACGACGGGCGTCCCGGTGCCGGGGTGGCAGGCGCGCGTGCAGGACGCGGACGGACGGCCGGTGCCCGACGGCGAGCCGGGTCTGCTCGCCGTGCGCGGGCCGGTCGGCTGCCGCTACCTCGCCGACCCCCGGCAGCGGGAGTACGTACGCGACGGCTGGAACATCACCGGTGACACGTATGTCCGGGAGGCCGACGGGTACTTCCGCTATGTGGCCCGCGCCGACGACATGATCATCTCGGCCGGGTACAACATCGCCGGCCCGGAGGTCGAGGACGCGCTGCTGCGCCACCCGGACGTGGTGGAGACGGCGGTCGTCGGACGGCCCGACGCGGCGCGCGGACAGGTCGTCGTGGCGTTCGCCGTCCTGCGGGACGGCGCCCGGCGGGACGCGGAGGCGCTGCGCGCGTTCGTCCGGTCCGAGCTGGCGCCGTACAAGTGTCCGCGCGAGTTCGTCTTCCTGGACGCGCTCCCGCGCACGGCCACCGGCAAGTTGCAGCGTTTCCGCCTGCGCACCGATGGTGACCAGCAGTGATACCGACGACCTAAGATGATCAACGTGTCCGAGCAGCACGCCCCCAGGTCCCTCATCGTCACGCTCTACGGCGCGTACGGCCGCTTCATGCCCGGCCCGGTGCCCGTCGCCGAGCTGATCCGGCTCCTGGCCGCGGTCGGCGTGGACGCGCCGTCCGTGCGTTCCTCGGTGTCCCGGCTCAAACGCCGTGGCCTGCTGCTGCCCGCCCGCACCGAACAGGGTGCGGCGGGCTACGAACTGTCCGCCGAGGCCCGCCAGTTGCTCGACGACGGCGACCGCCGGATCTACGCCACCGTGCCGCCGCGCGACGAGGGCTGGGTGCTGGCCGTCTTCTCGGTGCCCGAGTCGGAGCGGCAGAAGCGGCACGTGCTGCGCTCCCGGCTGTCCGGCCTGGGCTTCGGCACGGCAGCCCCCGGCGTGTGGATCGCCCCGGCCCGGCTGTACGAGGAGACCCGGCACGCCCTGCGGCGCCTGCGCCTCGATCCGTACGTCGACTTCTTCGCCGGCGCCCACCTCGGGTTCGCGCCGACGGCCGAGGCGGTCGCCCGCTGGTGGGACCTGGCCGCCATCGCCAAGGAGCACGAACGCTTCCTGGACGCGCACGCGCCGGTCCTTCGCGCCTGGGAGAGGCGGCCGGACACCCCGCCCGAGGACGCCTACCGGGACTATCTGCTGGCCCTGGACTCCTGGCGCCACCTCCCCTACACCGACCCCGGTCTCCCGGCCGCCCTGCTGCCGGCCGGCTGGCCGGGCACCCGGTCGGCGGAGGTCTTCCGGGCGCTGCACGAGCGGCTGCGGGACGCGGGGGCCGGCTACGCCGGTCCGTGACCGGGGCCGTGCGGCCGGCTCTCCAGCGTGAGCCGGGGTCTGGCCGCGTCCGTACGTCCGGTCCTCGGGCGCCGGCTGCCCGCCCGGTACGGCGCCGGCCAGACGGCGCCGGGACCGTCGTACTCCTGCTCGGCCGCCGCGTGCAGCGTCCAGTGCGGGTCGTACAGGTGCGGGCGGGCCAGCGCGCACAGATCCGTACGCCCGGCGAGGATCAGGGAGTTGACGTCGTCCCAGGAGGAGATCGCGCCGACCGCGATCACCGGAACGCCGGCCTGGTGCCGGATCCGGTCGGCGAACGGCGTCTGGTACGACCGCCCGTACTCCGGCCGCTCCTCGTCGACGACCTGCCCGGTGGACACGTCGATCGCGTCGGCGCCGTGCGCGGCGAAGGCGCGGGCGATCTGAACGGCGTCCTCCGCGGTGGTGCCGCCCTCGGCCCAGTCGGTCGCCGAGATGCGCACGGTGATCGGCCGCTCCTCCGGCCACACCGCGCGTACGGCGTCGAAGACCTCCAGCGGGAAGCGCAGCCGCCGCTCGGGCGAGCCGCCGTAGGCGTCCGTGCGGCGGTTGGTCAGCGGGGAGAGGAAACCGGAGAGCAGATAGCCGTGCGCGCAGTGCAGTTCGAGCAGGTCGAAACCGGCCCGGGCGGCCCGCCAGGCGGCGGCCGCGAACTGCTCGCGGATGTCGGTGAGCTGGGCGCGGGACAGCTGGCGCGGGGTCTGGCCGCCCGGCTTGTACGGCAGCGGTGAGGCGGCCACCAGCGGCCAGTTGCCCTCGGGCAGCGGCTCGTCCATGCCCTCCCACATCAGCTTCGTGGAGCCCTTGCGCCCGCTGTGCCCGAGTTGCACGCCGATCGCGGTGCCCGGTGCCCGGGTGTGCACGAAGTCGGTGATCCGCCGCCAGGCCTCGGCCTGCCGGCCGGTGTAGAGGCCGGTGCAGCCGGGGGTGATCCGGCCCTCCTCGCTGACGCACACCATCTCGGTCATCACCAGCCCGGCACCGCCGAGCGCGCGGGCGCCGAGGTGGACGAGGTGGAAGTCGCCGGGGACGCCGTCCTCGGCCGAGTACATGTCCATGGGGGAGACGACGACCCGGTTGCGCAGGGTGAGGCCGCGCAGCCGGAACGGTGTGAACATCGGGGGCGTGCCGGGCGGGCAGCCGAACTCGCGCTCGACCGCGCCGGTGAAGCGGGCGTCGCGCAGCCTGAGGTTGTCGTGGGTGACGCGGCGGCTGCGGGTGAGCAGGTTGAAGGCGAACTGGCGGGGCGGCTGGCCGAGGTACAGGGCGAGGTTCTCGAACCACTCCAGGCTGGCCCGGGCGGCCCGCTGGGTGGAGGCGACGACGGGCTTGCGTTCCGCCTCGTAGGCGGCCAGCGCCTCGGCCGTGGTGGGCCGTTCCTCCAGACAGGCGGCGAGCGCGAGGGCGTCCTCGACGGCGAGCTTGGTGCCGGAGCCGATGGAGAAGTGGGCGGTGTGCGCTGCGTCGCCGAGCAGCACGAGGTTGCCGTGCGACCAGTGCTCGTTGACCACCGTGCGGAAGGTGGTCCAGGCCGAGGTGTTGGCACGCAGCGGCCGTCCGCCGAGGGCGTCGGCGAAGATCTTGGCGCAGCGCTCGACGGACTCCTGCGGGCTCGTCTCGTCGAATCCCGCGGCCCGCCACACCTCCTCGCGCATCTCCACGATGACGGTCGAGGCGTCGACCGCATAGGGGTAGCCGTGCAGTTGCATCACGCCGTGCTCGGTCTCGGCGATCTCGAAGCGGAAGGCGTCGAAGGCGAAGTCGGCGGCCAGCCAGATGTAGCGGCACCGGTGGCCGACGACCTCGGGTCCGAACACCTCGGCGTGCGCCTCGCGGGTGGCGCTGTGCACCCCGTCGGCCGCGATGACCAGGTCGTGGGTCGCGCACAGCCGGTCCGGGGGCGGGGCCTCGGTGCGGAAGCGGAGGTCGACGCCGAGGTCACGGCAGCGCGCGTGCAGGATCTCCAGGAGGCGGCGCCGGCCCAGCGCGGCGAAGCCGTGTCCGGTGGAGGTGTGGCGGGTGCCCCGGTGGACGATGTCGATGTCGTCCCAGCGGACGAAGTCGCGCTGCAGGGCCGCGTAGACCACGGGGTCGGCGTGCTCTATGCCGCCGAGGGTCTCGTCGGACAGGACCACGCCGAAGCCGAAGGTCTCGTCGGGGGCGTTGCGCTCCCATACGGTGATCTCACGGGCCGGGTCCAGGCGTTTGAGCAGGGCGGCGGCGTAGAGGCCGCCGGGGCCGCCGCCGATGATCGCGATGCGGTGGGCGGCCATCCCTATCGCCCCCGCCACTTCGGCGGACGCTTCTCGGTGAAGGCCGCGTGGAACTCCGCGTAGTCCTCGCCGTTCATCAGCAGTGCCTGGGTGGCGGCGTCGAGTTCGACGGAGGCCGCCAGTGGCATGTCCAGCTCGGCCGTGAGCAGGGCCTTCGTCTGGGCGTAGGCCAGTGCCGGGCCGTCGGCGAGGCGGCGGGCCAGGGCCCGGGCGGCCTCGTCGGCGCGGCCCTCCTCCGTCAGTACGCTGATCAGGCCGATGCGCTCGGCCTCGGTGGCCCGCACCGGCTCGCCCAGCATCAGCAGGCGGGTGGCGTGGCCGAGTCCGACGACCCGGGGCAGCAGGTAGGCGGCGCCCATGTCGCCGCCGGACAGGCCGACCCGGGTGAAGAGGAAGGCGAACCGGGCGCTCGGGTCGGCCACCCGGAAGTCGGCCGCGAGCGCCAGTACGGCCCCCGCGCCCGCCGCCACCCCGTGCACCGCGGCGATCACCGGGAAGGGGCACTCCCGCAGCGCCCGTACGGTCTGCCCGGTCATCCGGTTGAAGTCGAGCAGCTGGGCGGTGTCCATGGAGAGGGTGGCGCCGATGATCTCGTCGACGTCGCCGCCGGAGCAGAAGCCGCGGCCCTCGCCGGTCAGCACCAGGGCGCGCACGGACCGCTCCCGGGACAGTTCGGCGAGCAGGTCGCGCAGGTCGGCGTAGGCACCGAAGGTGAGGGCGTTCAGTTTCTCGGGGCGGGCCAGGGTGACGGTGGCGACCCCGTCGGCGAGCTGGACCCGCAGGTGCTCCCAGTCCTGGGTGCGGGCGGCGGAGCCGGTGAAGGGACTCATGACGTGCGGCCTCCTAGGGGGGCGGTGCCTCACGTGCTCTACCCGACGAAGTTATCACCCATTTCTGACTGTCGTCATGAGTCCGCGACAGCGGGCGCGGGCATCACGTGGACATGACGTGGAAACGCCGTCGACATGACCGCGAGCCGTCACGGCCGTCACCGGTCGTCCACAGCGTCGTAACAGCGGGAGCAGCCGTGCGAGGCGCGCCGTTGTCCCGGGTAAGCCGCCCGGTACCGGGGTCCACGGTCCCTGTGGCACCGGTCGAGGGTCCCTGTGCCGGGGCCCCGTACCATTCCTGAAGCCGAAAGCAGGACAGCCTGCTCCATGAACGGACTCGCCTTGTACGAACCCCCCTCCGCCTCGGCCTCCTGGCGCATCGCGCTGCCGCACACCGCGGCGGCGGTGCCGGTGGCACGCGCCCTGGTGCGGACGGCCCTGGCCGAGGTGGAGCACCGGGCCGACAGTGACACCGCGGAGCTGCTCACGGCGGAGCTGGTGGCCAACGCGGTGGAGCACACCGCGGGCGACGGCCCGATAGAGCTGGTGGTGGAGCTGTTGCCGCACGGCTGCCAGGTCGAGGTGCACGACCCGGACCCGGCGCCGCCCGGCCATCTGACGCGCCCGGTCGTCGAGGCGCCCGACCCCTGGCAGGAGGGCGGTCGCGGCCTGCTGCTGATCCGCGCCCTCAGCTCGTCCTGCGGTCACCGCCCCACCTCCTCGGGCAAGGCGGTGTGGTTCAGGCTGCCTGTGGTTCCCGCTCGGCGGCGTCCGGCGTGACCTCGGGGGCGGTGCGGACCAGCGTGGAGTGCCGGCGGCCGTAGACGACGTAGACGAGCAGGCCGGCGACGAGGAAGCCGGCGAACTGGAGCCAGGTCCGCCAGCCGGTCTCGTACATCAGGTAGAGGCAGAAGCCGACGCCGAGCAGCGGGCCCACCGGGTAGAGGGGCACCCGGAAGCTGCGGCTCAGGCCCGGCTCGCGACGGCGCAGGGCGATCACCGTGATGTTGACGACGGCCATGATGGCGAGCGTGCCGATGGTGCACAGGTTCATCACGGCGTCCAGCGAGGCGAAGGCCGCCGGGAGGGCGAAGAGGACGGCGACGATCAGCGTCCCGGCGACCGGGGTCGAGGTGCGGGGCGAGACCTTCTCGAAGACGCGCGGGATCAGTCCGTCCCGGGACATCGACATCAGGATGCGCGTCTGGCCGTACATCACGGCGAGCACGACGGAGGCGATGGCGACGACCGCGCCGAAGGCGATCACCCCGCCGCCGACCGTGGAGCCGGTGACCTCGTTGACGACGTACGACAGCGCGGCGGGCCGGCCGGCCACCTGGTCGCCGCCGATGGCGCCGATCGCGGCCACGGCGACCGCGCAGTAGAGCAGGGTGACCACACCCATGCAGACCATGATCGCGACCGGGATGTCCCGGCGCGGGTTCTTGGCCTCCTCACCGGCGGTGGTGATCGCGTCGAAGCCGATGTAGGAGAAGAAGGCGGCGGTGGTGCCCGCGCCGATGCCGCCGAGGCCGGCCGGGGAGAACGGGGTGAGGTTGCCGTGCTTGAAGGCGCTGTAGCCGATGGCGCAGAACGCCAGCAGGACGACGAGCTTGACGGCGGCCATGGCGGCCGTCGCCCGGGCGCTCTCGCGCACCCCGCGCACCAGCAGCAGACAGGCCAGGGCGATGACGATCACGGCGGGGAGGTTCAGGATCCCGCCGTCGGCCGGGCCGGCGGACAGCGCGGCCGGGAGCTGCCGGCCGGTGAGGCTGTGCAGCAGTTCGTTGACGTACTGGCTCCAGCCGACCGCCACGGCCGAGATCGAGATGCCGTACTCCAGCAGCAGGCACCAGCCGACCAGGAAGGCGGTGGACTCGCCGAGACCGGCGTAGGCGAAGGAGTACGACGATCCGGAGACCGGGATCGCGCCGCCCAGCTCGGCGAAGGAGAAGGCGGTGAAGACGCAGGTGATCGCGGCGAGGACGAAGGAGACGACGACGGCCGGACCGGCCTTGGCGACGGAGTCGGACAGACCGACGAAGATGCCGGTGCCGACGATCGCGCCGACGCCGAAGCAGATGAGCTGGAAGAGGCCCATGGTGCGCTGGAGGCCGTGGCCCTCCCGGTCGGCGCCGGATTCGGCGACCAGCAGCGCGGGGGGCTTGATGCGGGGAGCGGGCATGCGGGTGGTGCTCGTTTCTGGTGGTGCGGGCGACCGGATGAGGTCGCGGTGACGGCCGTGGAAGGGGTGGCTCCGGGCCGCCGGTCAGGATAAGGGGTGCTCGGCGCCGGGGGAGTCAGGCGAGGGTGGCGACCAGCACCGCCTTGATGGTGTGCAGCCGGTTCTCGGCCTCGTCGAAGACGACCGAGTGCGGCGACTCGAAGACCTCGTCCGTGACCTCCAGCGAGGTCAGGCCGTACGTCTCGTGGATCTCCCGGCCGACCTTGGTGCCCAGGTCGTGGAAGGCGGGCAGGCAGTGCAGGAACTTCACGTCCGGGTTGCCGGTGGCGCGCAGCACGTCCATGGTCACGGCGTACGGCGCCAGGGCCTTGATGCGCTCGGCCCAGACCTGCTTGGGCTCGCCCATGGAGACCCAGACGTCGGTGGCGACGAAGTCGGCACCGCGGACGCCCTCGGCGATGTCCTCGGTGAGCGTGATGACCGCTCCGCTGCCCTCGGCCAGCTTGCGGGCGTGGGCCACGACCTCGTCGGCGGGCCAGTACTCCTCCGGCGCGACGATGCGCACGTCCATGCCGAGCAGCGCGCCGGTGACCAGGTAGGAGTTGCCCATGTTGAAGCGGGCGTCACCGAGGTAGGCGAAGCCGATGCCGTCGAGGCTCTTGGCACAGTGCTCCGTCATCGTCAGCACGTCGGCCAGCATCTGGGTGGGGTGCCAGTCGTCGGTCAGACCGTTGTAGACCGGTACGCCGGCGTACGCGGCCAGCTCCTCGACGCCCGCCTGGCTGTCGCCCCGGTACTCGATGGCGTCGAACATCCGGCCGAGGACGCGGGCGGTGTCCCGCACCGACTCCTTGTGCCCGATCTGCGAGCCCGAGGGGTCGAGGTACGTCGTCGAGGCGCCCTGGTCGGCGGCGGCGACCTCGAAGGCGCAGCGGGTGCGGGTCGAGGTCTTCTCGAAGATCAGCGCGATGTTGCGGCCGGTCAGGTACCGCGTCTCGGCCCCGGTCCGCTTGGCGGCCTTCAGCTCGGCGGCCAGCTCGACCAGCCCCCGGAACTCCTCCTGGGTGAAGTCCAGCTCCTTGAGGAAGTGGCGGCCGGCGAGGGCGGTCGGGACTGTCGCCATGGGGGCGCTCCAGGGATACGAGAACAACGGACTTTTGGAATTCTATACGATGTTCCACATTTCTATACAGTCCCGTGCGGCCCCGGAGCCCTCCGGGTGCCTACACGCCGTCCCGTTCCACCGGACAGCTCATGCAGCGCGGCCCGCCCCGGCCCCGGCCCAGCTCGCTGCCCGGGATCTCGATCACCTCGATGCCCTGCTTGCGCAGATGGGTGTTGGTGGTGGAGTTGCGCTCGTAGGCGACGACGACGCCGGGTTCGACGGCGAGCACGTTGCAGCCGTCGTCCCACTGCTCGCGTTCGGCCGCGTGCACGTCCTGGGTGGCGGTCAGCACCCGGATCTCACTGAGGCCGAGCGCGGCGGCGATCGCGCGGTGCATGTGCTCCGGCGGGTGGTCGGTGACCTTCAGCTCCTTGTCGCCCACGCCCGGCTCGATCGTGTAGGAACGCAGCATGCCCAGGCCCGCGTACTGGGTGAAGGTGTCGCCGTCGACCATGGTCATCACGGTGTCGAGGTGCATGAACGCCCGCCGCTTGGGCATGTCGAGGGCCACGATCGCGGTCGCGGAGCCCGCCGCGAAGAGCTTGTGCGCGAGCATCTCCACGGCCTGGGGGGTGGTGCGCTCGCTCATGCCGATCAGGACGGCGCCGTTGCCGATCACCAGGACGTCGCCGCCCTCGATGGTGGAGGGGTAGTCGTCCTGGCCCCGGGACCAGACCCGGAACGTTTCGTCACGGAACAGCGGGTGGTGGCGGTAGATCGCCTCGAAGTGCACGGTCTCGCGCCGGCGGGCGGGCAGCCGCATGGCGTTGATGGCCACCCCGTCGTAGACCCAGGCGGAGGTGTCGCGGGTGAACAGGTGGTTCGGCAGCGGGCCGAGGAGGAAGTCGTCGAGGTCCATCACATGGAAGCGGACGGAGGCCGGCTCCGCGTGGGCGTCCAGGAACTCCCGCTTGGTCATGCCGCCGACCAGGGCCTCGGCCAGCTCCTGGGCGGGCAGCTGGTCGAAGACCGCGCGCAGGTGGTCGGTGGCGAGGGGGCCGTACTCCTTCTCGTCGAAGACCCGGTCCAGGACGAGGGCGCGGGCCTCGGGGACCGCCAGGGTGTCGGTGAGCAGATCGCCGAAGAGGTGGACGGTGACCCCTCGGTCGCGCAGTACGTCGGCGAACCCGTCGTGCTCGGCGCGGGCCCGGCGCACCCACAGCACGTCGTCGAAGAGCAGGGCGTCCTTGTTGCTGGGGGTGAGCCTCTTGAGCTCGAGATCGGGCCGGTGCAGGATGACCCGGCGCAGCCGCCCGGCCTCGGAGTCGACATGGAATGCCATGCCTCCATCCTGACCACCGTGGTACGGGTTCACCCCCTTGCCGGCCGTATCCGCCGCTTCTTGTTCTCGTCCGCCCGACGAGAAGCGGGGCGGAACCGGCGGGACGGCCCGGCAGGGCCGGGGCTCAGATCGCGGTGCAGGGGACGGGCCAGCGGTGGACACGTGGCGGCAGGGACACCGCCCAGCCGTCGGTGACCAGGGCCAGCCGCTCGGTGGTGAGCAGGCCGAGCGCCCGGTGCCCGGTGGTGTCCAGCGCGTCGAGGCGGGTCGGCTCCTGGAGCAGCCCGAAGGTGGCGAGGAGGCCGGGGTGGTCGAGGGTGAGGCGGGTGGCCGTACCGGGGTCCCGCCGGTCCAGGACGGCGACGAAGCCGGGCCCGCGCCGGTGGTAGAGCATCCCGTGGGCGTACCCCGCCCGCCAGGCGGTCCACTCCCCCGGCTCGCCGGGCACTTCGGCGGGCGGCGGCAGATGCCGCAGGTCCCGGACGTCGTACGCCGTCCGGGGGCCGGCGGCCCTCCAGTGCACCCGGAGTCCCAGGCTCTGGCACTCGCGCAGGAACCGCACCGCCACCGCGGCCGCCCGGCCCGTCCCGCCCAGCCGCAGCGGCTCGGTCACCTCGACCCGGCGCCGGCCGCTGAACCGGTGCGGCACACCGGCGGGCAGCCCGCTCATCCGCCCACCCCGGCACCCTCCGGCATCCGGACCGGCTCGTCCCAGGTCGGCAGGGAGACGTAGGTGTGCCCGTCGCGGAACAGCAGGCCCAGGGAGAAGGCATGGCGGATCCAGTCGCCGAGCGCCTCGGGCCGTACGTCGTGGCCGTCGGCGGTCAGCAGCCGGAGCAGGGCGGACTCGGTACGGCCGTCCTCCAGGCGGCGCAGGGCCCCCGCCCGCCAGCCGGTGAAGCGGTGCGTGGCGGGCGGCCGGCCGTGCCGGCGGTCGTGCACGAGCAGGGTCTCGCCGTCCTCCTCGAACAGCAGGCGGGAGTGCGGATGCCCGGCCCGCCAGCGGGCGACCGCCTCCTGGAGCCGCCGTTCGACCGGGCCGCGGATGCCGGCGTCCTCGGTGTCGAACAGGTAGACGAGGTCGTCGAGTTCGCCCTCGGGCAGGTCGTAGACGTGCTGGTACATCGCGGCCGGCCGGCGCTTGCCGAAGCCCAGTTGCGGATCGGTGAAGTGCGGGCTGAACCGCTCCAGTTGGATCCGGTGGGCGCCGCTCGGCGGCTGGAGGTGGACGAGGGCCGGGAGCTGCTCGATGACCGGTGCGTAGTCGTCCGCCGTCTCGCCCGGGAAGCCGTAGAGGAGGTTCCAGGAGCAGGTCAGGGCGTGGTTCTCGCACTCGCGCAGGGTGCGGACGTTGCGGGCGCCGGTGACCCCCTTGTCCATCAGGTCCAGCACCCGGCTGCCCAGGCTCTCGATGCCGGGCTGGATGTGCGCCGTGCCCGAGCGGCCGAGGAGTTCGAGCTGGTCGGGGGTGAGGTTGGACTTGACCTCGTAGTGCAGCCGCAGATCCCAGCCGCTGTCGGCGACACGCGGCAGGAAGTCGCGGAAGTAGGCCATGTCGATGATGTTGTCGACGCTGACCACGTCGAGGATGCGGTGGCGCCGGACCAGCCGGTCGATCTCCGCCCACAGCCGCTCGCCCGGCTTGGCCCTGAAGGCCATGGAGGAGCCGTTGAGCCCGCAGAAGGTGCAGTGGTGCTTCTCGCCCCACCAGCAGCCGCGCGCCCCCTCGACGACCAGCTTCGGGTGGACGTACTCCCGCACCGGGGAGGCGTCCAGCGCGGCCTGCCACTGGTCGTAGTCGGGCGAGGGGATGTCGGCGGGCGCCACCGTCCGCCGGGTCTCGGCGTTGGCGCGGGACACCTCGCCGTCCCACCAGCACACCCCGGGGACGTCCGCCGGTGGCGTGCCCGCGTCCAGGTGGCGTAAGAGCGCGGGCAGGGCGTACTCGCCCTCGCCGCGCACCACATGGTCGACGAACCGGTGGTTGCGGTGCAGGGCGTGGCCCATCGGCCCGTCGCAGTTGCCGCCACCGAAGACGACGGTCACCTCCGGGCGCCTCGCCTTGAGTTCGCGGGCGAGGGCGAGCGAGGAGACGTTCTGCATGAAGGTGCTGGTGAACCCGACGACATCGGGATCGGCCGCCAGCACCCGCGTGGCTGACTCGGCGATGAACTCCGCCGCGTGGGGCCGCATGGCGAGGGCGGTGTCGACGAAGACCCCCCGCGCGTCCGCGTACTCGCGCAGCCGGCCGGTCCCCCAGCCGGGGTCGTCGTACAGGACGCCGGAGAAGACCCAGTCGCCGAGGCCGTGGAAGATCGAGTCGCTGCCGACCTCCACGCAGTCCCCGGGCCGCAGCCGTCCGCCGGAGCGCTCCAGCAGGAACTCCGCCCAGCGCAGCGAGCCGTGGAACTCGCGCACCTCGTCACCGGGGCGGGCCTGCCGCACCAGAGCATGCAGCAGGCCCACTTGGAGCGAGGGGAGTCGATCGGATGCCAGGGCATCGTCACCAGGTGTACGCGCATGCCGTCCCCTCGCTCAGCGGGTCGGCCGCTTCTCCAGGATGGCCGGCCGGCGGCTGGTGCCCTGGTCCTCGCGGACCACCACCTTCTTGATCTCCATGGCCACGAACTCCCTTGATAGGCAACGCAGTTCACCCTAGGAAGAGGTGCACGGGAGACACAAGGGTGCCGTGGGACGGCTCACATCCGAGGGTCCGGTCACCGCTCACAGCCGCGGGTCCACCGGCTCCGACTCCAGGGCGAGCACCCCGAACACCGCCTCGTGCACCCGCCACAGCGGCTCCCCGTCGGCGAGCCGGTCCAGGGCCTCCACGCCCAGCGCGTACTCGCGGACCGCCAGCGACCGCTTGTGGTTCAGGAACCGCTGCCGCAGCCGGGCGAGGTTGTCCGGCCGGGTGTACTCGGGGCCGTAGATGATCCGCAGGTACTCGCGGCCCCGGCACTTGATGCCGGGCTGCACCAGCCGCCCGTGCTCCGCGTCGCGCACCAGCGCGCCCACCGGCTTGACGACCATGCCCTCGCCGCCCCTGCCGGTCATCTCCAGCCACCAGTCGACACCGGCCCGCACCGACTCCGGGTCCCCGGTGTCGACGTACAGCCGCCGGGTGGTCCGCAGCAGCCCGCTGCCGTCGTGCTCGACGAGCCGGTCGATGAGGGCGAGCTGCTCGTCGTGCGGCACGGCGGCCAGGCTGCGCCCGCGCACCGCCAGGATCTGGAACGGTGCCAGACGCACCCCGTCCAGGCCGTTGGTCGGCCAGCAGTAGCGGCGGTAGGCCTCGGTGAACGCGGCGGCGTCGGCGGCGCGTTCCCGCTGGCGGTCCAGCAGGCCGGTGACGTCGACACCGCGCGCCGCCGCCCCCTCCAGGGCGGCCAGCGCCCCCGGGAACACCGCGCCGGCGGCGGCGCCGACGGCGGCGTACTGGGAACGCAGCAGGCCGGCGGCCTTCAGCGACCACGGCATCAGCTCGGCGTCCAGCAGCAGCCAGTCGGTGTCGAGCCGGTCCCACAGCCCGGCCGCGTCGACGGCCGCACGCAGCCGCCCGAGGACCTCCTCGGTCATGGCGGCGTCGTCGAAGAACGGGCGCCCGGTACGGGTGTACAGCGACCCGCTGGGGCCGTCCACCCCGAACCTGCGCCGCGCGGCCTCCGCGTCCCGGCACACCAGTGCCACGGCCCGCGAGCCCATGTGCTTCTCCTCGCACACGACCCGGGCGACCCCGTCCCGGGCGTACTGCGCGAAGGCCTCGACCGGGTGCTCCAGGAAGTGTCCGTCAGCGGCTCCGCCGCGGGCCTCGACCTGGCTGGTGGCCGTGGGCGCCATGGTCGGCGGCAGGTACGGCAGCAGCCGCGGGTCCACGGCGAACCGGCTCATGACCTCCAGGGCGGCGGCCGCGTTCTCCTCCCGCACCGCGACCCGGCCGGCGTGGCGGGTCTCCACCGCCCGGCGGCCGTGCACGTCGTTCAGGTCCAGCGGGCGCCCGTCCTGCCCGCCGGGCGCCTCGGACCGCAGCGGCCTGGCCGGCTCGTACCAGACCCGCTCGGCCGGTACGTCGACCAGTTCCCGCTCGGGCCAGCGCAGCGCGGTGAGTTTGCCGCCGAAGACGGCGCCGGTGTCGAGGCAGATGGTGTTGTTGAGCCAGGTCGCCTCCGGGACGGGTGTGTGGCCGTAGACGACCGCCGCCCGGCCCCGGTAGTCCTCGGCCCACGGATAGCGCACCGGCAGCCCGAACTCGTCGGTCTCTCCGGTGGTCTCGCCGTACAGGGCGTGTGAACGCACCCGTCCGGAGGTCCGCCCGTGGTACTTCTCCGGCAGCCCGGCGTGGCAGACCACGAGCCGCCCGCCGTCGAGGACGTAGTGGCTGACGAGCCCGTCGAGGAACGTCCGCACCTCCCGCCTGAAGTCCTCGCTCTCGCCCTCCATCTGCTCGATGGTCTCGGCGAGCCCGTGGGTGTGCTGGACCTTGCGGCCCTTGAGGTAGCGCCCGTACTTGTTCTCGTGGTTGCCGGGCACGCACAGCGCGTCGCCGGAGCCGGCCATCGCCATCACACGGCGCAGCACGCCCGGGGTGTCCGGTCCCCGGTCGACGAGGTCACCGACGAAGACGGCGGTACGGCCGTCCGGGTGGACGCCGTCGACGTACCCCAGCCTGCCCAGCAGGGCCTCCAGTTCGCTCGCGCAGCCGTGGACGTCACCGATGATGTCGAAGGGACCGGTGAGGCGGGTGAGGTCGTTGAAGCGCTTCTCGGTGACCACGCGGGCCCGCTCGACGTCCTCGACGCCCTTGAGCACGTGCACCTTGCGGAAGCCCTCGCGCTCCAGGTGCCTGACGGAGCGCCTGAGTTCACGGATGTGCCGCTGGATGACCCGCCGGGGCATGTCGGCACGGTCGGTGCGGGCCGCGTTGCGCTCGGCGCAGACCTCCTCGGGCACGTCGAGCACGATGGCGATGGGCAGCACGTCGTACCGCTTGGCCAGGTCGATCAGTTGCCGCCGGGCGTCCTGCTGCACGCTGGTGGCGTCCACGACGGTGCGCCGGCCGGCCGCCAGCCGCTTGCCCGCGATGTAGTGCAGGACGTCGAAGGCGTCCCGGGTGGCGCTCTGGTCGTTCTCGTCGTCCGAGACCAGCCCGCGGCAGAAGTCCGAGGAGATCACCTCGGTCGGCTCGAAGTGCCTGCGGGCGAAGGTCGACTTGCCGGACCCGGAGGCGCCCACGAGGACGACCAGGGAGAGGTCGGTGACGGGAAGCACCCGCCCGGTGTTCGCGTTCGCCTCGGTCATGCTGCCTTCGCCTCCTTCTCGGTCTTCGTGCCGACGGTGCCGATGTCGAAAACGGCCATCTGGGTGGGCGGCCCGACTTCGGGGTCGTCGGGCCCGACGGCGACGAACCCGACGGTGTAGCCGTGCCGCTCGGCGACACCGGCCGCCCAGGCCCGGAACTCCTCGCGGGTCCACTCGAACCGGTGGTCCCCGTGCCGGACGTGCCCGGCGGGCAGGCTCTCCCAGCGGACGTTGTACTCGACGTTCGGGGTGGTCACGAGGACCGTGCGCGGGCGGGCGGCGCCGAACACCGCGTACTCCAGGGCGGGCAGCCGGGGCAGGTCGAGATGCTCGATCACCTCGCTCAGCACGGCGGCGTCGTACCCCTTGAGCCGGTTGTCCGTGTAGGCCAGCGACCCCTGGAAGAGCTTGACCCGCGAGGCCTGCCGCTCGCCCATGCGGTCCAGCTTCAGCCGCCGCGAGGCGATGGTGAGCGCGCGCATGGACACGTCCACCCCGACGATCTCGGTGAAGGCCGGGTCCTTCAGCAGCGCCTGCACCAACTGACCCTGCCCGCAGCCGAGATCGAGGACACGGGCGGCGGAGGCCCGCTTGAGGGCGTCGACGACGGCGTCCCGCCGCAGCACCGCCAGCGGGGTGGGCTTCTCCCCCGCCTCGCTCTCCGCGTCGCCCTCCGCGCCGACGGCGTTGTCGATCTCCTCGACCTCGCTGTCGTCCGTCTCCGCGAGCCGCACCAGCTCCAGCCGCTCCATGGCCTGCCGGGTCAGTGACCAGCGCCGGGACAGATAGCGGCTGGTGATCAGCTTCTGCTCCGGGTGCTCGGCCAGCCAGCCCTCACCGGCGCGCAGCAGCTTGTCCACCTCGTCGTCGGCGACCCAGTAGTGCTTGGCGTCGTCGAGGACGGGCAGCAGGACGTACAGCTGCCGCAGGGCGTCGGCGAGGGTGAGCTTCGTGGACTCCAGTTCGAGACGCACGTACCGCGAGTCGCCCCAACCGGGGAACTCGGCGTCCAGCGGGACGGGTTCGGCGGTGACGGCCCACCCCAGGGGCTCGAAGAGCCGCCGTACCACGTCCGCCCCGCCCCGGGCGGGCAGCGCGGGCACCTCGATCCGCAGCGGCAGCGGCTCGGCGGCCCGCTCGGGCCGGGCGTTGCACACCCCGCGCATCGCACTGGAGAACACGCTGCTCAGCGCCACGGCGAGCAGCGAGGAGGCGGCGTACGGACGGTCGTTGACGTACTGCGCCAGCGCGGCGTCGGGCGCTCCGCCGCGCCCCTTCCCCTTGCCCTTCCTGACCAGCGCCACGGCATCGACCTCCAGCAGCAGTGCCGCCGTGCAGCGCTCGGTGTCCGCCTCGGGGTAGAGGACGTGGGCCGTGCCGTAGGAGGTGGAGAACGCCTGCGCCCTGTCGGGATGCTTGTGCAACAGGAACCCGAGGTCGGTGGCGGGGCGGTCGGGGGTGCCGGTGGTGGTGATCGTCAGGAACACGGTGGTTTCCTCGGGGATAGCTTCTGACCTGCGCCTGCGCCGAACGGGCGGGCTGGGACAACGTACCGGGGGCGGCCGGGCGCGCACTCGGGATTTTTCGCCCGGGTGTGCGAGGGCTCGGGGCGGTGGCGCGGACCGGAAGCCGGCGTCCCCTCCGCCCCGCGGCGCGCGGGCGGGGCGGAGGGGACGTCAGGTGGGTTACGACAGCTGGGACTGGACCTCGGCCGAGATCAGTTCCAGGTGGTCCAGGTCCGCGAGGTCGAGGATCTGGAGGTAGAGGCGGCGGGAGCCGATCCCGGCGTAGCGGCCGATCTTGTCGACCACCTCGGCCGGGGAGCCGGCCAGGCCGTTGGCCTTCAGTTCGTCGACCTCACGGCCGATCGCGGCGGCGCGGCGGGCGACCTCCCGGTCGTCCCTGCCGACACAGACGACGAGCGCGTTGGAGAAGACGATGTCGTCCGCCGCGCGGCCGGCGGCCTCGGCGGCGGCGCGGACCCGGCCGAACTGGCGGTCGCTGTCCTCGACCGAGGCGAACGGCATGTTGAACTCGTCGGCGTACCGTGCGGCCAGCCGCGGGGTGCGGGTCGCGCCGTGGCCGCCGATCAGGACCGGGATCCTCGCCTGGGCGGGCTTGGGCAGCGCGGGCGAGTCGGTGAGGTCGTAGTAGGTGCCGTGGAAGTCGAAGGTCTCGCCGGGCTTGGTCTCCCACAGGCCGGTGACGATCGCCAGCTGCTCCTCCAGGCGGCCGAACTTCTCCTTCGGGAACGGGATGCCGTACGCCTTGTGCTCCTCCTCGAACCAGCCCGCGCCCAGGCCCAGTTCGACCCGGCCGCCGGACATCTGGTCGATCTGGGCGACCTGGATGGCGAGCACTCCGGGCAGGCGGAAGGTGCCCGCCGTCATGAGCGTGCCGAGGCGGATGCGGCTGGTCTCGCGGGCGAGGCCGGCCAGGGTGATCCAGGCGTCCGTGGGTCCGGGCAGACCGTCCCCGTCGCCCATGCGCAGATAGTGGTCCGAACGGAAGAAGGCGTCGAAGCCGAGGTCCTCGGTGGCCTTGGCCACGGTGAGCAGGGTGTCGTAGGTCGCGCCCTGCTGGGGCTCGGTGAAGATTCGAAGGTCCATGCCTCCATCCTGCACGCCGATCGCCCCGTCAACCGCACCGGTTCCGCCCGGCGACGCCGTCCCCGGGCGGGTGAAAATCGTCCGACGGTGGCCGCCGGGCGCTTCTGGGGAGTGACCGGCCCCGGTGGTGATCGTTGGGCGGTCGGAGCCGGACCGTCCGGCACCGGCGCCGGACGGTCGTCGCCGTCGCGCGCCATCGCATCGGCCCTCTGGGGGGCCTGGGCCGAGGAGGCCGCGACATGTCCGAAGAGTCCGTCGAGGTGGTCGAGTCCGTCGCGCGGGAAGGGGGCTCCGCCAGACGGCCGAAGGGCCTGCTGGAACAGATGGAGGAGCTGATGGCCGCGCTGAACGCGGACCTTTCGGCGCTGGACGCGGATCTGCAGTCGGCCGGGGGATCCGGGCGCGCGGCGGCCGGGGAAAGCGACGCGAGGGCAGAGAGGGACGGCGCCTGAGGGGTCGTAGCCGCTGAAGCCGTGCGGGCGAGGACCGTGCGGGCTCCCTTGTCAGCCGGCCTCCCGTTCGGGTAGGGCCGCCGCCTCTCTCGCCGCCAGCTTGCGCAGCATCTCCAGGACCCGGTCGCGCGACTCGTCCGCCGCGTCGATCGCCTCCATGCACTGCCAGTACGTCGCCTCGTCGGCCGCGGCGCTGGCCATGCCGACCAGGGCGATGCCGACCTCGCCCAGGAGGCCGCCGAGGCAGAGGAGGGTGCGGCGGGCGTCGTCCAGTTCGGTCAGCTGGGCGGCGCGCAGGTCGCCGGGGTCGAGGTCGGGCGTGTCCAGGACGCCGCAGCCCCGGCCCGCCAGCTCCGTCAGGCCCAGTGCCTCGCCGCGCAGTTCGGGCGGACCGGAGACCGCGAGGCGGCTGCCGATCGCCTGGGCCAGGGCCTGCGCCTGCCACACCTCCGTCATGATCTCCGGCACGTCGGCGCCTGATGTCAGGGCCCGCCTGCTCGTCACGATGAGCCGCATCGCTTCCATGCGCTGCCCCCGTCCGTCCGCCGGGCCCATGGCACCGGCACGTCCGCCCGAACTCCCTTGTTCACTACCCAGAGTGAGGGGCCGTGAGACGTAAAGCCAGAGGAAGACGGAAATCTGCGGACAACAATTCGGCTTCGACGGAGAATTTGACTCCGTAGAGTAATAACGGAATGAACGATTCCCGATGGGTCGTTCCCCTGCTCCCCTACTCCTCCGGCGTCGGGAACCGCCGTTCGTTGCGGTCGATCTTGGCGTCCAGCGCGGCCAGCGGATCGATGCCGAGGACCTCGCACAGCTGGAGCAGGTAGGCGAGGACGTCGGCCACCTCGTCCGTGACGCGGTGGGCGGTGCCGGGGTCGTCCATGACACGGGCCGACTCCTCGGGCGTCAACCACTGGAAGATCTCGACCAGTTCGGAGGCCTCCACGCTCAGCGCGGCGACCAGGTTCTTGGGGTTGTGGTAGGGCTGCCAGTTGCGCGCGGCGGCGAAGTCGGCCAGCCTGCGCTGGAGTTTCGCCAGGTCCGAAGGTTCCGTCACGGGTTCAGGTGTACCACTGTGACACCGGCCGTCCCGACGGCCCAGGAGGCGTCGCTGATCGCGCCGGCGCAGCGGATGTGCCCACGCTCGCCCATGCGGGCCGCCATCAGCAGCAGTGCGTGGCGCTGGCGGGGGTCGAGGCCGCGGTCGAAGCCGTCGGCCAGCACGGTGAGGGTCTGCAGGGCGTCGGGCACCTCGCCCGGTACGTCCATGTCGAGCACGCCGGGGCCGGTCAGCAGGACGAGGGTCAGGGCGAGGTAGCGCAACTCGCCGTCGCCGAGCCGCGCCAGTTCCGTACGGAAGCCGTCGCCGCGGTCGAGCAGCGCGCGGACGGTGCCGTCGCCCAGCGGCTCGGCGACCAGGTCGGCGACGGCCCCGGCGCAGCCGGCCCGCAGCGCGTCGACGAGCTGGGCGTGGCGCCGGACGCACTCGGCGCGGGTGCGCCACACGACGTCGGCGAGGTTGTCGCAGCCGGGCAGGAGCCGGCCGGAGCCGGTGGGGACGGGGGTGCGCATGCGGTCGGGGCGCGGGTCGCAGGGGAAGACCGAGCGCAGGGCGACCACCATCTGCTCGGCGGCGGCGAGCACCCGGCGCTGCCCGTCCGTCTTGCCGGCCACGCGCAGCGGCAGCAGGGCGGTGCCGAGCCGGTCGTCGGGCAGCGGGGCGCGGGTGACCGGCGCGGCTCCGGCGGTGTGCCAGGCGGCCTGCACGGTTCGGCGTCCGGGGTCGCGCAGCGCGGTCTCCAGCAGGATCACCCCGCCCGCGGTCAGCCGCTCGCCCACGATGCGCAGGTCGGGTTCGGCCTGTACGGCGACGTCGAGCCGTACGGGTCCCTCGGCACCGTCGGCCGTACAGCCGATGCGGAACCCCCGTCGGCGCTGGGCGTCGGGCCGCGCCCGCTGCGGCACGCACGCGACCGGATCCGGGAACACCTCCGCGAGCGACGCCCCGCCGCCGAGCCGGGCCAGCGCCTCGTACGCCCCGAGCGCGGTGGACTTCCCCGTCCCGCTGGGCCCGGCGAAGAGCGTGACGGGTCCCAGCGGGAACCCGGCGCCCCGGTGCCCGGCGAACGCGGACAGCCGCAGTTCGGTGACCCGGGCACGCGGGTCGGTACCGGGCCGGGTCTTCCCGGGCGGCGGGTCCGCCACGACGGCCCGGGACGGGACCCGGGCGGACGGAACCGACGCGACGGAGACGTCGGAGGACACGGCGGTTTCACCGGGCGCGGCGGAGCCGAACGGCATGGGAGGCACGGGCATATGCCGACGCTAGGGGTCCCGCCACAAGCTGAACCGTTTTGCCCCGGTACCTTCCTACGATCGAGCGACCAACGGCACCGCTCGGCCGCCTCAGGCCCCCGCTCCCTCCATCAGCCCGCCGACCTCGGTCCCCGGCGGAGTGAGCAGGAACACGTTCCGGTCGACGCGGTGCATCCCGCTGCCCAGTCCGAAGACGACCCCGGTGCTGAAGTCGAGCACCCGCTTGGCGACCTCCGTCTCCGCGCTGGAGAGATCGAGCAGGACGGGCGCGCCGGCCATCAGCGTCTCGGCGACGTCGCGCGCGTCCGCGAACACGTTGACCCGCAGCACCACGAACCGGCGCCTGGTCTCGGTCTCCGCGTCCGGCAGGGAGCGGTGGTTCACCGCCGACGGCCAGGCGTCCCGGCCCCGCAGCGGCACGACCTGGGCGAGCCCCTCCCACTGTTCATCGGTGACGTCGTAACGGTTCACCGGCATCCCCCGACCTGACTCGCACTCAATTCCTGCACCGGTCAATTCTTACGCCAAGTCACCCGTTCGGCCCAACAGCGACACGATGCGCGACCGCGACTCTCCCCTCCGCGCGTGAGAGCCTCTTACCTCCCTCACACCTGACATTTCATCCCCGGCCATTTTCTGCTCACCGGCCCCGCATAGCTTCGCGTCGTGCACTTGGCAGAAACACAGCAGGTGGCACCCGGCCGGCGGACGCAGTCGGCGGTGTCCGCCGCCTCCGGAGCCGTCGAGGGGCCCGCGCAGTGGCACCGTGTCCTGACGCTCCTCGCCGACATCAGCCTCTTCATCGGCACCCGCACGGTGTGGACGCAGGCGGCGACGCACCGGCTGCTCCTCGCGGCGGTCATCTCGGTCTGTTACGCCTCGATCCTGGTGACCGGCGTCCTCGCCCTGACGGTCCGCCGGGCCCGTTCGCTGGCCCGCCTGGACCTGGTGGTGCTGGTGACGGCGGTGACACTGATCCTGTGCACCCTCGCGCTGAACCACGCGGGCGGCGACGAGTCGGCCCTCACCACCCAGGCCGCCAGGGAGCTGGTCGCCGGGCACACGGTCTACGGGCAGCCCTGGGCGTGGCTCTTCCACAGCAGGAACATCGCCATCACGCCGACGGCCGACGGCGGTTACGACTTCACGTACGGCTATCCCCCGCTGACCCCGCTGCTGACCGCGCCGCTGCTGCGGCTCGGCCACGGCGGCGCCCCGGCGACGGTGGCGGCCACCGCCGCGCTGATCGCGGGGGCGGTCGCGCTGTGGAAGATGCTGCCGGTGCCGTGGCGTTCGGCGGCGACGATGGTCTGTCTGGGCTTCGGCTTCCTGCCGACCTACGCCCGTCAGGGCTATCCGGCGATCATCGCCCTGGCGCTGTTGGTGCCGGTGGTCGTGCGCTGGCCCCGCATCGGGCAGGGCGGCCGGCTCGGGGCGGCCGGGATCGCGCGGGCCGCCTGTCTCGGGGCCGCGTGCGCGGCGCAGCAACTGCCGTGGTTCGTCACCCCGTTCCTGCTGGCCGGGATCTACGCGGTGCGCCGCGGCGAGCTGGGCCGCCGGGAGGCCGGGCTGGTGGTGGCGCGGATCGTCGGCCTCGCGGTCACCGCGTGGCTGCTGATCAACATGTACTTCATCGTGCAGGAGCCCGGCCCGTGGATCCGCGGGATCGCCCTGCCGCTGACCCAGGGCGCGGTGCTGCACGGCCAGGGCCTGGTGGGTGTCTCGCTGTACTTCACGGACGGCAGCGACCGGCTGGACTGGTACGGCCACGCGAGCATGCTGTTCGCCGCCGCCCTGCTCGCGCTGTTCGTGCTGTTCGTACGGCGGCTGGGTCCGGCGGCGACGGTGCTGCCCTGGCTCGCCTTCTACCTGGCGACCCGGTCCCAGGACGGCTACTACCTGATGATGACCCCGCTGTGGCTGGCGGCGGCGGTGACCGCGCCCCTGTCGGAGTTCCGGCGTGCCTGGCAGCCGCGCCCCCGGTGGCTGACCGGCCCGCGCCGCCGTCCGGCGCTGATCACCGCGGTCGTCGTGCTGATCGCCCCCGCCCTGGTGAGCGCGACGCTCGCGGTGTCGGGCCACCCGCCGCTGAGGATGCGGGTCACGGCGGCGCGGTGGGCCTCCAAGAGCGCCGTCTCCCGGCTCACCGTGCGGGTCACCAACACGGCGGACGGGCCGCTGACCCCGCACTACATGCTCACCACCGGCCAGGGCATGAGCCGTTACTGGTCGATCGTGCACGGCCCGGCCACCGTCCCCGCGCACACGACGGCGACGGTGGAGCTCCGGCCCGCCACCCGCACCTTCTCGCTGCCCGGGCGCGGCGCCCGCATCCGGCTGCGCGCCTTCACGGCGAACCCGCAGACGCTGTCCACCCAGGACGTCCGCCTGCCCGGCAAGGGCAGGACCGGCTGACCCGGGCCCCCGCACCGGCCCGGTCCGCCGCCACGGCCCGGGCCACCTCGCTGTACCCGTCATCCAGTTTTGCACGATAGGTAGAATCGGCCGTATGGCCCTCTCCACCGAAGACCCCGACGACCAGAGCGGATGCCCCTCCGCGCGGGGCGGCGGGGTGCTCCCGGACGAGCTGCGCGCCTGGATGCTGCTGCTCGCCGCCACGGGCTCGGTGGAGCAGCGGCTGCGCTCGGCCGTGAAGGAGAACCTCGGCATCTCCCACGACGAGTTCCTGATCCTGTGCCTGCTGGCCGAGCATCCCCGCGACGGCGTGCGGATGACGCGCGTCGCGGACCTGCTGGGCCGCCCCAAGACCCGGCTGACGTACCAGATCGCCTGCCTGCAGCACGCGGGCCTGGTCACCCGCAAGCCGGTCCGTGACGACCGGCGGGGTGTCGAGGTCGCCCTCACCGACAAGGCCCGCGACCAGCTGCGGGAGACGTCCACGCTGCTCGCCCGCACCGTCAGGGAGGCCCTCGCCGACACGATGGGCGACACCCAGCGCGCGGCCCTGTGCTCGCTGGTGCCCGACCTCGCTGGCGAGGCCTCCTGACCGCGCCCGACCGGCCGTCCGGCCCATGGGAGGCGCAGGTCACAGCCGCGAGGAGGGCAACGTCACAGCCCCCGTTCCGCTGTCAGTCGAGCGGCCTGCCCTAGCATCCGAGCCATGACGGTCCTGCCTGACGACGGGCTCTCACTGGCCGCCGAGTTCCCTGACGCGACACATGAGCAGTGGCAACTCCTCGTCGAGGGTGTGCTGCGCAAGTCCGGCAGGGATGTCTCCGGCACGGCCGCTGAGGACGCCCTGTCCACCACGCTCGAGGACGGGCTGCGCACCCGGCCCCTGTACACCGCGCGCGACGGCGCGCCCGACTCCGGCCTGCCCGGGTTCGCCCCGTTCGTGCGGGGCGGCCGCCCCGAGGGCAACACCACGGGCGGCTGGGACGTACGGCAGCGGCACGCGGCGCTCGCCGACGGCGCGGTGCTGACCGACCTGGAGAACGGCGTCACCTCGCTCTGGCTGCTCGTGGGCCCGGACGGCATCCCGGTGTCCGGCCTCGGCAAGGCCCTCGACGGCGTCTTCCTCGACCTGGCGCCGGTCGTCCTGGACGCGGGCGCCGACACCGAGGCCGCGGCCGCGGAACTGCTGCGGCTGTACGAGGAGCGGGGCGTCGACCCGAAGACGGTGCGCGGCAACCTGGGCGCCGACCCGCTCGGCCACGAGGCCCGCACCGGCACCGCGTCGCCCTTCGGGCCGGCCGCCGCGCTCGCCCGGCGCTGCGCCGAACGGTATCCGGGCCTGCGCGCGCTGACCGTGGACGCGCTGCCGTACCACGAGGCGGGCGGTTCGGCCGCGCAGGAGCTGGGCGCCTCCCTGGCCACCGGCGTGGCCTACCTGCGCGAGCTGACCGGGGCCGGTCTCGGCGTGGAACAGGCCGTGGGCCAGCTGGAGTTCCGCTACGCGGCCACCGCCGACCAGTTCCTGACCATCGCCAAGCTGCGCGCGGCCCGCCGGCTGTGGGCGCGGGTTGCCGAGGTGTGCGGGGCGCCGGGCGCCGGCGCCCAGGTGCAGCACGCGGTGACCTCGCCGGTGATGATGACCCGCCGCGACCCGTGGGTGAACATGCTGCGCACGACGGTCGCGACGCTGGCCGCCGGGGTCGGCGGCGCCGACTCCGTCACCGTGCTGCCGTTCGACCACGCGCTGGGTCTGCCGGACGCGTTCGCCCGCCGTATCGCCCGCAACACGTCCACGATCCTCGTCGAGGAGTCCCATCTGTCCCGGGTGATCGACCCGGCGGGCGGCTCCTGGTACGTCGAGCGGCTGACCGACGAACTCGCCCACGCGGGCTGGGAGTTCTTCCGGTCCATCGAGCGCGACGGCGGCCAGGCGGCCGTACTGCGCTCCGGCCGGATCCGCACGGACCTGGCGACGACCTGGGCGGAGCGCTCCAAGAGGCTCGCCAAGCGCAGCGAACCCATCACCGGGGTCAGCGAGTTCCCGCTGCTGGCCGAGAAGCCGGTCCGGCGCGAGCCCGCTCCCGAGCCGCCGTCCACCGGACTGCCGCGGGTGCGCCGCGACGAGGCGTACGAGGCCCTGCGCGCCCGTTCCGACGCCCATCTGGCCGCGACCGGCTCCCGTCCCCGGGTCTTCCTGGCCACGATCGGCCCGGCCGCCGCCCACACCGCGCGCTCCACCTTCGCCGCCAACCTGTTCCAGGCGGGCGGCATCGAGCCGGTCACCGACGGCCGTTTCGAGGACAGCGGCGCCACCGAGGCCGTGCTGTGCTCCAGCGACGCGCTGTACACGGAACAGGCCGAGCAGGCCGCCGCGTTCCTGAAGGCCTCGGGCGCCCGGCACGTCTTCCTGGCCGGCCGGCCCGCCGAGTACCCGGGCGTCGACAGTTACGTCTTCGCGGGCTGCGACGCCGTGGCCACGCTGTCCGCGACCCTCGACCGCATGGGAGTGTCCTGATGGGAATCCCCGACTTCTCCGGCATCGAGCTGGGGACGCCGGCCGTCGACGGCGGCGCGGAGGAATGGGCCACCGCCGTCAAGCGGGCGACCGGCAGCGAACAGCCGCTGTGGGAGACCCCGGAGGGCATCGCCGTCAAGCCGCTGTACACCGGCCGTGACCTGGAGGGCCTGGACTTCCTGGGCACGTACCCGGGCATCGCGCCGTATCTGCGCGGCCCGTACCCGACGATGTACGTCAACCAGCCCTGGACGATCCGCCAGTACGCGGGCTTCTCCACCGCCGAGGAGTCCAACGCCTTCTACCGGCGCAACCTGGCGGCCGGTCAGAAGGGTCTGTCGGTCGCCTTCGACCTGCCCACCCACCGGGGCTACGACAGCGACCACCCGCGGGTGACCGGTGACGTCGGCATGGCGGGCGTGGCCATCGACTCCATCTACGACATGCGGCAGCTGTTCGACGGGATCCCGCTGGACCGGATGACCGTGTCGATGACGATGAACGGCGCCGTGCTGCCGGTGCTGGCGCTGTACATCGTGGCGGCCGAGGAGCAGGGCGTACCGCCCGAGAAGCTGGCCGGGACCATTCAGAACGACATCCTCAAGGAGTTCATGGTCCGCAACACCTACATCTATCCGCCGAAGCCGTCGATGCGGATCATCTCCGACATCTTCGCGTACACCTCGCAGCGGATGCCCCGCTACAACTCCATCTCCATCTCCGGCTACCACATCCAGGAGGCGGGCGCGACGGCCGACCTGGAGCTGGCGTACACGCTCGCCGACGGCGTCGAGTACATCCGGGCGGGCCGGGAGGCGGGCCTGGACGTGGACGCGTTCGCGCCCCGGCTGTCGTTCTTCTGGGCGATCGGCATGAACTTCTTCATGGAGGTCGCCAAGCTGCGGGCGGCGCGGCTGCTGTGGGCCAGGCTGGTCTCCCAGTTCGACCCGAAGAACACCAAGTCGCTGTCGTTGCGCACCCATTCGCAGACCTCGGGGTGGTCGCTGACCGCGCAGGACGTGTTCAACAACGTCACGCGGACCTGCGTCGAGGCGATGGCGGCGACCCAGGGCCACACCCAGTCGCTGCACACCAACGCCCTGGACGAGGCGCTCGCCCTGCCCACCGACTTCTCGGCGCGCATCGCCCGCAACACCCAGCTGCTCATCCAGCAGGAGTCGGGCACCACGCGGGTGATCGACCCGTGGGGCGGCAGCGCGTACGTGGAGAGGCTGACGTACGACCTGGCCCGCAAGGCCTGGCAGCACATCCAGGAGGTCGAGCAGGCGGGCGGCATGGCGCAGGCCATCGACGCCGGCATCCCCAAGCTGCGGGTGGAGGAGGCCGCCGCGCGCACCCAGGCCCGCATCGACTCGGGGCGCCAGCCGGTGATCGGCGTGAACAAGTACCGGGTGGACAGCGACGAGCAGATCGAGGTCCTCAAGGTCGACAACTCCTCCGTGCGCGCCCAGCAGATCGAGAAGCTGCGGCGGCTGCGCGAGGAGCGGGACGAGACCGCCTGCCGGGACGCGCTGGACGCGCTGACCCGGGCTGCCGACGGCGAGGGCAACCTGCTGGAGCTGGCCGTGCGCGCGGCCCGCGCCAAGGCCACCGTCGGCGAGATCTCCGACGCCCTGGAGAAGGTGTACGGCCGGCATGCGAGCCAGATCCGTACGATCTCCGGTGTGTACCGCAGCGAGACAGGACAGTCGCCCTCCGTGGACCGCACCCGCGCCCTGGTGGACGCGTTCGAGGAGGCCGAGGGGCGCCGGCCGCGCATCCTGGTCGCCAAGATGGGCCAGGACGGCCACGACCGCGGCCAGAAGGTGATCGCCACCGGCTTCGCCGACCTCGGCTTCGACGTCGACGTCGGCCCGCTGTTCCAGACGCCCGAGGAGGTCGCCCGGCAGGCGGTCGAGGCGGACGTGCACGTGGTCGGGGTGTCCTCGCTGGCCGCCGGTCATCTCACCCTCGTACCGGCGCTGCGCGAGAAGCTCGCCGAGGAGGGGCGCCAGGACATCACGATCGTGGTCGGCGGTGTGATCCCGCCGCAGGACGTGCCGGTGCTGCTGGAGATGGGCGCGGCGGCCGTGTTCCTGCCCGGGACGGTGATCCCGGACGCGGCGTACGACCTGGTGAAGCGGCTGTCGGCCGACCTCGGCCACGATCTGTAGGCCCCATGGCAGCGATCGAGCTCGACACGTATGTGAAGGGTGTGCTCGAGGGGAAGCGGGCGCTCGTGGCCCGCGCGATCACCCTCGTCGAGTCCACCCGCCCCGCGCACCGGGCGCTGGCGCAGGAGCTGCTCACCGAGCTGCTCCCGCACAGCGGCCGGGCGCGGCGGATCGGCGTCAGCGGGGTGCCGGGGGTGGGCAAGTCGACGTTCATCGACGCGTTCGGCACCCGGCTGACCGCGCTGGGTCACCGGGTCGCCGTGCTCGCCGTCGACCCCTCCTCGACCCGCACCGGCGGTTCCATCCTGGGCGACAAGACCCGCATGGAGCGCCTCGCGGTCGACCCGAACGCGTTCGTCCGCCCCTCCCCCAGCGCGGGCACACTGGGCGGGGTGGCCAAGGCGACCCGCGAGTCCATGGTGGTGATGGAGGCCGCGGGCTACGACGTGATCCTGGTGGAGACCGTCGGCGTGGGCCAGTCGGAGACGGCGGTCGCCGACATGGTGGACTCGTTCCTGCTGCTGACCCTGGCCCGCACCGGCGACCAGCTGCAGGGCATCAAGAAGGGGGTCCTGGAGCTGGCCGACGTGATCGCCGTCAACAAGGCGGACGGGCCGCACGAGCGCGATGCCCGGGCCGCCGCCCGTGAACTGGCCGGGGCGCTCCGGCTGATGCACGGCAAGGAGGCGTTCTGGACGCCGCCGGTGCTCAGTTGCAGCGCGCGCGAATCGTCCGGACTGGACACCGTCTGGGAGCGGCTGGAGCAGCACCGCGCCCTGCTGGACTCCACCGGCCGGCTCGCCGCCAAACGCCGGGACCAGCAGGTCCACTGGACCTGGGCGATGGTCCGCGACGAGCTGCTGGGCCGGCTGCACGCCGATCCGGCGGTGCGGGAGGTCGCGCCCGGACTGGAACGGGCGGTGCGGGAGGGTTCGTTGACCGCGACGCTGGCGGCGGAGCGGATCCTGGGGGCGCTCGGCAGCCGACCGGGCAATTCGGGCCATTCGGATGTGTCATGCTAATTTCGACACATTGACCGCTTTCCTGTTCTGCCGTACCCGCTGTGGTCTCGATTGATCAGGGTCGCGTCAGGAGGCCGGATGGCGGGAAAGGACGAGTGGACCTCGGCGGGGCAGCCGGACCTTCCCGATCTGCACCTGCGGCTGAGGGCCGAGGTGGGCCGGATCGACGAGCAGCTGCGCGCCCTGCTGGACGCCATGGACCGGCTGCAGGGCCTGCTGGACGCGGTGGTGGCGATCAGCCGGGAGGTGGAGCTGCCCGCCGTACTGCACCGCATCGTGACCACCGCCATGGAACTGGTCGGGGCCCGCTACGGGGCGCTTGGCGTGCTCCACGAGGACGGCGAGCGCCTGGAGCAGTTCATCCCCGCCGGCCTGTCCGAACAGGAGTACGCCGATCTGGCCGAGACCGGCCTCCCGCGCGGTCTGGGCGTCCTGGGGCACCTGATCCGCCACCCCGAACCCCTACGGGTCCACGACATCCCCGCCCATCCGTCCTCGGTGGGCTTCCCGCCCGGCCACCCGCACCTGCGCAGCCTGCTCGGGGTCGCCATCAGCGTCCGCGGCGAGATATACGGCGATCTCTACCTCTCCGAGCGGCGCGACGGACAGCCCTTCGACGTGCACGACGAGAACGTCCTCGTCGCCCTGGCCAGCGCCGCAGGCATCGCGATCGACAACGTCCGGCTGTTCGAACGAGTGCGTGTCGGGGCCGAGCAGTTCCAGCGGCTGCTGCTGCCGACCCTGCCCGACCTGCGGCCCTTCACCGCGGCCGCCATCTACCGGCCCGCCGCCCAGCCCAGCCAGCTCGGCGGCGACTGGTACGACGCCATCCCGCTGCCCGACGGCGTGGTGGCCGTCGTCATCGGCGACGTGGTGGGCCACGATCTGCAGGCCGCCGCCGCCATGGCCTCCACCCGCAACATGCTGCGCTCCCTGCTGTTCGACCGCGACAATCCGCCCGGCGCCATCCTCGCCAAGCTCGACCGGGCCCTGCAGGCGATCACCAACAACCCCGTCACCACCACCACGCTGGCGCGCATCGAACCCGAGGGCCGGGGCTGGCGGCTGCACTGGAGCACGGCGGGCCACGTCCCGCCCCTGCTGATCGCCCCCGGCCACCCGGTGGAGTACCTGTTCGCCGAACCCGGACTGCCCCTCGGGGTGGACCCCGAGCAGCCCCGCCCCGACCACTCCCACTTCCTGCCCCCGAACGCCGTGGTGGTCTTCTTCACCGACGGGCTGGTGGAGCATCCCGGCCGTTCCATCGACGACAGCCTCGACGAGCTGGCCGCCCTCGCCGGCGGATGTGCGGCCCTGCCGCTGCGGGAGTTCGTCGAGGCACTGGCCGAGCACCACCCCAGCGACGGCCACGACGACATGGCCATCCTCGCCCTGCGCACCCCGCACGCCTGACCCGCTCGACGGCGCTTTGGACCGTCCGGGGGATCCGGCGGATGATGGATCCGGGGCGATGTCGACGCGGAGGTCGCCCGATGACTGTGGCGCGGCACGAACGGCTCCGGCGCGGTGGCCTGGCCATCCTGGAGATCTGCGCCGTCGCCGCGCTGTACTACGGCTCGGGCAGGCTGGGGCTGCTCCAGCAGCTGGTGCGCGGCCAGGTCACGCCCCTGTGGCCGCCGACGGGCATCGCGCTGGCGAGCCTGCTGCTGCGCGGCAGGCGGATCTGGCCCGGGATCGCGCTCGGCGCGTTCCTGGTCAACGCCCCGCTCGGGCCGTCGCCACCGGCCGTACTGGTGATCGTGGCGGGCAACACCGTCGCACCGCTGTGCTCGTACTGGCTGCTGCGTCGTTCGAGGTTCCGCCGGGAGCTGGACCGGCTGCGGGACGCGCTCGCGCTGATCTTCCTCGGCGCGTTCACCGGGATGCTGGTCAGCGCGACGATCGGCAGCGGGACCCTGGCCCTCGCCGGGGCACTGAAGGCCGCCGACTTCTGGCCGACGTGGTCGGTGTGGTGGACCGGCGACGCGATGGGCGTGCTGGTGGTGGCGCCGGTCCTGCTCGTGCTGCGCTCGGCACGACCGCTGAACGCTCCGCTGTCGCGCTGGGTGGAGGGGCTGCTGCTCCTGGCGGCCACCCTGCTCGTCGGTTTCCTGGAGACCGGCCACACGCCCCTGCTGTTCCTCGGCTTCCCGCTGCTGATCTGGGCGGCCTTCCGCTTCCAGCTGGCCGGGGCCGCGCCCTGCGCCCTGGCCGTGTCGACGTACGCGATCATCGCCGCCACCCGGGGGACCGGCCCGTTCGCCGGTCAGGACCTGCTCGCGGACATGATCACCCTGCAGGCCTTCAACGGCTCCTCCTCACTGACCGCGCTCCTGGTCGGGGCAGCCGTCAGCGAGCGCAACAGCACCCAGCGGGAGATCGCCCGGGCCTGCGGGCAGCTCGCCGAGATGGTGGCCAGGATCGCGGCCGGCGGCCGGCAGCCGCCGCTCCGCGACGACGACGGCGACGGCCACGGCCACGGCCACGGCGGCACCCGGGAGGAGCACGGCGGACGGAGCAGGAGACCGGCCTGAGCACGACGGCGGCGGAACTGTGGGCTCCACCACTGCGCCGGTGCTGCCCCGCCTGATCCACTGGCCCGATGCGAAGATCCACCCCCCTCGTCCTCCTCCTCGCCGCGTGCGCCGCGCTGACCGCCTGTGACGCCGGCGTCCCGGGCGTCAGCACGCACACCGCACCGGCCTCGGACAGCGATCTGAACAGCACCGCCGCGCTCCCCCTGGGCCGCTACACCTTCGGCCAGGACGAGGAGAAGGTGCTCGACCGGGCACGGTGGACCCTCGGCAAGAAGTGCATGGTCGGCCTCGGCTTCTCCGGCTTCACCGTGTTCGACCCGGGCAGCGGGCCCGGCACCGCACTCGTCCGGCCCGCCGAGCCGGGCACCATCCGCCTGCCCTCCACCGACCTGGACCTGGGCGACAGGCCGTACGGGATCGACGACCCCGGCCAGGGGGCCCGCACCGGCTACCACGGCCCGGCCTCCCCGCACGACGACCGGCAGTGGCCGCTTGACCAGTACCTCGCCCTCACCGGGGACCTGCGGCCCGGCGATCCGAAGCAGGTCCACGGGCACCCGATCCCGGAGGACGGCTGCCTCGGCCAGGCCGACCGGCGCCTCTACGGATCCCGCCCCGCCAGGGGGAAGATCGCCGGACTCCGTATGACCGGCTACGACCTGACCGTCCTGCGTTTGATGCGCCAGGGGAACCAGCGGGCGCTCACGGATCCCGGCCAGCGAAAGGCCGACGCCGCGTGGTCGGCGTGCATGAAGCACGAGGGCCTCTCCTACAAGCACCCGACCGACGCCCAGTACCGGGCGCAGTGGTACGCCTCCGACACTGCGTCCGCGCAGGAGCGGCGCACCGCCGAGGCCGACGCGAACTGCAAGCGGAGCACCGGTTACCTCAAGGCCGCGCACGCGGTCGACGTACGGATCGAGGAGCAGCTGATCCAGCAGAACCGTACCGAGCTGGACGGCATCGCCCGCCGCAACCGCGCGGCCCTGCGGACCGCCCGCACGATCACCGCGGGCCGGTCCTGAGGCGAACCGAGCGGGACCGGCGGACACCGGGTCAGCCCTGCTCGGAATGAGCAGCCGGCCGATCGCCTCCGCGGCCTCCCGCGGCTCGGTGTTCAGGCTACCCCTCGGAGGTAGGGGGCCAGCGGGAGGTGCTGGTCACGGATGCCCTGGAGCACCAGGCCGGCCATCCGGGTCGCGCCGGTCTGCGAGAAGTGGGTGTTGTCCGTGACGCCGTCGACCGAGCCGCGCAGGTAGAGCTGCGCGGAGGCGGACGGGCCGAGGGATTCGACCAGGGCTCTGCTCATGGCGGTCAGGTCGATCACCGGCACCCGCTGGGCGGCCCCGACCGAGCGCATCTCGGCGGGCAGGTCCACCCCGCGGCCGTTGACGTGGAGTGCGGTGGGCGTCAGCCGGTTCCCGCTGAACAGCCGGCGCACCGGCGGCGTCACCAGGACCGGGACGCCACCCTTCGCACGGACCCGCGTGATCATGGACGTCAGATTGCTCCGGTAGGCGGACGCGGAGGTCTGCTTGTCGTTGTGGCCGAACTGGACGAAGACGAGATCGCCGGTCCCGACCTTCGCCAGCAGTGCCGGGAACAGCGCCGGGTTGGTCAGGAAACTGCCCGAACTCTCCCCGGAGTCGGCGTAGTTGGCGATGACCGCGCCGGGTCCCACCGAGGCCGTGATCATCTGCCCCCACCCGGTGTACGGGGCGGCCGGCTGGTCGCACACCGTGGAGTCACCCGCCAGGTAGGCGACCAGCGGGTGGGTCGCCGGTTTCACCGAGACGGACGAGACCCGGGGGGTGGCCCCGGTGAACCCGATTTCCAGACCGGGGTCGCCGGTCCCTCCCTGTCCGGTCGGCTGCCCCTCCGGCTGGCGCACGTCGACGGTGAACGCGTACGTGGTGACGGTCCCGGCGGCCGTGCTCGTCGGCGGGAGCATCAGTCGCCGGGCCTCCACCCACATCCCGGTCTGCCCGGCCGAGGCGCCGCCGAGGGAGACGGTCACCTCGTAGTCGCCGGGCGCGACCGCGTAGTGGCAGGTGATCGGCGAGGTGCCCGAGCAGCCGGCCGGTACGGCTCCGGGCCGGGCGGCGTCCGCGTGCGCCGCCCCGGTGCACAGCAGCGCCGCGAGAGTCAGCAGGCCGGCCGCCGCGGGCCGGGCCCCGCGCCCTCCACGGCGCCGCGACGGCATGCGTAGCGACACGCCCATTTCAATCACCTGTCCCTGGTCGTCGAGCGGGGAGTTACGCGGGGAGGAGCCGGGGGCCGTCGCTCAGGCCTGGGTGAAGCCGTCCATGATGACGGTGGGCCGCTTGCTGGAGGAGTCCCAGGCGCCCATGCCGTAGCCGGTGAACGGGGACATGCACTCGGGTTCCCAGTAGAAGATGCCCTGCCCTCCCGCGGCCTTCAGTGCCTTGATGTAGGCGACCAGGGCGGCCTGGGTGGCGGACGCCTTGCCCACCGGGCCGCCGAACTCGGACTGCATGAAGGGCTTGCCGTAGGCGGCGGAGATCTTCCGCATGTTCGCCACGATGCCCTGGGCGAGACTCGCGCTCCCGTAGGACGAGAACACCGACATGTCCCACTTGCCGCCGGCCGCGGCGTACCGGCTGAAGAACGTCGTCATCGCGTCGTACTTCTGCGGCTGGGCCAGGTGGACGCAGACGGTGGTGTTCGGCGAGACCGCCTTGACCCGGGTGTAGGCGGCGTTGAGCAGCCCGGTCATCTGCGCCGGACTGGAGACGCCGCCGACGGGACGGCAGATCCCGCTGTTGATCTCGTTGCCGATCTGCACCCAGGTGGGCAGCACGCCGTTGTTCTTCATGACCGTCATGCTCTGGTCGACGTACGAGCTCATCGCGCCGAGCATCTGGCTGTAACCCATGCTCTTCCAGGCGGCCGGCGGGTTCTGCACGCCGACGGAGTTCCAGGTGTCGCCGAACATGTAGTCCAGCAGGACGGACATCCCGGCCGCCTTGACGCGCTTGGCGAAGGCGGCGACCTCCTCGATGCCGCAGTGCCCGTCGGTCGGGCTGCTGGACGGGTTGACGAAGGTGCGCAGCCGGACGGCGGTGACGCCGTACCCCTTGAGGATGGCCAGCAGGTCCTGCGTCTGGCCGCTCGCGTTCTTCCAGGAGTAGCCGTGCGCCTCCATCTGCGGCGCCCAGCTGATGTCGACGCCCTTGACGAAGCCCGCCGCGGCCTCGGCCGGCGTCTGGAGTTCGGCGAACGCGGCGGCCGTGGCGAGCGCCCCGGCCGTCGCGGTGGTGGCCTTGAGCAGACCACGGCGGCTGATCCGCCCGGAACCGGAGGCCTGGGTCGGGGACATGGTCGCTCCTCTCCGGCCGCCGGCCGCGCGTCGGACAGCGCGGCCGGCGGACAGGGGGTGGGGGGATGTGGGGGGATGTGGGGGATGCGTGGGGGTACATGTGCGTCTCAGGGTGTTTCGAAGGCGCCGAGGTCCGGGGCCCGGCCCGTGTACGGCAGACCGACGTCGGTGCCCTGGTCGATCAGGGCACTGTTCGCCGCGAGGTGCAGCTGGGGCAGTGCGGGCAGACTGCCGTCGGACGTGCGGGGCGCGTCCCAGCCGGACGTCGACACGCTCCGGAACTGCGCGTCCGACAGGGTGACGCCCAGGTTCCAGGAGTTGTTGGCGGCGGCCGTCCCGGTCATGTTCGACAGCAGGGTGCCCTTGTAGGCGATGTTGTTGCGCAGGTTGCCCAGACCGACGGCGGCACCGCTCGACGAGATCCCGAGCATGTTGAAGTCGGGGTGGTTGGCGTACCCGGTGTTGTTGAAGAAGTCGTCCGCCACGGTGTGGTGGTTGGCGTAGAAGCCGGACGCCCGGTTGTCGAAGGCCACCGAGTCGCGGACGGTGTGCTTGACGCCGTTGGATACGTACTTTCCGCCGTAACCTCCGGCCTTGAAGCCGTTTCCGTTGCCGGACGCGGTGGTGGTCCCCGGCAGGTATCCGTTGAGCCAGGCCCACGAGTTCTCGATGGTGACGGACGAGAACGCGTTGATGAGGTCGAAGCCGTCGTCGGAGTTCCACCAGGCGCGGTCGCCCCGGAAGACGTTGCCGGGGTGGTTGGCCGAGATGTGGGCACCGAAGCCGTCGGCGCTCTCACCGGCCCCGTTGGAGGTGTGCGGGTCGTAGTTGTGGTGGGAGTCGCAGTTGAGGACGAGGTTGCCGCCACCGTCCTGTATGAACAGGCCGGGGCCCATGTTGTGGTGCAGGTCGAGCTGTTCGAAGGTGTTGTCGCTGCCGGAGACCCAGACGCCCCACGACTCGTGATTGAGGTTGTTGTTCTGGGGCACGCCGGTGACTTCCAGCCCCTTGAGGTGGATCCAGTCGCCGGTGACGTCGAAGCCCTTGATCCGGCAGTCGTCCTTCACGCGCGAGAAGTCGAAGACCGGCCTCTCGCCGGGATAGGCCCAGTAGCGGATCGGGTGTCCCGAACTGCCGCTCTTGTTCAGGGTGATCGCGTCCACCCGGTCCGTCTGGCTCCTGCAGCCGCTGTCCGCGCCGGTGTAGGAGTAGGTGCCGCCCCGGACGTAGACCGTGTCACCCGCCTGCGCGACCGACTGGGCGTGCGCGATCGACGCCCAGGGAGCGGCCTCGGTACCCGCGGCACCGTCACTGCCGGTGGGGGCGACGTAGTACACCTTGCCGCCGTCCGCCGCACCGCTCGCCGTGGGGGCACCGAGGGCGAGCGCGGCCAGGCCGAGCACGACCGGCGAGACCGGAAAGGAGCGCGTCAGGGCCTTGGAACGTTTCATTCTCACTCCGTGCGGCTCAGAGCCTGTGGGGGTTCGGCGGTTCGCAGATGATCACCGGGTCGGCCGTCTCGCGCGGTCCAGGCCGACGAAGGCACCACCTGAGTGGGAGCGAACACAGACACAAGAGTGCGCTCCACCTGCGTGATCAGGGAAGGAAGACGTCTTTTTCCGGACCACTGATGGGAACGCTCCCACACGAGATGACTTTCAGTCTCCCGACCGGGCATGTATCTGTCAATCGATGGTGCGCCGTTCGTTCGGTCGCAGCCGCCCGAGCACGGGACGAACGGCGCGGGGGCGCCGGTGAGGGTGATCGTGCCCGCCGTCAGCCCGTCGGCCTTCGCGGAATCGGCCACCTATGAAACAACCGGCCGCGGGCTCATGCCGTCAGGACTTGACTGTGGCGGCGCGGTCACGGTTGGCGCGGATCTCGTCGTGATGGTCGGCGGCCCAGCCGATCAGGGACGTGACGATCTCGTGGAGGCCGCGACCCAGCGAGGTCAGGGTGTACTCGACGCGCGGTGGCACTTCGGCGTAGGCGGCGCGGCTGATCAGGCCGTCCTGCTGGAGCTGGCGCAGGGTGAGGCTGAGCATGCGCTGGGAGATCCCGGGGACCTGGCGTTGCAGGTCGGTGTAGCGCAGCGGGCCGGACTCCAGGACGGCGATCAGCAGCAGGCTCCATTTGTCGCCCACACGGTCCAGGACCTCGCGGATGAAGGCCATGTGCTCGGCGGGGATTGCCGCACACGGTCCGATCGCCGCGGTCCCGGCCGCCTCCCCCGCTACGGCCGTCGCCGCTTCGCCAGCCCGTTCCATCACGCACATTCCTCTCCGGTACGCACACCGATGTGCCTTTTGTATCGCCTTCCATACTGCTCCATCATGCCGTTACGAACAAGTCGTCGGAATTGGAGGTGCGTGGTGCAGGTGGACATCTGGTCCGAGGTGACGTGCCCCTGGTGCGGGCTGGGCCATCACCGTCTGGAGCGGGCCGTCGAGCGGTTCGAGCACGCCGGTGTGGTGGAGGTGGTCCACCACTCGTTCCCGCTCAGCAGCAGCTTCCCCGAGGGGCGCACGTTCTCCGTCCGCGAGGCTCTGCTGCGGCAGCACGGTGTGGGCGGCAGCCAGGCCGAGTCCTCGACCCGGCGGATCGAGGCGTTGGCCGCAGCCGAGGGCTTGAGCCCGTACCGGGTGCTGGACAACCAGGTCGGCAACACCGACCTGGCCCACGAGTTCCTCGCCCATGCCTCCGCCCAGGGCAAGGACCGCGAGGCCTGGGACGCGATCTTCGACGCCTATTTCGGTAGGGCCGAGTCCGTCTTCTGTCTCGACGACCTGCTCGTCCTTGGCGACCGGCTGGAGCTGGACCGCGACGGGACCCACCGGGCTCTCAGCGACCGCCGCTACCAGCAGCAGGTCCGGGATGATGCGCTGCGCGCACAGCGCCTGGGCGCGACCGGTGCCCCGTTCATCGTCGTCGACGGCCGCTACGGCGTCCCCGGAGCCCAGGACAGCGACACCCTGCTCGACCTGCTCCGTAAGGCCTGGGACGACACCCACCCGGTCGCCTCCGCCGTCGGCGGCGACGCCCCGGTCTGCGGCCCGGACGGCTGCGCGGTCCCCGCGCGCGACTGACCCCCGCCGCTCGCCTTCGCTTGATCGGTGAGCGATCCAGATATGAGGAGTGAGATGTACGTCCTGCTGTGGGTACTGCAGGGGCTGCTGGCCGCGATGTTTGCGATGGCGGGTGTCATGAAGGCGACCCAGCCCATCGACAAGCTCGCTGGCACCCTGCCGTACGCGAGGACCTGGCGCCGGGCACGGTTCGGCTGATCGGGGCGGTCGAGCTGGCCGCCGCGCTCGGGCTGATCCTCCCCGCCGCCACCGGCATCGCGGTGGTCCTCACGCCGCTGGCCGCTGTCGGCCTTGCGGTGGTGATGGTGCTGGCGGGCGCCTTCCACATCCGCCGTGGCGAGTACAGCGCCATCGGCTTGAACGCCGTCCTGCTGGCCCTGTCCGTCGTGGTGGCCTGGGGCCGTTTCGGGCCGTACTCCTTCTGAACCCGCCCCTGTTGACCTCAATGACCCAGCGCTCCGGCCCAGAAAGGTGATGGCTTTCATGACTGACCTGCTCGTTCTCGGCGGCAGCGGCCGCACCGGCATCCACGTGCTGGCGCAGGCGGCCGAACGGGGCCACCGCGTCCGCGCCCTCGTGCGCGATCCGGCCGCCGTCCGCGCCCCGACCGGCGTCGAGTTGATCCAGGGCACGCCCGCGAACATCGACGACATCCGCACGGCCGCCAAGGGCACCCAGGCGGTGATCAGCGTGCTGAACAACGCCCGCGCCTCCGACAACCCCTGGGCCAAGCCGGCCAGCCCGCCGATGTTCATGACCGACGCCGCCCGCAACACCCTGACCGTCATGGCCGAACAGGGCATCCGCCGGATCGCCCTGACCTCCTCACAGGGCGCCGGCGACGACTGGGCCCGCCTCAACCCCCTGGTGAAGGCGTTCATCAACCTGTCGAATATCAAGGCCGGCTTCGCCGACCACACCGGCGTCGACCAGGTCGTCCGCGCCTCTGACACCGACTGGACCCTCGCCCGCGCCGTCGCCCTGACCGACAAGCCCGCCGCCGGCCCACTGCGCGCCGCCGAGGTCGGAGGCATCAAGCCCGGCCCCCGGATCAGCCGGGCCGACCTGGCCCGCTTCCTCCTCGACGTCGTCGACCAGGACACCTGGATCCACGCCGCTCCCCTGGTGTGGAACGCCCGCGGCTGATCTGCCGCACACCACACCTCACAGCCACAACAGCCCCAACCGTCTGAATCTCAAGGAGACTTCACCATGTCCGAAGCGTCCAAGGTGATCGCTGTCTTCGGTGCCGGCAAGGGCCTCGGCGCCTCGGTCGCCCGCCGTTTCGCCCGCGAGGGCTTTCGCGTGGCGCTCGTCGCCCGCGGCAAGGAGCGCCTTGACGCCCTCGTGGCGGAGCTGAAGGCCGAGGGCATCGACGCGACCGGCTTTACCGCCGACCTGTCCAAGCCCGAAGAGGTCCCGGCCGCGGTCCATGCCATCCGCGACCGCTTCGGCCGTATTGACGTGGTCGAGTACGGGCCGATCAGCGGCGAGCAGGCCTTCGCCCCGGCCGCGGAGCTGGACGCCGCCACCCTCGAAAAGGACAGCCCGTTGCTGCTGCTCACCCCGGTCGAGGTGGCTCGCGCCGTTCTGCCGGAGTGGAACGAGCGCGGCGACGGCGCCTTCCTGATGACCACTGGCGGCACGGCCGGCTACCCACGCCCCTTTGCCAGCGGGGTCGGTCCGCTCATGGCCGCCGCCCGCAACTGGATCTTCTCGCTCAACGGCGAGGTGGCCCAGGCCGGCATCTACGCCGGAACCCTGTCCATCGCCGCGTTCATCGCGCGCAGCGAGATGGGCGAGCTCGCCGCCAAGAGCCTGGCCGAGGCCGGCTCCGTCGAGACGGGTCCGCTGGTCGACCCGGACGAGCTTGCCGAGCAGTACTGGGACATGTACACCAAGCGCGACCGCGTCGAGCAGCTCTACCCCCAGGCGTAGCCCCGACCCTGCAGTCGGGAACCCTTTGCCTCTCCACCAGGCCATCGCGCTCCTCCCCGCGTCGCGACGTCCTCGACGAGGAACACCGCTGCCTCGCATGTGACCGGTCGGCCGTGTCCACCGGCACGCGGGGATGCGGGACGGCGGCAGGCAGCGGGAGGTCGAGCCGGGAGTCCATGTCCAGGCGGAAGGTGCCGTACGGGTTCACGTTGGACCAGAACAGCGCGGTCCGGACGGGCAGGCTGCTGGACGAGCGGTGTGCGCTCCGTCGGCTCGAGGGAATGGATCAGAGCAACGCCTCTGCGGTGATGGGCAGTTCACGGACACGGCGACCGGTGGCGTTGAAGACCGCGTTGGCGACGGCGGGCGCCACGCCGATCATCACCAGCTCCCCGAGGCCCTTGACGCCGAGCGGGTCGGCCTCGCTGTCCTCGCCGTCCAGGTAGATCGCCTGGAGGTCGGGGACGTCGGCGTTGACGGGCACGAGGTAGTCGGCGAGGTTGGCGTTGACGATACGTCCGTCGCGGTGGTCGGTGAGCGTGTGCTCCAACAGGGCCGTGCCGATGCCGCCGACCATGCCGCCGAGAGCCTGGCTGTCGGCGAGCTTGGGGCTGATGATGCGGCCCGCGTCGTACACGCCGAGTACGCGCCGCACCCGCACCAGGCCGAGCGTAGCGTCGACGGCCACTTCGGCGAAGGTCGCGTTGTAGCCGTAGAAGGAGTGCCGCTCCGGGCCGGACGGCGGGGCGAAGGAGCCGTCCGCTTCCAGGTGGGTGCGGTCGTTGCGGGCGAGCAGCCGCCGGTACGTCTCCCCGCGCGTGGGGTCGTTCTTCACGTGCAGCCGACCGCCCTGCACCACGACATCGCCGGCGGCCACCCCGTACAGCGGCGACTCGCGGTCTGCGACGGCCAGTTCGATTGCCTGACGGCGGACCTTGTTGCAGGCGTCGAGGGTGGCGGAGCCGACGCTGGCCATGGTCATCGAGCCGCCGTGTGGTGGGGTCGGCGGGTAGAGGGAGTCCCCCAGCCGGAAGGTGACCGTGCGCACGGTCAGTCCGAGGGCGTCGGCGGCGACCTGGGTCTGGGAGGTGTAGGTGCCCGGGCCCATGTCGGTGGCGGCGGCCTCGACCAGCGCGGTGCCGTCGGCGTCGAGGCGGGCCCGGGCCTGGGCCGGCATGCGGGCGGTGTCGTAGACACCGGCGGCCATGCCTCTGCCGATCAGCCAGTCCCCCTCACGCGTCGAGCGGGGCTCGGGGTCGCGGCGGTGCCAGCCGAACTCGCGCGCACCGACGGTGTAGCACTCCCGCAGCCGACGGGTGGAGAACGGGAGTCCCGACGACTCGTCCTCGTTCGGCTCGTTGCGCCGGCGCAGCTCGATCGGGTCGACGCCGAGTTTGTGGGCGAGTTCGTCCATGGCCGACTCGATGACGAAGGAGGCCGTCTGGAAGCCCGGGCCTCGCATGTACAGCGGCGTGGGCAGATCCAGCGGCACCGTCCGGTACCTCTGGGTCACGTTGGGCATGCTGTAGAGCATCTGTCCGGCCGCCAGGATGGACTCGGTGAACGTCTCGTACGACGACGTCTCGGCGTCCAGCTCGTGCACCGCGGCGGACAGCCGGCCGCGCCGGTCGCTGCCGAGGCGCAGGCGGTACTCGTACGAGGGCCGGAAACCCGTACCCAGGTACATCTGCTTGCGGCTCAGCACGAGCTTGACCGGACGCTTCGTCTCGTGGGCGGCCAGCGCTGCGACGACCACGTGCGGCCAGCAGCGCAACGCCGTGCCGAAGCCGCCGCCGACGAACGGCGAGATGACGCGCACCGCGTCCATCTCCAGGCCGAACACCGCCGCGAGTTCGGTCTGCGTGCCCACCACCCACTGGGTCTTGTCCCACACGGTGAGCTTGTCGCCGTTCCAGCGGGCGATGGTGGCGTGCGGCTCCATCGGGTTGTGGTGGTTGCGCGCCGTGCGGTACGTCAGGTCCAGTCGGACGGCCGCTGAGCGCAGGGCCGCTTCGGCGTCGCCGCGCGCGTAGCGGGTCGGCTCGTCCGGCTCGGCCTCGGTGAGGTCGGTCGAGGGCTGCTCGGCGTCGTAGCCGACCCTGACCAGGCTCGCGGCGTGCTGTGCGGCCTCCAGCGTGGTGGCGACCACGACGGCGATCGGCTGGCCGTGGAAGCGGACGCGGTCGTCCTGGAAGACGCGGAGTCGCCGGCCGGGCGGATTGTTCGACCCGGAGTTGTCGCGGTACGGCAGCTTCGGCGCGTTGCGGTGGTCGAGCACCTTCAGTACGCCCGGAAGGGCTTCGGCGGCGCCGGTGTCGATCGACGTGACACTGCCGCGGCCGATGGCCGCGTCGACGATGACGGCGTGCACGGACCCGTCGACCTCGTGCTCGGCGGCGTACAAAGCCTTACCCGTGACCTTGAGCCGGCCGTCCACCCGGGACAGCGGCGCACCCACGGCTGCCTGCGGCTGGGGGCTCACCTGGTACCTCCTACGACGCGCAGCTGGCGTTCGACAGTGCGCTTGAGCAGCTCGACCTTGAAGCGGTTGTGCTGAAGGGGACGGGCCCCGTCCGCCGCCTTCGCGGCAGCGGCCGACCAGAGAGCTCCCGAGGGGCGTTCACCGACAAGGTGCTGTTCGACGGCGGGCAGCTTCCAGGGCACCGTGCCCACGCCCCCGGCGGCGACCCTGGCCTCGCGGATCACCCCACCGCGTACGTGCAGCGCGACGGCCGCCGACGTGAGGGCGAACTCGTACGACTGCCGGTCACGCACCTTCAGATAGCCGGACCTGAGCGGGCGCGGGAGAGCGGGGATCTCCACCGCCATGATCAACTCGCCCTTGCGCAGGGCCTGTTCGCGTTGTGGGGTGCTGCCGGGCCGCAACAGGAAGTCGGTGAAGGGGATGTGGCGTGCTCCGTCCGGGCCCAGCAGGTGCACCCGGGCCTCCAGGGCGGCGAAGGCCACGGCGGCGTCGGACGGGTGCGTGGCCACGCAGGCGTCGGAGGTCCCGAGGATGGCGTGGGTGCGGTTGAAGCCGTGCAGCGCGGCGCAACCGGAGCCGGTCTCGCGCTTGTTGCAGTCGGCGGTGACGTCCCGGAAGTACGTGCATCGGGTGCGCTGCATGATGTTGCCGCCGATGGTGGCCATGTTCCGCAACTGGGCCGAAGCGCTCAGTTCCAGCGCCTCGGATACGACGGGATACAGCGTGCGCACCTTGGCGTGGGCGGCAGCCCCGGACATGGTCACCAGGGCGCCGATCCGCAGCCCCCCGCGCTCGGTCACCGTGACCTCGCGCAAGGGCAGGCCGCTGATGTCGACCAGGCTGTCGGGACGCTCGACGGTCTCGCGCATCAGGTCGACGAGGGTGGTGCCGCCGGCGATGTAACGGCCGCCGTGGCGGCCCGCATTGAGGGCCTCACGGGTGTCGGACGCCTTGGTGAAGGCAAAGGGATACATCAGGCCCTCACTTCCGGCCGGCGGTCTGCTCGACCGCCCGCACGATCTTCACGTAACACCCGCAGCGGCAGATGTTGCCGCTCATCCACTCCCGGATCTCCTCCGGCGAACCGGTGTGACCCTCCTTGATGCAACCCACCCTGGAGACGATCTGACCCGGGGTGCAGTAACCGCACTGGAAGGCGTCCTCGTCGATGAACGCCTCCTGCAGTGGGTGGAGTTGATCGCCCTCGGCCAGGCCCTCGATCGTGGTGACCTCGGCCCCCTCCAGACGCACCGCGAGCGTCAGACAGGCGTTGACCCGGTGGCCGTCGACCAGCACCGTGCACGCCCCGCAGGCCCCGGCGTTGCAGCCCTTCTTCGAGCCCGTCAGACCGAGATGCTCGCGCAGCAGGTCCAGCAGCGACGTCCGGTTGTCGACCGTCACCGTCCGGCGGGTGCCGTTGACCGTCAAAGAGACACGGCTGGACGGCGGCCGCTCGGCGGCCGTGGCCTCTTCCGCGCCGATGAGAGAAGTCCCTCCAACGACGCTCCCCGCGACGACCGCGCCGCCGACCACGGTACTCGTGGCGATGAAGGTGCGCCGAGTGGGCGCCGGGGAGGACTCGCCGGCTCCGGTGGGGGGTTGAGCGGCAGGTTCGGGGAGTTCAGTTGACATAGGTACGCCTTCGTATCTCTGACGGATCGGCCGTACACATCAGCGGGACGCGAGAATGGATCGTCGTCACAGCAGGAAAGCCGGCAACCGCGCGCTCTGGAGGCGGCTACCGGTCACCTGGGGAGTCTCGCACCACCGGCAACGCTCGTGACAGGGAGACTTTCCTCCCCCCTTGAAGCTCCGTCAGAAGTGACTGACCGACGTCATCGGGGGCACTTGCGCGCGCTGCGAGACAGGCGGCAGTCCCCGGGACGCCGTGACGGCCTGAGCGAGCCCCGGATGCGCGTGGGATGGGCCGGGGCTACTGGTCGCGGGTGCGGGGGCCGTTGTACTGCTGGTCGGTGACCGGCTCGGCCCAAGCGGTCTCGGGAGTGCCGTCGCCCGTGCCCTCCCACAGGGCGATGTGCTCCATGAACCGGTCGTGGGCGGCGCCGTGCCAGTGTTCCTCGTTCGGCGGGCAGGCGACGGTCTCGCCGGGGCGGGCCTCGAAGACGGTGCCGTCCCGGGTGCCGATCCGGGCGATCCCGGAAACGATGTGCAGGGTCTGGCCCAGAGCGTGAGAGTGCCAGTTGGTGCGGGCGCCCGGCGAGAAGCGGACCAGGTTGGCGCGCATCCGCGACGGCTCCTGGCCGGCCACGATGACGTCCCACCACACGTCGCCGGTGAACCAGTCGGCCGGGGCCTTGCTGCTGGGCTGCTGCTTGATGAATTCCATGATCTCTCTCAGCTCTCTTTCCTCTGGGTGGGCTGTCTTCAGCGGACAACGTAGCCGCCGTCGACGGGGAGGGCGACGCCGACGACGAAGCCGGCTCCGGGGCTGCACAGCCACAGGACCGCCTGGGCGATCTCCTCGGCGGTGCCGAGCCGGTTGATGGGCTGATTGGCCTCGGCCTCGGCGCGGTCGAGTTCTCCCTTGGCGATCATGTCGCTGACCATGGGGGTGTCGATGGTGCCGGGGCAGATGGCGTTGATGCGGATGCCTCGGGGGGCGTATTCGAGTGCCGCGCTGCTCGTCAGGCCGACGCTCCATGTCACCTGAAGGGACACCCCCACCATGAATCCCACGTACGACTTCAACGGCCAGGTCGCCCTGGTCACTGGAGCCGGCGCCGGCATGGGTCTGGCGACCGCCCGCGCGTTCGCCCGGTCCGGAGCCGCCGTCGCCCTCACCGACATCGACGAAGCGGCCCTGAATGCTGCCGCGAAGGAACTCACCGACGTCGGCCACCAAGGAGATGTGGCGGCACGACTGATGTCCGGGATGCCTGAATGAACTGCGGAGGCACGAGTCCTTGCCGAGACGCCGTCAGACGGTCTGACCGCCGTCGACGACCAGGGCGTGGCCGGTGGCGAAGGAGGCGGCGTCCGAGCAGAGCCAGAGCACGGCGGCTGCGATCTCGTCCGGTGTGCCCAGGCGTCCGATCGGCTCGTCCGCGACCAGGGCGTCCCGTCCTCCGGGTGTGCTTTCGGCGAAGCGCTGGATCATCTCGGTGTCGATGATGCCGGGGCAGACGGCGTTGACGCGGACGTCGGACGCCGCGTAGTCGAGGGCGGTGGAGCGGGTCAGGCCGATGACGCCGTGCTTGGCGGCGGCGTACGCTGCCTGTCCCTTGAAGCCCTTGACACCGGCGCCGGAGGAGGCGTTCACGATCGCGCCGCCTCCGTTCTGAAGCATCAGGGGGATCTGGTGCTTCATGCACAGGAACATGCCGGTCAGGCTGACACCGATGACCCGGTCCCACTCGTCCTTCGCGATGTCCGCGGCCGATTTGACCGGCTGCTCGACACCGGCGTTGTTGAAGGCGACGTCCAGTCGTCCGAACGCCTGGACGGTGTCGTCCAGCGCGGTTTTCACGTCGTCCTCACTGGTGACGTCACAGGCGAGGGCCAGAGCCTGTCCGCCCGCTTCCTCGACGAGCCGTGCGGTCTCCCGCAGTCCGTCCGCGGACAGGTCGGCCAGGGCGACGCGGGCACCCATGCGGGCGAAGGCGACGGCGGTGGTGCGGCCGATGCCGGAGCCGGCTCCGGTCACGAAGGCCACCTTCCCGGTGAAGCCCGTGCTGCTCACAGTCATGTGCGGAGTCCTCTCGCTTGCTGGTACGTCGGCGGGTTCGCATTCGGCAGTACGCGGATCCCGGCTTGAGTCAGTGCTGCGACGACGCCTGCGCGGCCTCGTCGCGTCGCCGCTGCCCGGGAGCGCTGCTCCGGGCCACGATCCGGCCCTTGCCGGATGAACCGTGGACGGCGAGGGCGATCAGGGGCAGCAGCGTGAGGGCGGCGATGACGGTGCCGACCAGGGGCGGGCCTGCCAGGCCGAGGGTGGAGTCCAGGGCCGTACCCGCGAGCGCCGATCCGGCGGCGATACCGGTGTTGAAGGCGGAGGTGGTCAGCGCCGAGGTGAGGGTGGGGGCATCGCCCGCGAAGCGCATGGCGAGGGCGGTGACGACCGGGTTGACCGTGAAGCCGGTCAGGCCCATGAGGAAGACCAGGAGGGCCGCTGTCACCGGATTGCCGGACAGCGGGATCATCAGGAACAGGACCAGAGCCGTAGCCGCGGCGGCCGTGACGGTGGTGGCCATCGGACGTCGGTCGCCCAGGCGGCCGCCCGTGGTGGTGCCGCCCAGGGCGCCGACGCCGAACGCGATGAGGACGAGCGGTACAGCGCCTGCGGGGACGCCCGCGCGGTCGGTCAGCAGCGGCGTGACATAGGTGTACGTCGCCAGGACACCACCCATGATCAGCATCGCGGCGCCGAGCGCCAGCCACAGCCGGCCCTGACGCAGAGCCCGGACCTCGGCCCGGACGGACACCTCGACGTGCTGTTCCCGGGCCGGTATGAAGCGGCCGATGAACACGGCGGCGAGCCCGGCGAGGACGGCCAGGGCCCAGAAGGGGCCGCGCCAGCCGGTGAACTGGCCGACGAACGAGCCGATCGGCACGCCGACGACGTTGGCCAGGGTCAGGCCGCCGATCATGACGCCCGTGGCGCGGGTGGCGTGGTGCGGGCCCGCGGCGGTGGTGGCGACGACGAAGCCGACGGACCAGAACGCTCCGGTGGCCAGGGCCGTGACGACGCGGGCGGCGAGGACGATCGTGAAGGACGTGCTGAGGGCGGCGACGAGATGTCCGAGGCAGAACACGGACAGGGCCAGGACCAGCGTCAGGCGCTGCGGAAGCCGTAGGGTCGCCATGGCCATGGTCGGCGCGCCGACGATCATGCCGACAGCGAATGCGGTGATCAGCAGGCCGGCGTGGGAAACGCTGACGCCGAGGTCACCGGCCAGCTCCGGCAGCAGGCCGGCGACGACGAACTCGGTGGTCCCCATCAGGAACGTGCCGGCGGCGAGCACCCAGACGACGAAGGGAAGCTTGCCGGGGGTCGTCCCGGACGCGGAAGGCATACGTGTGGTCTCTCCTTGCGTGGAAACGGGATCATGGTGGCGGCTGGAGCCGTAGCGGCGGACAGTGGACGGCGCGGCCACATCTTCGACGGTTCCATGCAGCGAACCGGATGAAAAGGGGAGGATCTCCTCTCCCCTTCGTGCACGGGCGAGCGGCGGGGGCGGGTCAGGGCGCGGCTTCGATGGTGATCTCATCGGCGGTGGCGAGCTGCTCGGCGCCGCCGTCGGCCATGTGTCCGAGGATGACCAGGCCACTCGCGTAGGGGGCGTCGCGGTAGTAGGTGGCGAGCTGGTTCCAGGGGGCGTAGTACGCCAGGTCGCCGACCTCGGGTTCGGCGCCTTCCGGGGCGCCGGAGGTGGACAGCTTCCGGGGCAGATCGGCGATCTTCTCAGCCTGGTTGAAGTCGCGCAGGGAGAGGGTCAGGGGGAGCTGCGCGGCGAAGTCGCGGGCGGTGGGGTTGTCGTTCAGGGTGGCGGCGACGGGGTGGCCGTCGAGGGTGAGCCGGATGTTCATCGCGGTCGTCCTGCCGGTCGGGGTGGTGGCTGCCGGGGCCGTCGAAGCCTGCGGCGACGCGGACTCGGAGGAGGAGGGCGGGGAATCGTCGGTGCAGGCAGTCATGACCAGGAGCAGGGCGGCGGCCGGGAACACGCGGGTGAGAGCGCGAAAGGGGGCGGGATTCACGGGGTCGTCCTGTAGCTAGTCGGGCAGAGGTTCGGAGTAGTGGCGGAAGCCGTCCCGCTTGGTGTGGATGTCGTACAGGCGCTGGGCCAGGGCGTCGGGGCTGCTGTGCTCGGCGTCGGGCCGGATGGCTCCGGGGATGATCAGCTGGGCGGCGTGGATGTTCTCCGGAGCGAGGGCGTCGTGGAGCATGCGGGCGTAGGCGCTCTCGGCGGTGCGAAGGCGATGGAGGTGCCGGCGACCTTCGGGTTGGGACGTACGGCGCTGGAGCCGTTGACGAACAGCAGGGTGCCGCGGCCGAGTTCGCGCATGCCGGGCAGGACGGCGTTCACCGCGGTGACGGGGCCCTTGACGGAGAAGGTGAGCGGGGCGTCCAGGTCGTCGGCGCTGGTGTCGAGGACCGGCTTCATGAAGTGGGCCTGGGGCACGGGGCTGTACTGGAGGATCTCGATGGGCCCCAGGGTGGTCCCCGCGGCGTGCAGGGCCGTGGTTAGGGACTCGATGTCGAGCACGTCGGCGGTGAAGCCGCGGGCCCGGATGTCGTCGTGGGCCAGCTCGGCGGTCATCTCCTCCAGGCGCTCGGCGTTGCGTGCGATGAGGGCGACGGCGTGGCCGGCGACGCCGAAGCGACGGGCGGCGGCCGGCCCGAGACCGGGGCCGGCGCCGATGAGCCCGAAGGTCGTCATGGGATTTCTCGTTCCTGGTGTGAGGCGGTGGCTCCCACCCACATCCGCGCTGCCGGTGATGCGGCCCGACGGTGTGGGTGCGGGACGAGAGGGCGCCGAGGGGCGTTGACAATGTGCGCCCGGCGCCGTCCGGCCCGGCCGTACGCGATGCGCGGCGGCGTGCGATCAGACCAGGTTCTTGCTGAAGAACTCCTCCAGCTTGTCGAACGGGATCAGGTCCGTCCTGTCGTAAAGATCGACATGGCCGGCGGTCGGGACGACGTGGAACTCCTTGGGCTCGGCCGCAAGTTCGTAGGCGTCCTCGCTGAAGTACCGCGAGTGGGCGTTCTCGCCGACGACGAACAGGATGGGCCGCGGCGAGACCCACTCGATCTTCGACAGCAGCGGAAAGTTCATCAACGACATGCCGCTCGTCAGCGTGAACTGGGTGGTGGAGTTTGGGTGGTAGCCCCGAGGAGTGGAGTAGAACTCACCGAACTCCCGGCCGACCGGGTTGGTGTTCTCGTCGAACCCGATGGGCGCGCCGCGCGGGGTCAGGGCGGGGGCGTGGGCCTCGAAGTCCGCGTACCGCTGCTCGGCAATCGCGTCGAGCACGGCACCTCGCTCCTCCGAGGTGAGAGAGCCCTGCCAGCCCTCCGAGGCGATGCGGGCGATGTCGTACATGACGACCGTGGCAACCGCCCTGATGCGCCGGTCGACCTGGGCCGCGCTCAGCGCGAAGCCGCCGCTGCCGCACATACCGACGACGCCGATGCGGTCCCGGTTCACGAAGTCACGTGTGCCCAGGTAGTCGACGGCCGCGCTGAAGTCCTCGGTGAAGACGTCGGCGGAGGAGACGTGTCGCGGATCGCCGCCGCTGTAGCCGTTGTAGGAGGGGTCGAAGGCGAGCGCCACGTAACCGCGCCGGGCCAGGTTCTGGGCGTAGATGCCCGGCCCCTGCTCCTTCACGCCGCCGTAGGGTGGGCCGACGACGATCGCGGGGTGTTCCTGGGAGACGTCGAGGTCCTTCGGCTGGTAGAGGTCTGCGGAGATGGTGATTCCGTACCTGTTCTCGTACGACACCGGGTGCCGGGTGACGTTCTCGTCCAGGTCGAAGATGTAGTTGTCTGCTGCAGGCATTTCGTGTCTCATTTCTGTGGTGCTCGGCACGGGCATCCGGTCACCGGGCTGGGGATCAGGGCTTGAGGAGGACCTTGATGGCGCGGCGTTCGTCCATCGCCTGGTAACCTCCGGCGACCTGGTCCAGGGGCAGGGTGAGGTCGAAGACCTTGCCCGGGTCGATGCGGCCGGTCAGCACGCGGTCGATCAGGTCGGGCAGGAAGCGGCGCACGGGAGCGGGGCCGCCGCGCAGGCCGACGTGGGAGAAGAAGAGTTCCTGGCCGTCGACGGCCACCTCGTGCGGGACGCCGACGAAGCCGACGTTGCCGCCAGGGCGGGTGGAATGCAGGGCCTGTCGCACCGCATCCGCGGTGCCGACGCACTCCAGCACACTGTCGGCGCCGATGCCGCCGGTGAGGTCCTTGACGCGGGCGATGCCTTCGTCGCCGCGCTCGGCCACGATGTCGGTGGCGCCGAACTCCAGGGCGAGCTTCTGCCGGGAGCCGTGCCGGGACATGGCGATGATCCGCTCCGCACCCAGTTCCTTCGCGGCGACGACACCGCACAGTCCGACCGCTCCGTCACCGACCACTACGGCTGTCGAGCCGGGCTTCACCTCGGCGGCGAGGGCGGCGTACCAGCCGGTGCCCATCACGTCCGAGACGGCGAGCAGGCTCGGCACCATCTCGGCGTCCGGGTGCTCGTCCGTGGCGACCAGGGTGCCGTGGGCGTTGGGTATGCGCACGTACTCGGCCTGGCAGGTGCTCATGAACTCGCGGTTCAGACAGGAGGACTGCCAGCCGTTACGGCAGTTGGCGCAGGTGTTGTCCGAGGTGGCGAAGGAACCGACGACGAACTGGCCCGGCCTGACGTTGGTCACCTCGCTGCCGATCTCCTCGACGACGCCTACGTACTCGTGCCCCATCGGGTGCGGGTCGCCGATGGGTTCCGCGCCGCGGTAGGGCCACAGGTCCGAGCCGCACACGCAGGTGGCGACCGTGCGGATCACCGCGTCGGTCGGCTCGATGATCTTCGGGTCGTCGAGGTTCTCGAAGCGCACGTCGCCGGGGGCGTGGATGACTGCTCCGCGCATGGGGTGCTTCCTTCGGTGCGGGGATCGGTGGACCGCAGCCGTGGTGAGGAATACGACTGCTCACGGTCGAGCCTCACACGCGAGGGCAGGCGCGAAAAGCGGAGAAAATCATCCCGGGAAGGAAACATCCAGGGAGGAAGTTCTCCCCCCTTACGCAGGTGGGATCGATGTCATCCTGGGAAGCATGACCGCCAACGTTCCCCTCAATGAGCTGGGAGAATTCCTCAAGAAGCGTCGCTCGAAGCTGAGCCCGCGCGCGGTCGGTCTACCCAAGACCGACAGGCCCCGCCGGGTGGAGGGACTGCGCCGCGAGGAGGTCGCGCAGCTGGCCAATATCAGCACCGACTACTACACCCGCCTGGAACAGGGCCGTATGCAGGCGTCGGCGCCCGTGCTGGACGTCCTCGCCCGGGTGCTCCATCTGGACGACGACGAGCGGGGCTACCTCTTCCAGCTCGCCGGAAAGACCACCACCCGCACCCGGCGCCGCAGCCGGCAGAAGGTCCAGCCACAGCTGCAACGGGTCCTGGACGACCTCACCGCCACCCCCGCCATCGTGCAGGGCCGACGCGGCGACATCCTCGCCTGGAACGCACTGGCCGCCGCCCTGGTCACCGACTTCTCCCGCATCCCGGAAAAGCACCGCAACTACCCACGGATCCAGTTCACCGACCCGGCGATGCACACCCTGTACGCAGACTGGGAGACTTCCGCGCAGATCTCCGTGGCCCAGCTGCGCATGGAGGCCGCGAAGTATCCGGAGGACCCGCGCCTGATCGAGCTGGTCGGTGAACTGTCCCTGCGTGACAAACAGTTCGCCCGCTGGTGGGGCGATCACCATGTCGCCGCCCGCACCGTGGGCACGAAGACTCTCAACCATCCGGTGGTCGGCGAGCTCGTCCTGGACTGGGACACCCTCACCGCCAACACCGACCCCGACCAGCACCTCACCGTCTGGACCGCCGAGCCCGGCTCCCCCACCCACGAACGGCTGCGCATCCTGGCCTCCTGGGCCGCCGACCAGGACCTGCCGGCCTCCTCCCCCCACAGCTGACCGCGACGGGCCGCCGCCATGAAGGCGGCTGGAAGGGGCTGTCAGGCGGGTGCGAGCGCTGGCATCCCGCGACCACGCGGCTACCCGAAGCCCGGCCCCGCGCGACAGGCAGGTTCCCTCTCCACCCAATGGGGTCGAGAGGTCTTCAGGAGCACTGTGCCGGTGCCCCGAGCCACCGCTCGGCCGGTGGCGTCGAACAACACGGCCTTGGTCACGGCATGGCCCGCGTCGACACCGAGCACCAGTTCACGCGCCACAGCTCACACCCGCCCCAGTGCGCGGGCAGTGTCCGTCGCGGCGCACCGGCCGGTCGCCGGGAGTCCGGCGACGAGCCTCGCCGGACGCAGCGTAGTGGTGGCGCCGGAGCCCTTTGGTCGCCGCTCAGTCAACGCAGCGCCCCGGTCCGAAACGGGCCGCACACCTCTGCCAGGGCCTCGACGTACCCGGCGGGGACCATCGATCACCGATGACCGGAACGCACACCGGGGTCTCCGCCCGTGCCGAAGCCACCATCCACCGGGCTGATCGTCCCACGTACCCGGTCGACGCGCCCTGACCGTCATCTGTCAGACGCCGTCTGACACACCGTCGGAAAAAGCGTCAACCGAGCGTCGAAGACAGCGCCCCTCAGTCCCGGTGAACCAGCACTTCTCGCTCGCCGCTCCCCCGCACCGCCCCACGAACTCGCAGGTCAGGCGGGCGTTACCCACCTGGCGAGCCCTTTACGTCATGCACCTGCAGAAACATGTCGTCACGATCCGTTCGCGACTTGCGACATCAGCGAAGCAGCAGGTCAGACACCCTTTGCTGCGGGCTCAAGAATCGCCACGCATTCCACGTGCGACGTCATCGGAAAGATGTCGGCCTGAACGGGTCCCAGAAAGGCCCTGGTCAGAGCCGTTTTCTCGGCCCATCGTCCTTCGTGTGAACGGCCAGAGCGTCGAACGAGCGTCAAAGACGAGAGTCCCGCGAGGAGGTGCGGAGAACAGCAGCGCCAGGCCGCCCAGCGCCGACAGCAGCCCGGCGACGAACCTGAACCGATGACCAAGCCGACGACGATCACCACGACGAAATTGTTCAGCGGGACCACGGGCACGACGAGCGGCATGGTGCCCGCATGCAAGCGACGAAGCTCAGTCAATCGCTGTCTTTCGGTCGGATGTTGTGGTTGAACCGGAAAAGGTTGTGCGGATCGTGCAGCGTCTTTACGCGTCGCAGCCGCTCGAAGTCCTCGGCCGCGAAGAGTTCCCGCACCTGCTCCTGGCGCACCGGGGCGCCGTCGTTGTAGACGGAGTTGAGGCTGCGGCCGACGGTCCACTGCTTCAGGGCCTCGTAGACGCGCTGGTGGACCGGCCGGGCTGCGGTGGACGGCGCGGCCGTGCCGCCGGTCATCACTCGCAGCATGTACGCGGCGTCACGGCCCCCGACCGCGCCCGGGTCGGTGGGCCGACGGGCGAAGGCCCCGCCGAGGTGACGGATGTCGACGATGCAGGGGACGGCCGCATCGGGTCCGGCCACGTCCACGACGGTCCGCAGGGCCGTGGGATCGAGTTCGCTCAGCAGGACGTTCCCGCCGAAGTAGGCGTGCGGGACGTGCGGGTCCTGGTAGATGGTGCCGACCTCCGTGTACGGCATTTCCCGGATGGTGTCGATCAGACGCTGGCCGAGCGCGCGCAGGGGCGCCACGAGCCGTTCGCCCTCTTCGGCGGAGCCCGTGAAGGCGATCCGGACGTGTGCGACGTAGCGTCCGCGCAGCGGCTCGGGGACGGACGGCATCGATGGGAAGGTCATGAGGCCGATCGAGGAGGTGAGTTCCTCGGGCAGTGTGAGGGTCCACGCGTGGTAGGCGTGCAGCAGGTCGACGGGGTGGTCCGCGGCGAAGTGGAGGCCGCCGCCGTAGAGCCCGGTCACCGGCACGAGGGAGGTTTCAATGGCGGTGACGGCGCCGAAGTTGCCGCCGCCACCGCGCAGCGCCCAGAACAGGTCGGGGTCGGAGCCGGCCGTGACGTGGCGCAGCGCGCCGTCGGCGGTGACGATGTCGATGGCGCGGACGTAGTCGCTGGCGTAGCCGGTCCGGCGGCCGAGCAGGCCGACACCGCCGCCGAGGAGGTAGCCGACGACGCCGATGTGCGGAGCTGAGCCGTTGACAGGGGCCAGACCGTGCGGGGCGGCCCGCTCGATGACCTCTCCCCACAGCACGCCAGCCTGGGCGCTGACGGTTCCGCCCTCCGCGTCCACCACGACGGCCTTCATCCGGCGGGTGGTGATGAGTACGCCCTCACCGTCCAGGGCCGTGACGATGCCGTGTCCGGTGGACTGCACGGCGACGGGCAGCCTCCGCTCGGCGGCGAAGCGGACGGCGGCGCGCACGTCCTCGGGGCGGGTGGCGCCGACGACGACGGCGGGCCGGTGCCGGAAGCCGGTCTGGAATCCGGTCCGTTCCTCGTCGTACCCTCGGCTGCCGGGCAGCAGGACGGGTCCTCGTACCTCCGCGGCCAGCGTCTCCACGTCCGCGCTCATCCGTTGTTCTCCTCCCGTGGACGGCGGGCCGCCGTCCCGTGTGTGCCGCTCGGTCGACTGGTCCGCTACCGCAGGTACGAGTTGTCCTGCACCCAGTGGAAGCCACGGCCGACCAGCGGGAAGGTGCCGAGGTCGCGGCGGCGCAGATGCAGGCGGTGGTGGTAGCCGTCGGCGTCGCCCTCCAGGATCAGGCGATCGTCGGTGGGGCGCTCGAAGGTGAACGTCACCTGCCACTTGGGGTCGGCCACCTTGGTCAGCGCGACCGAACGGGCGTTCATGTCGATCGCCGCCATGCAGGGGTCGAGCGAGTCGTCCATGTGCTGGATGGCCACGGCGTCGGCGGAGTCCACGACGACTCGGCGCCAGCGCCGGCTGTCGGTCGTCATGGGCGGGTGCCGTTCGCCGTCGATGGAGAAGTCGGTGACGTCCCAGACGCCGTACAACTCGGGCTTTTCCCGTCCGCCCCCGTGGTTCTTCCAGAACGACCAGTCGTTGCGCAGCTGTGCGCCGAGCAGCCAGAGCCCCGCCCCGGCCTGCAGTGCGGTGGCGATCCGGTTCGCCCGGCGGGAGCGGAAGAGCTCAGAGGGGACGGCCGCGGGGACCGGGCGGTCCGTGAGCAGGGCTCCGGCCAGGCGAGGCGTGTGCGGGGCCAGCAGAAGGAGGCTGAGCAGGAGGAGGTGGAAGGAGTGGACCTTGACGGGGACGTCGAAGGTCATGTTGAGGAGGAGCACCTGGGCCATCTCCGCGGCCGACACCAGCGCGCCCAGCGACGCCGTGCGCGGAACGATGAGCAGCAGCCCGCCCGCGATCTCCGCACAGCCGAGCAGCATCTGGTACGGCTTGGAGGACCCCGTCTGCGCCCACAGCAGGCCCATCGGGCTGAGGTCGCCGAGAGGCTCGACGAGCTTGGACGGCGGCAGCTGGAACTGGAGCGGGACGGCCTTGGCCGCGCCGTAGGAGAACATCTGCCCCGCGAGGCAGAAACGGGCGGCCAGGCGGACCCACTTGTCCAGCGCCGCGCAGTCCGTCCGGTTCCGGTCCAGCACGGACCAGACCGGGGTGGCCGCGGCGGCGCCCGCGAGCCAGCAGAGCTGCCCCGCCCAGGTGTGCGGGTCGTCGCCGCCGTCGAAGCGGTCACCCAGCTCCCTGCCGAGGACCCGGACGGACATCCAGTTCCGCACCGGGCGTACCTCCCAGAGCTTCGCCCAGGAGTCGGCCGCTTCCTGGAGACGCCCCAGGCCGCCCCCGCGCAGGGCCAGATAGACCTGAGGGGAGGTCAGGCAGTACAGGCCGGCGTAGGCGAAACCGAACCGGTAGGCGGCGCGGGCGGCCCCGGTCCAGGGAGGCGGGGCCGGGGAGGCGCCGGCCGACGGGACCACCCGTCGGGCCGCCCGGCCGGCCGGTGAGGACGCGACGGTCCGCAGCCACTTGCCTACTCGCACCTTCATCGTTCATCACCTTCGCAAGGGCCGTCTTCGGTGGTCGCGTCAGCTACGGCGGAAACGTCCGAGCCAGGCGTGCACGTCGAGGAGTTCGGACGTGGTCGGGATGATGCCGCGTATGTGGGTCTCGTCGATCGACTCCGCCGTCCAGCCGTCGGCGAAGCCGTGGCGCAAGTGGTCGGCGGAGCGCTTGAGGACGGGCGGCTCGTCGTTGTCCGGAAGCGGCGCCGGTATCTCCTCGATGGCCTCGGCGAGCCGCGCCTGCATCTCCGCGGACCCCCGGTCGCTGATCGAGAGGATGTGCGCCACCGCCCCCGGGCGGCAGGCCCGGTGCAGGGCCGCCGCGTAGGAACGCAGCGTGTCGCCCTCGAAGGTGTGGGCGAGGCCGGAGTCGATCACGGTGTCGAAGCACCCTTCCCAGCCCTTGAGGTCGAGGGCGTCGGCGACTTCGAAGACGGCGTCGAGTCCGCGTGCCCCGGCCTTGTCGCGGGCGAGGGAGATCGCCGTCGGGGACAGGTCCAGCCCTGTCACCGCGTACCCCTTGCCCGCCAGGTGGAGGGCGTCCTCACCGGTGCCGCAGCCCGCGTCGAGGACCGCGCCGCCGATGAGTCCCGCTTCCTCCAGGGCGACGTAGGCGGGCTGGGGCGCCCCGATGTCCCACGGCGGGCGTTTACCGAAAGGGCTCTCCCCGCGGTAGACGGCGTCGAACACCTCGGTCATCGGGGCGGGTCCGTCGGGTGCGGCGACAGGTTCAGTCATGGCTGCCATGATTGCGTCGCCCCCCGGAGCGTCCTCGGTCTCTTGCGGACTTCTGTCAGGGAGCACCCCTGCCGGTCAGCGCGAGCCGTACTTGCGGACCGCGAGCGGGGCGAACACCGCGATCAGGCCGACCGACCAGGCCACGGTCTGGAGGACGTAGCTCGTCGCCGGGCCCCCGGTGAACAGTGCGCGCAGGGCGTTCACGGCCGCCGTCATGGGGCTGTGGGCGGCGTACGCCTGGAGCCAGCCCGGCATCGTGTCGGTCGGTACGAACGCCGAGGAGATCAGTGTGAACGGGAAGATCCACACGCCGCCGACCGCCTGGGCGGCTTCCGCGTTGCGCACCGACAGCCCGAGGTAGGCGGCGAACCACGACACCGCGTAGCCGAACAGCAGCAACAGCAGCAGGCCAGCCAGCGCGGGCAGGAGGCCGTTGTGGAACCGGAAGCCGACCAGCACGCCGACTCCCACGGTCACACAGGCCACGCCGACGTTGCGGAAGATCTCCGACAGCGTGCGCCCGATGAGCACGGCGGTACGGCTCATCGGCATCGAGCGGAAGCGGTCCATGAGGCCCTCGCGCATCTCGGCGGCGACCCCGATGGTCGTTCCGGCTGCGGAGCCGTAGAGCGCCATCTGGACGAGGACGCCGGGCAGCAGGAACTGGGCGTAGCGTTCGCCGCCGACGTCCATGGCGCCGCCGAAGACGTACGTGAACAGCAGGATGAACATCACCGGCTGGACCAGCGAGAACATCACCAGATCGGGGCTGCGCAGCACGTGCCGTACGTTGCGCAGCGTCATCTGCCACACGTCGGAGAGCCACCACCCGAGGGTGTTCCGCGACTGCGTGTACGACGTGCCGCTCTCCCGTGTCAGGGTGGTGGAGGTCATGTGCGCCCGGTTTCCTTCCCGCTGTCGCGCTGGTCGACGCCGTGATCGGCGGAGCGGCCGGTCACAGCGAGAAAAACGTCGTCGAGAGTGGGCCGGCGGAGCGCCACGTCACCGATCGCGATCCCCGACTCCCTGAGCAGATGGAGCAGGTCGGGCAGGGTGCCGCCGTCGGGCAGCGGAGCGTGGACCACCATCTTCTGCGGGTCGGCGACCGGGTCGGCGCCCAGCCGCTCCCGCAGGAGCCGCACCGTCTGTTCCATGCCTTCGCCGTCCAACAGCGTGATGCCGACCCGGTCCTGACCCACCTGGGCCTTCAGCTCGTCCGGGGTGCCGCCGGCGATGACCCTGCCCCGGTCGATGACCGACAGGGAGTCGGCGAGCTGGTCCGCCTCCTCCAGGTACTGCGTGGTGAGCAGTACGGTCGTGCCCTCCGCTACAAGTTCGCGCACGAGCCGCCACACCTCCATGCGGCTGCGCGGATCGAGGCCGGTGGTCGGCTCGTCGAGGAAGATGAGCCTCGGCCGCGCCATGAGGCTGGCTGCGACGTCGAGCCGGCGCCGCATTCCGCCGGAGTAGGTCCTGGGCTGCCGGTCAGCCGCGTCGTCCAGGCCGAAGCGTTCCAGCAGTTCGCTCGCGCGGGCCCGGCAGTCGGACTTCGACAGCCGGAACAGCCTGCCGATCATGTGCAGGTTCTCGCGCCCGGTGAGGAGTTCGTCGACGGCGGCGTACTGGCCGGTGAGGCCGATGACCGACCGGATCCGGCCGGGGTCGTCACGCACGTCCACGCCGAACACCTCGGCCGCTCCCTCGTCCGGCCTGATGAGGGTGGCCAGGACCCGGACGGTGGTGGTCTTGCCGGCGCCGTTGGGGCCGAGCAGGCCGTGCACCGTGCCCTCGGACACCGTGAGGTCGAGGTGGTCGAGTGCGGTGAGCGAGCCGAAACGCTTGCGCAGTCCGGCCGTTCTGATCGCTGCTGGCATCTGCCTTGGTTCCTTTCCGGATCCGACGCGACCCTGAATCGAGTGGTGGCGGGGCAACCGGTTCAGCGGCGCACAGCGCCGAGCAACGCCGACATGTGGATGGCGTCGGCGGCCGCGGCGCCCGCCGCGGCCGACACGGTGACCGACTGCTTCCAGCGGCTGGTCAGGTCCCCGGCCGCGTACAGGCCCGGCACGCTGGTGCACTGGGAGGCGTCGACGCCGATGAAGCCGGCGTCGTCGACCGTCAGCTTCAGCTCTTCGGCCGCCTGCCTGACCACGGGTTGCTGCCGCTGTCGCGGCGTCCAGACCAGGGTCTCCCGCTCCAGGACCTGGCCGTCGTCCAACTCGACGGCGTACAGCGCCCCTTGGTGGTGGTGCAGGCGGCGGACCGTTCCCGTGACGACCTCGCCCCCGCTGCTCCGCGCCGTCGCGCGAGCGGTCTCCAGGCCGGGCATGGACTCCTGGCAGATCGCGATGGTGTCCTCGCTCCAGGCGAGGAAGGCCACGGCCGACAGTCCCGCGAGTTCCGCGTTGTCCGCGACGGTCGCCCAGCGCCCGCCGGCGTTCTCCTCGCCGAGGCAGAACGGGCAGTGGATCACGCTGCGGCCCCAGCACTCCGCGAAACCGTCCACGTCGGCCGGGAGGACGTCCACGACACCGGTGGCGAGCAGAACGGTTCGGGCCTCGACGGTCCCGCCGCCGACGGCGACCCGGAAGCCTCCGCCCGGAGCGGGGGTCACGCTCTCGGCGTCGGCCTCCAGCCGCTCGACGGTCGCGTACCGGGAGAGTTCCTTCCAGGCGCGCGCCCGGAACTCGGCGGGTGTGACGCCGTCCATTCCGACATGGCCGTGAACACCCGCCGACGCGCTGTTGCGCGGTGCCCGGGGGCTGTCCACGATGGTCACCGGGTGCCGGTATCTGGCCAGGCTGAGCGCCGCGGTGAGCCCGGCGGGGCCGGCTCCCACGATCACGGTGGTGTGGTCGGCGTGCGAGGACATCGGTCTGATCCCTTCCGTCGGGCGGCGTGAGCGGGGTCCGTCCGCCGTGGGTGCGGTCCGGCGGGTGCGCGGTGGGGAAACGCCGGAACGGGCTGTAGGCGGGCGGAGGCCGTCGGCCCGCATTGTGGTCGCCGCCGCGGTGCGGGAGAGGTGCGGGCGAAAGAGGTGAGCCAGACAGTCGTGCGCGTACGGCGGTACGGGCGACGTCGGCTTTCGGCCCGGCGCGGGCCGGCCACGGTCAGCGGCCCCCGCCCCGCCCACTGTCAGCAGGCGGGGGGGCGGGCGGGGGCCGCGTCGTGTCAGGCGCCGACGTACTGTGCGAGGTGCTCGCCCGTGAGGGTGGGGCGGTCGGCGACGAGCTCGGCGGGCGTGCCCTCGAAGACGATCTTTCCGCCGTCGTGGCCGGCGCCGGGGCCGAGGTCGATGATCCAGTCTGCGTGCGCCATAACCGCCTGGTGGTGCTCCACGACGATGACCGTCTTGCCGGAGTCCACCAACCGGTCGAGCAGGGCGAGCAGTTGCTCGACGTCGGCCAGGTGCAGGCCGCTGGTCGGCTCGTCGAGTATGTAGACGCTGCCCGTTCCGGCCATGTGACCGGCGAGCTTGAGCCGTTGCCGCTCTCCGCCGGAGAGGGTGGTGAGCGGCTGGCCGAGGCTGAGGTAGCCCAGGCCGACCTCGGCGAGCCGGTCGAGGACGGCATACGCGGCCGGCGTCCGTGCCTCACCGCTGCGGAAGAACTCGGCGGCCTCGGCCACCGGCATCGCGAACACCTCGCTAACGTCCCGGCCGCCGAGCCGGTACTGGAGCACCGAGGCCTGGAACCGCTTGCCCTCGCACTCCTCGCAGGTGGTGGCGACGCCGGCCATGATCGCCAGGTCGGTGTAGATGACACCGGCGCCCTTGCAGGTCGGGCAGGCACCCTCGGAGTTCGGGCTGAACAGGGCCGGCTTGACCCCGTTGACCTTGGCGAACGTCTTGCGGATCGGTTCGAGCATGCCGGTGTAGGTGGCCGGGTTGCTGCGCCGGGAGCCCTTGATGGGCGACTGGTCCACCGTGACGACGCCGTCGCGGCCCGCTACCGAGCCGTGGATCAGGGAGCTCTTGCCGGAGCCCGCGACGCCGGTGAGCACGGTGAGTACGCCGAGCGGGATGTCCACGTCGACGTCGCGCAGGTTGTGGGCGTTCGCGCCGCGCACCTCTAGCACACCGGACCGCTCGCGTACGGACGGCTTCAGTGAGGCCCGGTCGTCCAGGTGCCGTCCGGTGACGGTGCCGCTGGCCCGCAGGCCCTCGACGGTGCCCTCGAAGACGACTTCGCCGCCCTTGGTGCCGGCGTGCGGTCCCAGGTCGACGACGTGGTCGGCGATCACGATCGTCTCCGGCTTGTGCTCCACGACCAGCACGGTGTTGCCCTTGTCGCGCAGTCGCAGCAGCAGGTCGTTCATCCGCTGGATGTCGTGCGGGTGCAGGCCGACGGTGGGCTCGTCGAAGACGTAGGTGACGTCCGTGAGCGCGGAGCCCAGGTGGCGGACCATCTTGACGCGCTGGGCTTCACCGCCCGAGAGCGTGCTCGATGACCGGTCGAGCGAGAGGTAGCCCAGGCCGATCTGGACGAACGAGTCGAGGGTCTGGCCGAGCACGGTGAGCAGTGTCGTGACCGACGGGTCGGTGAGACCGCGGGCCCAGGCCGCTAGGTCGCTGATCTGCATGGCGCAGGCGTCGGCGATGCTCAGGCCGTCGATCTTCGCGGACCGGGCGGTCTCGCTGAGCCTGGTACCGTGGCACTCGGGGCAGACGGAGAACGCCACCGCCCGTTCCACGAAGGCACGGATGTGCGGCTGGAGCGTCTCCTTGTCCTTGGACAGGAACGACTTGCGCACCCGCGCGAGGAGGCCCTCGTAGGTGGTGTTGACGCCCTTCACCTTGACTTTGACCGGGTCCCGGTGAAGGAAGTCGTACCTCTCCTGCTCGGTGTAGTCGCGGATCGCCTTGTGCGGGTCGAGGAAGCCCGACTCGGTGAACGACTGCACCACCCAGCCGTCGGGCTTCCAGCCGGGGACCGTGACCGCGCCGTCCGCGAGCGACTTGGAGTCGTCGAGGAGCTGGGCGGGATCGATGTCCGAGACGGTGCCCATGCCCTCGCAGCGCAGGCACATGCCGCCGACGACGCTGAAGCCCTTCTCGATCTTCTTGCCGTTCACCACGAGGACACCCGAGGCGTCGGCCGAGGCGACGTTGAAGGCGAACGCCTTCTGCGACCCGATGTGCGGCTTGGCGAGGCGGCTGAAGAGGATGCGCAGCAGTGTGCCAGCGTCGGTGGCGGTGCCGACCGTGGAGCGGAGGCTGCTGCCCATGGGCTGCTGGTCGACGAGGATCGCGGTGGTCAGCCCGTCGAGCACATCGACCTCGGGCCGCGCCAGGGTGGGCATGAAGCCCTGGATGAAGGCGCTGTACGTCTCGTTGATCAGCCGCTGCGACTCCGCGGCGATCGTGTCGAACACCAACGAGCTCTTGCCCGAGCCGGAGACCCCGGTGAACACGGTCAGCCGCCGTTTGGGGATCTCCACATGCACGTTCTTGAGGTTGTTCTCACGAGCCCCGTGCACACGGATCAGATCGTGGCTGTCGGCGGCGCACAGCCCAGGAGGCTGGGTGTCCGTCTCCGTGCCAGCGGTCATGTTGTCCCTCCCGTTTGTCGGACGCGGCATGCCTTCGTCAGGTGACGTGGTGACGAGTTCCTGAACGTCCCGGTTCATGGAACTCAAGCGTATACCTGCAAACTCGGTTGAGGGTTTTTGAGAGGCTTCCGGGAATCTACGCGAATTCCTTGGGATAAAGTCTCAAACCGTGAAGCACCTGCGTCCGTTCGACCTGGCCCGTGAGCACGGCATTTCCACCCAGGCGGTCCGCAACTACGAGCGGGACGGGTTCATCCCACCCGCCCGGCGCACCCCGTCCGGCTACCGCACCTACACCGAGACGCACGCGGCGGCCCTGCGCGCCTATCTGGCGCTCGTCCAGGCGTACGGGTACGCCACGGGCGGAGAGATCATGCGGTCGCTCAACACCGGCGACCTCGACGCCGCGCTGACGGCCGTCGACCGCGGCCACGCCCAACTGCTGCGCGACCGGAGCACGCTGGACGCGGTGGGACGGGCGGTGGCGCACCTCACCTCCGCCCCCGGCCCCGCCGAGCACAGGTCCGCCGGCAGCGAGCCGCTCAGCATCGGCGAACTCGCGCGCCGTCTGGGGGTGACCGCGGCGACCCTGCGGAACTGGGAAGCGGTGGGCATCCTCACCCCGGCGCGCGAGCTGGTCACCGGCCACCGCTCGTTCGGCGCCACGGACGTACGCGACGCCGAGCTGACCCATCTCCTGCGGCGCGGGGGCTACCCGCTGGAGCACATCCGCACGGTGGTCCGGCAGATCCGCACGGCCGGCGGCACCGAGGCGCTGTCCGCCGCCCTCGACGACTGGCGGCGGCGGCTCACAGCCCGCGGCGTGTCCATGCTCGGCGCGGCGGCCCAGCTCGGCGGGTACGTGGCCCATCTGGGCGTCCCAGCCGGACCGCCGGCCACCACGGAACCGGCTCCCGCGCCGGGGTCCCCGCCGACGGTTTGAGACCTCGCGGCCGGCGGGGCTTCTGCCGCACCGGCGGCATCGCGTAAGCCTCAACGGGTCTTTCAATGATTCGATTGACAGACATGAGCAAGGACTTTCACAACCTTCCCGTGGCCTCGTGCGCTGTGCTGGCGCTCGGCGAACCCACCCACCGGGAGCCCGCCTTCGGGTGGGTGCGCAACGAGCTGTTCGCCCGGCTGGCCGGCCTCGGCTTCCGCTCGATCGCCCTGGAGACCGACCGCGTGGCCGCGCTGCGCGTCGACGACTTCGTCAAGGGCGGCGACGGGGATCTCGACGAGGTGGCGCTGGAGGGCTTCTCCCACGACTTCGGGAACCTGGAGACCAACCGGTGCCTCGTCGCCTGGATGCGCGACCACAACGCGACCCGGCCGCCGGAGGAGCGGCTGAGCTTTCACGGCTTCGACGTCCCTACGGAGACGACCAGTGCCCCCAGCCCGCGGCGCTGTCTCGAATTCGCCCGGGACTATCTGCGGCTCGACCTCGACCTCGCCGGGCTGCTGGGCGCGGACGAGCAGTGGAGCCGTACGGAGGCGGTGATGGACCCGGCCATGTCGGTCGGCGCCACGCCCGAGGCCGAGCGGCTGCGGTCCCTCGCCGACGACATGCTCACCCTGCTCCACTCCAACGCCGCCGAACGGATCGCGCAGACCTCGCGCGCGGAGTGGCTCCGGGCCCGGGCACACCTCACCGCCGGCCTCGGTCTGCTGCGCTACCACCGGCAGGCTGCCCAGCGCCTGGAGAACAACGACCGGCTGTCCCGGCTGTTCGCCACCCGGGACGCGCTCATGGCACAGAACCTCCTCGACATCCGCAGCATCGAGGGCCGCCGGGGCGCGACGCTGGTCTTCGCCCACAACGTGCACCTCCAGCGGACCCCGAGCACCTGGAGCCTGGGAGACCTGTCCGTCAACTGGCCGGGGGCCGGAACCGTCGTGGCACCGCTGCTGGGCGAGCAGTACGTTTTCGTCGTCGGCAGCCTGGGGCGCAGCGAGGCCGTCGGGCTGGGCGACCCTGAACCGGGCACCTACGAGAGCCGCCTGCAGGACCGCGTCACCGATTGGGCCATGGCCCCCACCGGCAAGGTCGCCGCCGCCCGCACCCGGACGGACACCACCCCGCAGCAGGGCTACTTCCCGCTCGACGGGGCCACGCTGGAGACCGCCGACGCGGTCCTGCACGTCAGCGACGGCGCCGCCGTCAGCCGGGACCTCCTGCGCGTACCCGCCGGTGCCGGGAGCGGGCACTGACAGAGAAGGGAAGGATTCGCCGGGCTCCCCGGTCGCCGGAGATTAGATTCGCCGTCGATCAGGGAGCCCCCCGAAGGAGCTGACCGCGCTTGAACACGGTTCCGGCACTGTTCGAGTCAACCGTCGCCAGACGGGGCGGAGAACCCGCCCTCATCGACGGGGAGAGCACCCTCGCTTACGCGGAGCTGAACACCCGGATCAACCGGCTCGCCCGCAGGCTCATCGCGCACGGTGTCGGTCCCGACTCGCTCGTCGCGGTCGCGATGCCGAAGTCGAGCGAACTGATCGTGGCGATCATGGCGGTGCTCAAGGCCGGCGGCGCCTACCTCCCGCTCGATCCGGGCTATCCGGCGGAACGCCTGCGGTTCATGCTGGCCGACGCGCGGCCGGTGCTGCTGCTGCGGTCCTCCTCGGTGGCGCCCCTCGGCGCGGGTCCGGAGGAACTCGTCCTGGACGAGCCGGCGTTCCGCGCCGCGTGCGCGGCCCTGCCGGGGCACGACGTCGCCCGGCACGAGCGCCGTGCCGTACTGCGCCCCGAGCACCTGATGTACGTCATCTACACCTCGGGGTCGACCGGAACGCCCAAGGGCGTCGCCGTGCCGCACAGCGGTGTGCGCGACATGGCCGCCACCCAGGCGGCCGTCCTGCGGGCGGGCCCGGGCGACCGCGTGCTCCAGTGGGCGTCCATCAGTTTCGACGCGGCCTTCTGGGACGTGTCCCTGGCGCTGCTGTCCGGGGCGGCACTCGTGATGGTGCCCGCCGACGACCTGCTGCCGGGCCATCCGCTGTGGAACACCCTGTTCAAGTACGGCATCACGCACGCGGTACTGCCCCCGGTGGCGCTCAGCGAGACCGACGCCGAGGACATCCTGCTCGGCGGGACCGTCATGTCCACGGGAGACAGCTGTACGCCGACCCTCGTGCGCAAGTGGTCGCGGGCACGGCGGATGTTCAACGGTTACGGCCCGACCGAGGTGACCGTCGGGGCGACGATCGGCGGGCCGGTGCGCGACGCCGGTGACGTCGGGATCGGCATGCCGTGGATCGGCAACGAGGTGCATGTGCTCGACGAGCGCCTGCGCCCGGTGCCGCCCGGCACGGAGGGCGAGCTGTACATCGCGGGCAGCGGACTGGCGCGCGGCTATCTCAACCGGTTCGGGGCGACCGCGGCGAAGTTCGTGGCCGACCCGTTCGGGCCGCCCGGCGGCCGGATGTACCGCACGGGCGACCGGGGCCGCAGGGGGCCGGACGGCGAGCTGTTCTTCGCGGGCCGCGCGGACGGCCAGGTGAAGCTGCGCGGTTTCCGCGTCGAACTCGGTGAGATCGAAACCCGGCTCGCCGCCCATCCGGCGGTGGACGTCGCCGTCGCCGTGGTGCGGGGTGAGCTGGCCGAGGCGCATGTCGTCGGCTACGTCACCACCACGGCGCCGGTCGAGCCGGATGACCTGCGCGCCCATGTCGCCGAGTCGCTGCCCGCGCACATGGTGCCCGCACGGGTCACGGTGCTGGAGCGGTTCCCCACGCTCGCCAACGGCAAGATCGACCGGGGAGCCCTGCCGCAGCCGGACACCGAGGTAGAGGGGTTCCCGGACGGCGGGCGGGCGCCGGACGCCGCCGAGGCGGACGGCTGCGCGGCCGTGGTCTGCGCGATCGTGCGGGACATCCTCGGGGTCCCGGAGGCGAGGCTCTCCGACAACTTCTTCCAGCTCGGCGGGCACTCGGTGCAGGCGACCAGGCTGGCCGCCCGGATCCGGGAGCGGTTCGAGGTCGCGCTGTCGATCCGGACCGTGCTGGAGGCGGCGACGATCGGCGAGCTGGCCGCGGCCGTCGAGAGCCGGCTGTCCGGCTGACGGCCGTCAGCGGAAGGCGACCGGCAGGCTGCCGTAGCCGTTCAGGAAGTTGGAGTAGATCGGTGTGGGCTTGCCGCACACCTCGATCTCGTCGACCGACTCGGTGAGCGCGCTCAGCAGTGCGCGCAGTTCCGTCCGGCCGAGGAACGCGCCGACGCAGAAGTGCGGGCCGTGGCCGAAGGAGAGGTGCTTGTTGGGCGAGCGGGCCGGGTCGAACCGGCGCGGCTGGTCGAACACCTCCTCGTCGTTGTTGGCGGAGGTGTTCCACAGCGTCACGATGTCGCCCGCGCGCACCCGCCGGCCGCCTATCTTCATGTCCCGGGTCGCGGTGCGGGCGAAGTGCATGGCCGGCGTGGCCCAGCGCAGTACTTCCTCGACCGCCGTGTCGATCGCGGCCGACCCTTCGCGTAGCGCCCGCCACTGGGCGGGGTGCTCGGCGAACGTCTTCACCGCGCAGATCGCGGACACGCGGGAGGACTCGTCGCCGCCGAGCACGAGGCTGTAGCAGTTGAGAGCGACCTCCTCCAGCGTCAGCGGGCGGTCTCCCACCTCCGCCGTAGCGATCATGCTGATGACGTCGTCGCCGGGGTCGCCGCGGCGGTGCCGGGCGAGGTCCATGAAGTAACCGATGATCTCGTTCCGGGCCTCCAGGGAGTCCAACCGGTCGGACTCGGCATCGTGCGAGGAGAGGGCAAGCTTGTTCCAGCGCAGCAGCTTCTCGCGGTCCGCCTCCGGGATGGAGAGCAAGTCGCAGATCGTGTTCATCGGAATGTGCTCGGCGACCTCCGCCGCAAAGTCGAACCCGCCCTGCCCGGTTACGGTCTTGATGAGCCGTGACGTCCGTTCCCATATCTTCTGTTCGACCGCGCCGAGGACGCGCGGGGAGAAGGCGCGCAGCATCAGGTTGCGCAGTTCGCGGTGGCGGGGCCGGTCGGTGACCGCGAGCATCTTGCCGCCTGCCGAGTCACCGCCGCTCAGCAGGACGTCCAGCACGGTCCCGCGAGCGGAACTCAGGGAGCGTACGTCGGCGTAGCAGGACAGCACGTCGGCGTGGCGGGCGACGACCCAGAAGCCGGGGTCCCCCTGGTGCCAGTACACGGGCCGGGACTTCCGCACGTCGCGCCAGAACTCGTATGCGTCGTGCCGTACGAAGGCAGTCGCGTCGGTCAGGTCCAGCTCGGTCGGGATGGTCATGCCGGAAGCGTGCCAACGGCGGCGCCGACGCCGGGTATTTCTTGCTCAGGTATTTCTCCTTGAATGAGAGACGAAAGATTGCAGATCAGCTGGTTCGTTTCCGTGTCACGCTCAGGCATATGGGTCGTTGGCCGTGCCGGACTGTCCGGCGCGGCCGGCAGATCACCTTTGACGAGGAGGCGGCGTCTTGAGCAGTCTGACGTATGCGGACTATCTCCGAATGGAGAGTCTGCTTTCGCTCCAGGAGCCGCGGACCCCACACACGGCCGGCCGTGCGGTCGTCCTGGCCGAGCAGTTCTTCATCATCACCCACCAGTCCTGCGAGCTGTGGCTGAAGCAGCTCGGGGCTGATCTGGACGCCGTCGCCGAGGCGCTCCTACCGCCCTGTGACCCGCACGATCTGGAGCTCGCGCTCGAATTCCTGCTGCGGTCCGGCGAGTTGATACGGGTGCTCCAGCAGCAGCTTCTGGTGCTGGAGAAACTGCCGCTGCGTTACTTCGCCGAGTTCCGGTCCTATCTGGACACGGCGAGCGGCGCGCAGTCCGCGCAGTTCCGGCGGCTGACCACGCTCCTGGGCAACAGCCACCACCAGGGCAGTCTCTACGAGGCGTTCGCGGCGGCGGTCGAGTACCACGGGCAGACCGTGGACGACGTCTGCCGACGTGGCGTGGAGTCCGGCGTGCTGCACCGCCTCGCGGAAGCGCTGGTGGACCTGGGGAACGGGTACTGGCACTGGAAAGTGGCACACCTGGCGCTGGTGTCGAAGATGGTCGGGGAGCAGGGCGGAACCGGCGGGTCGAGCGGTGTCGACTTCCTCGCCCGCCGAGTCACCCGGCCCTTCCCCGAACTTCGCCGCCTGCGCGGGAGGGTGCACCACCCGTAGCCTTCGGCCGCGGTCAGCGATGTCCGAACGGGCCGCACCCCCGGTCGGTTCCGCCTCGTCCCGAACCGCCCCCGGCATCGTGCCGGGGGCGGTTCGCGGGCGGGGCATGTCGTCCTGGGCGCCGGAGTGGACGGCGGCCGGCTCCTCGGTGCGGAGTCGGGTGCCGCCCGCGCCGACGGTGATCACATCTCTGCCTTCGCCCACCGCACCGGCTGGGGTGACACGATGCGGAACGGGCTGCGATCACCCCGCGTCATGAGTGTGATCGTTGTGGGCTCAAGACCCGCTTTCGCCGCACCGCCTAGCCGGCCTCGGTCTCCAGGGCATAGCCGCGCCCCCAGGCCGTGCGGATGACGAGGTCGGTCGGTAGGAGACGGCGGCGGAGCCGCATGATGTGAAGGTCGAGCGAATTCCGCGTCGGCCTCTGTACGCGTTCCGCCAGCCGTTGAGTGAGTTCATGCCGGTACACCACCTCCCCGAAGTGCTCGATGAGCAGTTCCATCAATTCGGTCTGGACATTCGAGATGGTGATCGAGTGCGGTCCGTAGCTGAGCGTTCCGGCGGAGTCGAGGGTTGGTATCTGCCGGTCGTCGAGCCGGTTCTGGAGAGCTTTGACCCGGGCGTCGAGGTCCTCCCGGGAGATGGGCGCTCGGACCCAGTCTTCGAAGGGATCGTTGCAGACTGGCGGACGGGCACCCGCCTCCACGACGAGGAGACGGGGTACGCCGTCCCTCTTACATCGGTTCCGAAGGTCGATTTGTGCCGGCCATCGGACGAACATGACATCGCTGGTTGTGCACCCCACAGCACGCGCCTCCCCGTCGACGCAAAGAGATGGTCACTGTCATCGCCGGCCGACGGCGTTCTGCTGTCGGCCGGCCACGCGTAAGGGGCCGGAGGCCGTGGTGGTCTGGTTCGGTCTCCACGGCCTCGACCCGCAGAGGCGCCGCGTTTACTCAGGTCTGCATTCGTCGCCGGCGCCTCACCGCACGGCCTCAGCCGTTCATCGCCTCCCGGAGACTGCGCGGCCGCATGTCGGTCCAGTGCTCCTCCACGTAGGCGACGCTCTCCGCTCGTGGGGCGGGGCCGGAGACGCTGCGCCATCCGGCTGGCACCTCGGCGAATGCCGGCCAGAGGGAGTGCTGGTCCTCGTCGTTGACCAGCACGTGGAACTGGCCGTTCTCGTCGTCGAACGGATTGGTGCTCACCTGTGTCCTCCAGAACTCGTTCCACCAGTTGGGGCTTCGAACAGGGTCACTGCGCTGCCCGCAGATACCGGTTGATCGCGCGGCTGATCTCAGCCGCGTTCCGCGGCCAGTACATCTCGTTGTGAGCGCAGGCGATGTCGATGCGCTGCACACGACCGTCGACGTGCTCCTGCCAGAGCACGTCCAGTTCCTCGTCCAGTTCCCGCTTGTCGTGGGTCTCCGGGTCGAGAAGTGCGTTGAAGAAGACGACGTCACCGCGGTACCGCGGTGAGGTGAACCGTCGCATCTGCTCCATCTGTCCGATGAAGATCGAGGAGGCGGTGGTGACCAGCGACGGGTACTCCTCCATCCCCGCCAGGTGTCCCATGTAGTTGGCGAGGTAGCGGCGGACCATGGCCTCGTCCAGCGCTTCCAGGTCGGCGAAGTGGCTGGAGGGCGCGGCGTCCAGCAGCGCCAGGAGTGCCACCTCGTGTCCGCGGCGCTGGAGTTCGGCCGCCATGGCGTGCGCGAGGGTGCCGCCGAAGGACCAGCCCAACAGGTGGTAGGGGCCGCTCGGCTGGACCTGGAGCACCTGCCCGAGATAGTCCTCGACCATCTCCTCGATGGAGCCGGCCGGCGGGGTGGTGCCGTCGAAGCCGCGTGCCTGGATGCCGTACAGCGGCCAGGACGGTTCGACGTGGCGGGCGAATCCCAGGTAGGGCCAGCTCAGCCCGCCACCCGGGTGCAGCCACCACAGCGGGGGCCGGTGCCCCTCGGTGCGGATCGGCAGCAGGACGGCGAACGGGTCCTCGAAGTCGGCCTCGGTGTCGGCCGACAGCTGTGCCGCCAGTGCGGCTACGGTCGGGTACTGGAAGACCGTGCGGATCGGGACGTCCACGCCCAGCTTCTCGTGGATCCGCCAGACGAGGCGCGTCAGCCGCAGGGAGTGGCCGCCGCAGGCGAAGAAGTCGTCGTCGATGCCGATCCGGTCCATGCCCAGCACCTCGGCGAAGAGCGCGGCGAGTTCCTCCTCGCGCGGGGTGCGCGGGGCCCGGTGTTCGCCGCCGACCGGGTCCGGCTCGGGGAGCGCGGCACGGTCCACCTTGCCGTTCTCGGTGAGCGGCAGCCGGTCGAGGACGACGATGTCGGCGGGCATCATGAACTCCGGGAGCCGGCCTGCGAGCCGCTCGCGCAGCAGGGAGGGCAGCCGGGAGACGCGGCGGGAGACCGCGGGCACGTTTGCCAGCCGGGCCGAGCTGACGCCGGCGGGCCGGTAGACGCCGTCGCAGCAGACGGCGTCGACGTCGGGCATGACGATCGCTTCGAAGCAGTCACCCGCCTGTGCCGACCAGGTGCAGTACACCGCGAGCCCGCGCCGGGCGCCCCATGCCTCCAGGTCGGCGGGGTCGAGGGTGCCGCCCACTTCTGCGGGGGCGCCCCACTCTGCGGCCTCGCCGGCCAGGCGGGTGTTGGGGATACGGGTCAGGCGCAGCCGGCCGCCCTGCCGGGCCAGCGCGTTCTCCAGGTCGGCCAGTTCGCGGACCTCCGCTCCCCAGACCTCCTCAGGCAGGTCGCCGAGGTGCAGTGGCCTCGCGGGCGCCTTGTGCAGTACGACCTCGTAGCGGTGGCGGGTCAGCTCGTTGTGGTGGGTGCCCTGCTTGAGGCGGATGTCGGCGGCGACGGCGTCCGGCCGGGTCTCGGCCCAGCGGCTGAAGAAGCCCGGGTCGACGACGAGTTCCTTCTCGCCGAGCACCGCGCGCTCGACGGCGGCCTGTACGGCGGCCGGGCCGTCGTCGGGTTGACGGCAGCGGTGGACGGCGGCGGCGAACGTGCGCAGGGTGCGGTAATTGCGGACGTCACCGATCACGACACGTCCGCCGGGTGCGAGCCGGTCCATCGCGAGGTCGAGCACCCGGGTGAGGTAGTCGGCGTCCGGAAAGTACTGCACGACCGAGTTGAGGATCACCGTGTCGAAGTACCCGGTGGGCAGCCCCTCGGCGTCGTCGGCGGGCTGGCAGCGCAGGGTCACCTTGTCCGACAGCACCGGGTCGGCGCCGGTCCGGGCGCGCAGCCGTTCGACGACGGGCGCCGAGAAGTCGGTGCCCCAGTACTCCTCGGCCTCCGGTGCGAGCGGGCCGAGCAGCAGGCCGGAGCCCACACCGATCTCCAGCACCCGGCGCGGGTGCAGGGACCGTACCCGTCGCAGCACGGCCTCCCGCCAGGCCCGCATCTCCGGGAGCGGGATGGGGCGGCTCGTGTAGGAGCTGTTCCAGCCGGTGAAGTCCTCGGACTCGTCGGTGTCGACCTCCGTCCCGCCGTACATGGTGTCGTAGATCTCGCGCCACTCGCCGACCTGTTCGGCGGCGTCGCGGCCCGTGGACACGGAACCGTCGGGCACCACGTAGGCGACCATGCGGCGTTCACCGAGCCGGTCCTGGCGCACGGTGACCACCGCGTTCGCCACGCCGTCCTCTTCGCGCAGGACCGTTTCCAGCTCGCCCGGCTCGACGCGGAAGCCGCGCAGCTTGATCTGCTCGTCGCTGCGGCTGATGTACTGAAGGCAGCCGGCGGTGTTCCAGCGCACCAGGTCGCCGGTGCGGTACATCCGCGCCCCGGGCTGTCCGGACGGGTCGGGCACGAACCGGGTGGCGGTCAGGCCCGGCCGGCCCGCGTATCCGCGCGCCACGCCGTCGCCGCCGATGTACAGCTCGCCCACCACGCCGGGCGGCACCGGCAGCAGCCGGTCGTCCAGGACGAGGAGCCTGCTGCCGTCCATCGGGCTGCCGATGGGCAGCGGGTCGGTGCACTGGGCCGCGGAGGCCACCCGGTGCCGGGAGGCGAACGTGGTGGTCTCGGTCGGGCCGTAGCCGTTGACCACGGTGACGCCGGGACAGGCGTCGAGCACCGCGCGGACGGCGGTCGGCGAGAGGACGTCGCCGCCCGCCCACACCTCCTGGACGGCGCCGAAGCACTCGGCGTGCTGTTCGGCCATCACGGCGAACAGTCCGGCGGTCAGCCACAGCCCCGTCACCTCCCGCTCGGTGATCACCCGGGCGAGTTCCGCGGTGTCCGGTCGGCCGGCGCGAGCCACCACGGCCGTGCCGCCGCCGAGCAGCGGCACCCACATCTCGTACGTCGACGCGTCGAAGGTGTGCGGCGAGTGGAGGAGGACGCGGTGGTGGGCGCCGGTGCCGAAGCAGCCGTCGAGCGCGAGGTCGACGACGTTACGGTGGGTCACCTCCACGCCCTTGGGGCGGCCGGTGGAACCCGAGGTGTACATCACGTAGGCGACAGCGTGCTCGCCGACGCCCTCCGTCCCGGGCGGCGAGTCGGGCAGCCCGTCGAGATCCTCCTCGGCGAGGTCCTCGTACACGGTGACGGCCGGGGCGAGATCCGCGAGCAGGAAGTCGATGCGCTCGGGCGGGTAGGTGGGGTCGACCGGCACGTAGGCGGCGCCGGTCTTGAGGACGCCGAGGACGGCGGCGACCAGCAGCGGCGAGCGTTCCAGCACGAGCGCGACGCGGCTGTCCGGGCGGGCGCCGCGGGCCCGGAAGTGGTGGGCGATGCGGTTGGCCCAGCGGTCCAGTTCGGCGTAGGTCCAGGCGTGCGTGCCGTCCGCGGAGACCAGCGCGGTCGCGTCCGGGGTCGCCGCGGCCGTGGCGGCGAACCGCTCGGAAAGGGTGCCGGCCTCGAACCGGGCGTCCCGGCCTCCGCCGCCCCAGCCGCCGATCGCCGCGCGCTCGTGCTCGGCCAGGACGCCGACGGATCCGATGGGCGTCTGCGGCGCGGCGATCACCTGGCGCAGGAAGTGCAGCCAGCGGTCGAGCAGCGTGCTGACCGTCCCGGCGTCGAACAGCTCGGTGGCGTACTCCGCGAAGCCCTCGATGCGGGCCGGCGCGCCGTCCTCGTCCTGTTCGGTGACGCTGATGAACAGGTCGAAGCGGGAGGTGCCCGGGGAGAACGGCTCCTCGGTCACGGTCAGGCCCGCCAGGTGGAACTCCGGCCGCGCGTTGTTCTGGAGCGCCAGGCACACCTGGAACAGCGGGTGGTGGGCGGGCGAGCGGACCGGGTTGAGCTTCTCGACCAGGTGCTCGAAGGGGATGTCCTGGTGGTCGTAGGCGGCGAGGCTGCTCTCGCGGACGCGGCCGACGAGCTCGGTGAAGGAGGGGTCGCCCGAGGTGTCAGCGCGCAGCACCCATGTGTTGACGAAGAAGCCGACCAACCGGTTGAGCGCCTCGTCGGTGCGTCCGGCGATGGGCGAGCCGATCGACACGTCCGTGCCCGCGCCGAGCCTGGTGAGCAGCGCGGCAAGGGCGGCCTGGAGCACCATCGACACCGTGGCACCGGTCTCCCGGGCCAGCCTGCGCACGCCGTCGGTGAGCTGCGGGTCGAGTGCGAGCGGCACCAGGTCGCCGGCGTACGACGCGGCGGCGGGCCGGGGCCGGTCGGCGGGCGGCGAGACGGTCTCGGGCAGGCCGGCCAGCTGGGTGGTCCAGTAGTCCAGCTGCCGCCGGTAGAGGCTGCCCGGGGTGTCGGTGTCGCCCAGCAGTTCCCGCTGCCAGAGGGTGTAGTCGGCGTACTGCACGGGAAGCGGCTCCCACTCGGGCGCCCGGCCCGCGCGGCGGGCCTCGTACGCGGTGGTGAGGTCCTGGGCCAGCGGGACGGCGGACCAGCCGTCGGCGGCGATGTGGTGTGCGCCGATCAGGAACACCGCCTCGCGCTCGCCGGTCCGCAGCAGCCAGGAGCGGATGGGGATCTCGGCCGCCAGGTCGAACGGGCGGCGCGCCGCCTCCCGCAGGGCGCCGGGCAGCTCGGCCTCGGTGATCTCGCGCTCCTCCCACGGGACCTCGGCCACGGCCGGCTCCAGGATGCGCTGGTACGGCTGTCCGTCCGCCTCGCCGAAGACGGTGCGCAGCGATTCGTGCCGCACGACGACGTCGTGCACGGCGCGGCGCAGGGCCGCCGCGTCGAGTTCACCGCGCATGCGCAGAGCCAGCGTGACGTTGTAGGTCGCCGAGGGTCCCTCGAAGCGGTGGATGAACCACAGCCGCTGCTGGGCGTAAGACAGCGGCAGCCGTTCGGGCCGGACCTGGGGACGGAGCGGCGGGCGGACGTTGCTCAGGGTGTTCAGGTGGGCCGCCAGTTCGGCGACGGTGGGCGACTGGAAGACGACCCGGATGGGGATCTCCACACCGTGCTCGGCACGGATACGGCTGACCAGCCGGGTGGCCAGGAGCGAGTGGCCGCCGACGGTGAAGAAGTTGTCGTCCACGCCGACCTTGTCGAGTCCGAGTACCGCTGCGAACAGCGCGCACAGCGACTCCTCCTCCGGGGTGGAGGGGGCCCGGCCGCCGCCGGCCGCGTAGTCGGGCACGGGCAGGGCGCGCCGGTCGGGCTTGCCGTTGTCGGTCAGCGGCACGGCGGCGATGGGCACGATGACGGCCGGGACCATGTACTCGGGCAGGGTCTCCCGCAGATGGCCGCGCAGGGCCGGCAGCAGCGCCGTGACGGCGGCGGCGGCCGCGGGGTCGTTCGCCGGGGTGCGTCCGTCGGTGGCCGGCAGGTACGTGCCGGTGAGGGTGGTGCCGGCGGCCGGGCCGTCGCGCAGCACGATCACGTCGAGCAGGTCGACGGCGTCGGCCGACCAGGTCGGCACCGCGTCCCAGCCGTGCCGGGCGGCCCAGGCGCGGATCTCGGGGGGGTCGAGCGGGGGCAGTCCGGGCGCCGCGGAGTCGTCGAGGCCGAGGGCCCGGGCCGCCGCGGCCTCCTCGGTGAGGCGGGCGTTCGGGATTCCGGTGATCCGCACCGCCGGCTCGGACCGGCCACGTAACCGGTCGGCGAGTTGGCCGAGGTCGCCCTCCCAGGCCAGGGTGGGGGCGGCGTCGAGCCGTCGCGGGGCGTCCGCCGGTGCCGTGCCAGGCTTGTGCAGCACGACCTCGTAGCGGTGCCGGGTCAGCTCGTTGTGGTGGATGCCGTTCTTGGCGCGGATGTCGGCACCTGTCGCCCCTGCCCGGTCTGCCCAGCGCAGGAACCACTCGGGGTCGACCACCAGTTCCTTCTCCAGCAGGACGGCCTGGTCGACCGTGGTGCGCAGTACGTCCGGCGCCGCATCGGGGTGCTTCGTCCGCTGGACGCCCGTCTGGAGCGTGCGCAGGGAGGACGCCCGCCGGATGTCGCCGAGGACGATCCGGCCGCCCGGCGCGAGCAGCTCCCAGGCGCCGTCCAGGACCCGGGCGAGGTACCGCTCGTCGGGGAAGTACTGCACGACCGAGTTGAGCACCACGGTGTCGAACGTGCCCCGGGGCAGTCCGGTGAGGTCGTCGGCGGCCTGGCGGCCCAGCCGGACCCGGTCGGCCAGGCCGGCCCGGGTCACCTGGTCGCCGAGCCGGTCGATCACGGCCTGGGAGAAGTCGGTGGCCCAGTACTCCTCCACCCGGCCGGCGATGTGCGCGAGCAGGAGTCCGGTGCCGACGCCGATTTCGAGGACGCGCTCGGGCGACCAGCGCAGGACGCGTTCCACGGCGGCGTCGCGCCAGTCCCGCATCTCGTCGAGCGGGATCGGCTCGCCGGTGAAGGAGCTGTTCCAGCCGGTGAAGTCCTCACCGAATCCGTGTCCGTTGTCGTGGGAATAAGCCTGGTCGTAGACCTCCTGCCACTCCCCCACCTGTTCGACGGCGTCGCCGTCGGGCCGCAGGGCGCCGGTGTCCGGGACGACGTAGGCGACCAGCCGCAGGTCGCCGGGCCGGTCCTCGCGGGCGGTGACGATGGCCTGGCGGACGGCCGGGTGCCGGACCAGGGTGTGTTCGATCTCGCCGGGCTCGACGCGGAATCCGCGCAGCTTGACCTGGTTGTCGGCGCGGCCGAGGAAGCAGATGTTGCCGTCCGGGAAGAAGCTGGCGCGGTCGCCGGTGCGGTACAGCCGGTCGCCCTCACGCGCGCTGAACGGGTCGCGGACGAATCGTTCCGCGGTCAGCTCGGGCCGGTTGACGTAGCCGACGCAGAGGCAGTCCCCGCCGATGTACAGGTCGCCCTCGACGCCGACGGGGCACGGCTCCATGTTCTCGTCGAGCACGTAGTAGCGGGCGTTGTCGATGGGACGGCCGTACGGGATGCTGCGCCAGGCCGGGTCGATCTCCCGGACCCGGAAGTAGTTGGACCACACCGTCGCCTCGGTGGCACCGCCGAGGCTGACGATCTCCGCGCCGGTGAACACCCGGCGAACCTCGTCGGGCAGCGACAGCGGAGTGTAGTCGCCGGAGAGGAACACCAGGCGCAGGTCGTCGGTGCCCTCGTACCCGCCGTCCTCCGTGAGCAGGGAGGCGACCTGGTTGAGGGTGGTGGGCACCGAGTCCCAGAAGGTGATCGGTTCCGTGAGCAGGACGTCCAGGAGCAGCTGGGGGTCGCGCTGCTGGACGGCGTCCGCGATGTAGACGCCGCCGCCGCAGCCGAGCAGGCCGAAGACGTCGAAGACGGAGAGGTCGAAGCCGAGCGAGGTGACGCACAGGGCGACGTCGTCGGGGCCGAACGCGAAAGTGCGGTAGCACCAGTCGAGCAGGTTGTGGACCGGGCGGTGGGTGACCGCGACGCCCTTCGGCTTCCCGGTGCTGCCGGAGGTGAAGATGATGTACGCCGTGTTGTCCGGGCCCGCGGCCGGTTCCGGATCGTGGTCGGGGCCGGGCGACCGGGCGTCGGTGAGCTCGACGAGGCCGACGCCGTCCGGCAGGGCCCAGCGTTCGGTCTCCGGCGTGGACAGCACGAGGGAGCACCCGGCGTCGGCGAGCATGCCGGCCACGCGGTCGGCGGGCAGCGCCGGTTCGAGCGGCAGGTAGGCGCCGCCGGCCTTGAGCACGCCCAGGACGGCGGCGATCATGACCGGGCCGCGGGGGACGCCGACGCCGACGACGGTCTCCGGGCCGACGCCGCGTTCCTTGAGGTCCCAGGCGACGCGGTTCGCCCACCGGTTCAGCTCGCCGTAGGTCATGGTGCCGCCGGCCCAGCGCAGGGCGGTGGCGTCCGGGCGGCGTGCGGCCTGCTCCTCGAAGAGCAGGTGGACAGGTCCAGGGCAATAGAACGGGCGGGCGGTGTCGTTCCACTCGACGAGGATCTTCTGGCGTTCGGCGGCGTCGAGAGTGCCGCCGGACCGGCCGGGCCCGGCCTCGGCTGCTGCGCCGACGGGGGTCCTCGGGTCGGCCGCGACCTCCTCGACGACGGCCACGAACCGTGCCGCGATCTCCTCCACCGTGGAGCGGTCGAAGAGGTCGGTGGCGTACTCGATCTCACCGACGACGGAGCCGGTGGACTCGTCCGGCGCCAGGTTGAAGAACAGGTCGAACTTTGCGCTGCCGGTGGGCAGCGGTTCCATCGTCACGGTGAGACCCGGCAGGTCCAGGTGCGGCGGGGTGTTGTTCTGCCACGCCAGCACGACCTGGAACAGGGGGTGGTGCGCGGTCGACCGTTCCGGCCGCAACAGCTCTACGAGCCGCTCGAACGGCACGTCCTGATGGTCATAGGCGGCAAGCGCCTTCTTCCGTACCTGTTCCAGCACCCACTCGAAAGGCTGGTCCGCGGTCACCTGCACGCGCAGCGTCCAGGTATTGACGAAGAACCCCACGAGTTCATTCAGTGCCTCCTCCGTACGGCCCGCGATCGGCGAGCCGACGGTCACATCCTTGCCTCCTCCCAGCCGATGCAGCAACGTCACCAAGGCGGCCTGAAGCACGATCGACGTCGTGACGCCATGGGTTTGAGCCAACCTTTCGACCCCGGCGCGCAGTTCGGCGGGCAACCCCACCGGAACCGATCCGCCCCGGAAACTCGCCACCTCGGGACGGGGCCGGTCCAGGGGCAGAGGAAGAGGCTTGGACACACCAGCCAGTTCCTCGCGCCAATAGGCGCTCTGCACCGCGACAACGCTGTCCGGATCCTTTTCGTCACCCAGCATTTCGTGCTGCCACAGCGCGTAGTCCGAGTACTGCACGGGCAGTTCGGACCAGTCCGGTGCCGTGCCGGTCACCCGGGCCCGGTAGGCCGTCGACACGTCACGTGCCAGCGGAGCCAGCGAGCCGCCGTCGCCGGCGATGTGGTGGATCACCAGGACGACCAGGAATTCCTCGTCGCCGCTCTGGAGGACGCAGCCGCGCAGCGGCACGTCCGTCGACAGGTCGATCCAGCTGCCGCTCACCGACGCCACCACGCCGGGTATCCGCTCGGGGGCCACCCGGCCCCAGTCCTGCCAGGGCAGTTCGATCTCGTCAGGGTCGAGGACGCGCTGGTACGGCTGGCCGTCGGTCTCCGCGAAGACGGTACGCAGGACCTCGTGGCGGATCATCACGTCACGGAACGCCGCCCGCAGCGCGACCGTGTCGAGCGGGCCGTGGCAACGCAGAAGCAGCGGGATGTTATAGGTGGAGGAAGGGCCTTCGAAGCGGTTGATGAACCACATTCGCCGCTGCGCGTACGATAGGGGGGTCATGGTGTTTCCTACCTTTCGGTCATTCTCCGCAGCGGCATTCGGGTGGAGGCCGACATCTCGTTCCAGCGGTCGGTGAGTTCGGCGACGGTCGGGGCAGTGAACAGGACGCGCATCGGGATTTCCACGCCCATTTCGGCGCGTACCCGGGCCACGAGTCGGGTGGCCATCAGTGAATGGCCGCCCAGGACGAAGAAGTCGTCGTCGAGACCGATCCGCTCGGCGCCCAGGACCTCGGCGAACAGCGCGCACAGCGTCTGTTCCCGGGGCGAGCGCGGAGCTCGGTACTCGTCCCCGCCGAACTCCGGGCGGGGCAGGGCGGAACGGTCGAGTTTGCCGTTGGGCGTCAGCGGCAGTTCCGTGAGCGCCACGAACGCGGCCGGGATCATGTAGGCCGGCAGCCGCTCTCCGGCCGCCTCCCGCAGGAGTTCCGTGGTGGGCGGCTCGGTGCCGGTCTCCGGGACCACGTACGCCACCAGCCGGCGGTCGCCCGGCCGGTCCTCACGGGCGATGACGACAGCCCGGCGGACCGCGGGGTGGCGGGCCAGGGTGTGCTCGATCTCGGCGGGCTCGATCCGGAAGCCGCGCAGTTTGATCTGGTGGTCGGAGCGGCCGAGGTACTCCACCTCACCCGTGACCGTCCAGCGGGCGAGGTCTCCGCTGCGGTACATCCGCGTGCCCGGTGGCCCGAACGGGCAGGCCACGAACCGCTCCGCGGTCATGCCCGGCCGGTCGTGGTAGCCGCGGGCCAGGCCCTCGCCGGCGATCCAGAGGTCACCGGCAGCGCCGGGCGGCACCGGGCGCAGTGTCCGGTCCAGTACGAGGATCCGGGTGCCGGCGACCGGGCCGCCGACCGAGGGAGGCATGCCGCGGTGGCCGGGGAGCAGACGGGCGGCGGTGGCGTAGACGGTGGTCTCGGTCGGGCCGTAGAGGTTGGTGACCTCGGCGGCGTGCCGGCACAGGGTTTCGGCGAGCGCCAGGGGCAGGGCCTCGCCGGTGGAGATCACCCGCAGCCCGGTCAGACAGTCCGGCGCGTGGGTGACCAGGCTCTGCCAGAGCGCGGGGGTGGCCTGCATGACGGTGACGCCGGACCGTTCGACGAGGTCGAGCAGTGCCGTCGGCTGGGTGATGTCGTCCTTGCCGGCCAGTACCACCCGGCCGCCGGCGAGCAGGGGCAGGAAGAGTTCCAGCGCGGCGATGTCGAACGCGACGGTGGCGCAGGCCAGCAGCCGGTCGTCCGGCGTGAAGGAGAATCGATCCTGCATACCGGTCAACAGGATCGCCAGCGCACCGTGCCGGACCACCACGCCCTTGGGCGTGCCAGTGGAGCCGGAGGTGTAGATGACGTAGGCGGCGTGGTCGGCGCCGACCGGAACGCGCGGGCCGTGGACAGGGTGTGGGGACCGGTCGGACAGGTCCACCCCGGCCAGCCGTTCCTCGTCGAGGACCAGCACCGGTGCGCTGTCCTCGACCACTGCCCGCACCCGGGCGGCGGGATACTCCGGGTCCACCGGCACATACGTGCCGCCGGTCTTCAACACGGCCAGCAGGGCCACCACCAGGTCGGCCGAGCGGGGCAGCAGCACCACGACCCGGGACTCCGGGCCCACGCCCTGCCCGGTCAGCCAGTGCGCCAGCCGGCCGGCCCGTTCGTCCAGCTCCCGGTAGGTCAGCCGGTGCCCGCGGAACTCGACGCAGACCGTGTCCGGCGTCGCCGCCGCCCGCGCCGCGATCAGCTCGGGGACGGTCCGCTCGGGGGGCGGGACCGTGGTGTCGTTCCAGCCGTGCAGCACCTGGTCACGTTCGGCGTCGGACAGCACGTCGAGCGCGCCGACGGTGGTCCGCGGACCGGCGGCGATCTGCCGCAGCACCCGCACCAGCCGGTCGGCGAGCGCCTCCACTGCGGTCCGCTCGAACGCGTTGCGCCGGTACTGGAAGGAGATCCGCAACAGCGGGTCGGCCGCCGCGATCACGGTGAGCGGGTAGTGCGGCGGGGCGTACGGGCGGATACCGGTCACCACCGGTCGCGCCGACGCGCCCGCCGCCGAGCGGCCGGACCGGTCGACGGGGAACGACTCGAACACCACCAGCGTGTCGAACAGCGCGTTCAGCCCGGTCGCCCGCTGGATGTCGGCGAGCCCCAGATGGTGATGGTCCAACAGCCTCGCCTGGGCGTCCTGGAGCCGGCCGAGTACCTCCTGGACCGGGTCGGCCGGCGTGCAGCGCACCCGCACGGGAACCGTGTTGATGAACAGGCCGATCATGGTGTCCGCGCCGGGCAGCCCGGAGGGCCGGCCCGCGACCGTGGCGCCGAACAGCACGTCCTCGCGGCCGGTGAGCTGCGCGAGCACCATGGCCCACGCGCCCTGCACCAGGGTGTTGGGGGTGACGCCCCACTCCGCGGCTCGGCGCGCCAGCATGGTGGTGTCCTCGCCGGTGAGCGGCACGTCGATCTGCCCGCTGCCGCTGCCGGCCGGCCGGGCCCCGGGCGTCGTGGGCGCCAGCAGGGTCGGCTCGGCCACACCGGCGAGTTCCTCGGCCCACGCGCGGGCGGAGCTTGCCGTGTCCTGCCGTGACAGCCAGCTCAGGAAGTCCCGGTAGCCGTGCGGGCGCGCAGGCGCGGTGTCGACTGCGTCGGCCCCGTACAGCTGCATCAGCTCACGCTCGACGAGCGGCACCGACCAGCCGTCGAGCAGCACGTGGTGGGCGGTGAGGGCCAGTTCGGCGTGTCGGGGGCCGAGCGTGACGAGGGTCAGGCGCAGCAGCGGCGGGCTCTCGGGGCGGAAGCGGGTGTCCCGCTCCTCGGCGAGGATCTCCTCCAGCCGGGTGGCAGCGTCGGCCTCGCCGGTGAGGTCGAGGTGCCGCCAGGGCAGCGGGACGTCGTCCACGACGACCTGCACGGGCTCACCGGTGGCGCTCGGCCGGAACGCGACCCGCAGGTTCGGGTGCCGGTCGAGCAGGGCCTGGCCCGCGGCCCGCAGGCGCGCCGGGTCCACCGCGCCTTCCAGCCGGAACACGAACTGCGTCTGGTACGCCTCGGACGCGCTCTGCGCGAGCATCGTGTGATACAGCAGCCCGTCCTGCAACGGCGTGAGCGGCCATACGTCGCTGACGCGCCCGAAGTGCTGTTGCCAGTCGTCCAGTTCCTCCTGGCCGACGGTGGCCATGGGGACGTCGGACGGGGTCAGTCCCCGCCCGCCGGACGCGACCAGGCTCCGCAGGCCGCGCAGTGCGGCGCACCAGGTGCCGGCCAGGGCGCGGACCTCGTCGGCGGTCAGCACTCCGGTGGCGAAGGTGAACAGAGCGGTGAGGCGAGCGTCGTCGCCGGTGCCGGTCACCAGGGCGTTCAGTTCGAGCGCGCTGGGCGCCGGCATGTCCGCGGCGGGTGCGGCGACCAACTCGGCGCATTCGGGCGCCGGGGTCCATCCGGAGCCGCGAGTGGGGTCCTCGCCGGGCGCCGGCTCCGGGCGTTCGAAGGAGAAACGGCCCAGGAAGTTGAATCCGATGTCGTCCGCCGGATACGGGCTCAGCAGCGCCGCCGTGTCGTCGTTGAGGTAGCGCAGCAGGGTGTAGCCGATGCCCTGGTCGGGCAGGGCCCGCCGCTGCTCCTTCACCCGCTTCAGGGCGTCACCGGCGGCGGCTCCTCCGGTGATCGCGGCGTCGACGTCGATCCCCGAGACGTCGATGCGTACGGGGGTGACCGTGGTGAACCAGCCTGCCGTGCGGGACAGGTCCGCGCCCGGCACCAGCTCCTCCTGCCGGCCGTGCCCTTCCAGCCGTACAACCGTCGTGCCGTCGGTGAGGCCCCGCCGTTCCCGGGCCAGCGCGAGGACGAGGGCGGTGAGCAGGACGTCGTCCGCGCCGCTGCGGTAGGCCGCGGGGACGGAGGTCAGTACCGCGTCCGTGAGGTCGGCCGGGAGCTCCACCCGGACGGTGTCCGTGGTGGAGGTGAGGTCTCGCCCGGGGTCGAGCGGCCGGGAGCCCACGGGTGCGACGGGTGCCGCGAGCAGGTCGCGCCACAACGACGCCTCCGCCACCCGTCCGGGGCGGGCCGCCTCGTCGGCCAGGGCGTGCAGCCATCGGCGCAGGGAGGTGCCCACTCGCGGCAGCGCGGGGGGCCGGCCTTCCTGGACCTGGCGCCAGGCCGCGGCCAGGTCGGGCAGCAGCACCCGCCAGGACACGCCGTCGACGACCAGGTGGTGGGCCACGACCAGCAGCCGTCCGGGCTCGCCCGCGGCCCCCGGGAACCAGACCAGCCGGAGCATCCGCCCGGCCCGGGCGTCGATGTGCCGTACGGCCTCGGCGGCCTGTGCTCGCAGCAGGGTCTGCCACGCCTCGCCGTCCCAGTCCCCCGGGCAGTCGAACCGGTCGACGAGTCTGGCGACGTCCGGAGTGCCGGGTGGCCGCACCAGCAGGCCGTCGTCCGTCAGCCGTGAGCGCAGGACGTCGTGCCGGTCGAGGACGGCGCGCACGGCCGCGGTGAGGCCGGGGAGGTCGACGGCTGCGGGCAGTTCCAATACCAGCCACTGGGCGAGGCGGTCCAGGCAGGGGCCTCGCTCGGCGTACAGCCGGGCCATGGGGGGCAGCGGCAGCAGGCCGACGCCCCCGCCCTCGAGTTCGGCGAGGGCCACCGGTGCGGTGTCGCGGGTCGCGGCCTGCGCGAGCGCGGCGACGGTGCGGCACTCGAACACGGTGCGCGGGGTGAGCGCGAGTCCGCCGGCGCGGGCGCGGCCCACCACCTGGATGGCCCGGATGCTGTCGCCGCCCAGAGTGAAGAAGTCGTCATCGATCCCGATGTGGCTCAGGCCGAGCACCTCGGCGAACGCGGCGGCCAGGAGGCTCTCGTCACCGGTCCGGGGCGGCCGGTGGGCACGGCCGGTGACCTCCGGCTCGGGCAGCCCGGCCCGGTCCAGCTTGCCGTTCGCGGTCAACGGCATCCGGTCCAGCGCGACGAAGGCGGCGGGCACCAGGTGGGCGGGCAGCCGGGCCGCGACGAAGCCCCGCAGTTCGGCGAGGTCCAGACCGGCGTGCAGGTCCCATTCGGTGCCGGTCCCGCCGTTGCCGCCGGAGGTGGCCGGGACGACGTAGGCGACGAGCTGCGCGGCTCCGTCCGCGGCTCGGCCGGGCCGGGCGACGACGGCCGCCCTGTGCACTCCCGGGTGGTCGGTCAGCGTGTCCTCTATCTCCTGCGGCTCGACCCGGAAGCCGCGGATCTTCACCTGGTGGTCGGCGCGGCCGGCGAACTCCAGTTCGCCGTCGGTGTTCCAGCGCGCCAGGTCGCCGGTCCGGTACATGCGCTGCCCGGGTTCTCCGAACGGGCAGGCCACGAAGCGCTCGGCGGTCAGGGCCCGACGGTCGTGGTAGCCCCGGGCGAGTCCGGCGCCCGCGATGTAGAGGTCGCCGAAGACGCCGGGCGGCAGCGGTCGCAGCCGGCTGTCGAGGACGTAGAGCGCGGTGTTCCAGATCGGGGTGCCGATCGGTATCGTCCGAGCCCCGGGCCGGTACTGCCACGCCGTGACGTCCACGGCTGCCTCGGTCGGGCCGTACAGGTTGTGCAGCGGCACGCCGAAGGTCCGGTGGAACCGCGCGGCCAGCTCGGGCGGCAGCGCCTCTCCGCTGCACACGACGCGGCGCAGACCGGTGCACGCGGCAGCCGTCTCCTCGGTGACGAACTCGGCCAGCATCGACGGGACGAAGTGCGCCGTCGTGACGCCGGCCCGCTGGATCACCTCGGCGAGGTAGTCCGGGTCGCGGTGCCCGCCCGGACGGGCGACCACCAGGGTGGCGCCGGTGATCAACGGCCAGAAGAACTCCCAGACGGACACGTCGAACGAGGCGGACGTCTTCTGCAGGACCCGGTCGGAACCGCCGAGCCGGAAGCGGTCCTGCATCCAGAGCAGCCGGTTGACGATCGCCGCGTGCGTGACGACGGCGCCCTTGGGCCGTCCGGTCGATCCCGACGTGTAGATCATGTACGCGGGGTGGTCGACCCGGTGCGGGGCGGACCTGACGGGCTCTTCGGTGAGGGGGGCGTCGTCGACCATGACCACGGGGACGTTCGTCCTGGGCAGCCGGTCCGCGGTGTCCTTGACCGTCAGCAGCAGCGCGGGCCCGGCGTCGGCGAGCATGAACTCGACCCGCGCGGCCGGGTAGTCAGGGTCGACGGGGACGTAGGCGGCGCCCGCCCTGAGCACCGCGACCAGGGCGACGACCAGTTCCAGGGAGCGGGGCACGGCGACCGCGACGAACCGCTCGGGCCCGGCGCCGCGCTCGGTCAGCAGGCGGGCCAGCCGGCCGGAGCGCTCGGCCAGTTCCCGGTAGGTCAGCCGGGTGTGCTCGAAGGTCACCGCGACGGCGTCCGGGGTGGCGCGGGCCTGTCGGTCCAGCAGTTCGGTCAGGGTCGCCGGCGGTGGGGTCACCGTGGGTCCGGCGTACTCGGTGAGCAGCGCGCGGCGTTCGGCGGGGTGCAGCGCGGAGACGGTCCCGACGGGGGCGTGCGGGTCGGCGAGGGCCCGGCGCAGGAACGTCACGAACCGCTCGGCGAGCCCGGCGATGTCCTGGGCGTCGTACTCCGCGCGTGGCGCGTCGAAGCGGACGTACAAGTCGCTGTCGGCCCTTCCGTCGGTGTAGACGCAGACCATCACCTCGTCGATCACGCCGAAGGTGCCACCGGTGAAGTGGGCTGTGGCGCCCGCCAGGTCGAGTGCTTCGACGGAGGGGAGCACGTTGACGACGGCGCCGAACGGGCTGCGCACGTCGCCGGCGTGGCCGGTGGCCCGTTTGATCAGGGATATGTCGTGCCGGGCGTAGCGAAGGACACGGCGCCGCTCCCGGCCGAGCGCCTCGGCCAGTTCCACGAAGTCGGCCGCGGGGTCCACCCGCGAGCGCAGCGGCACCCGGTTGGAGAGCAGGCCGAGGGAGCGGCGCAGTGCGCCGACGCGGTGATTGACGGTGATGGTCAGCAGCGGCTCGGACAGACCGCACATGTGCCCCAGGAACGCGGTGGCGGCCGAGGCGATCAGGTCGGGCACCGAGGTGCTCGCCGCGGCGGAGGCGTGTTCCCAGGCGGCGAGTTCGACGGCCGGGACCGTCGCGGTGCGGGTGGCCATCCCCTGCGGTGCGGTGAGGCCGTCCCAGTAGCCGGGACCGCCGGCGGGGGCGTCGGTGCCCGGACGGACACCGGCGGGCAGACGGGCGGCGGGCAGGTCTTCGGCGAGGTAGTCGCGCCAGAACCGCTCGGCGTCGGCGAACCGCTGCGACTCCCGGTACGCGGCGTCCTTCGTCGCGGCGTCCCCCGGCGGGTTCGGGGCGCCCTCCGGCAACGCGGAGCCGGCGCGCAGCGCGCGGTAGATCTCGGCGATCCGCCGGGACAACAGGGTGAGAACGCCGAACGCGTCGGTGAGGATGTGGTGGAAGACGAGCACGAGCAGGTGGCGGCCGGGGCCCAGCCGGATCGAGCCGATCCGCAGCAGCGCGTCCTCGGTCAGGTCGAAGGGCCGGCGGACGAGATCGGCGACGACGGCGCGGGCCGCGTCGGCGGGGTCGGCGGCGTCGCCGACATCGAGGCGGAACGGCTCCCACGCCCCGAGGTCCCGGGCGACCGGCCGCAGCCCGTGGTCGTCGCGGCGGAAGTTCACTTTCAGCGCGTCGGCTTCCGCCACCGCCGCCCGCAGGGCCGCGGCGAGCAGGGCGGTGTCCAGGTCACCGTCGATGTCCCAGAGAGTCGCCACGTTGTTCGGTACGTCCGGAGTGAATTCCTGCGCAAGCCACATGGCTTCCTGCGCGGATGTGACGCCGGTACAACCCATCCAGATGCCCCCAGCAAAAAAGTGGTTTCCCGGTCAACGGCCTCGCCGTGCCGATACTTGTCGCGGCCCATGCGCTCGAACAACTGGCATGAAAGATGTTCGCCAGAGATCGAAAAGGAACAGGCCAACACCCGAAAACAACTCCGCCAAACCGCCCCGGCCAACGTCCGTCCGGCCCGCTTCAAACCGCCCTCGGACATCTTTCGGTCACAGGTCCGCGCGTTCCAACGGCCGTACGCTGCCAGTCAGCGCGGCCCCTCCGCCGCTGCGGCCGGGCTTTCGTTGTCGTGCGCGCTGGTCCGGACCACCTCGGCGACGGTCAACTCGTAGGAGGAGTACCAGTGTTTCCTGCCGAGTCGCTGCGCCACCTGGTGCTCGGGGTCGCAACGCCACTTGTCCAGCGTCTCCCCGTCCTGCCACATCATGACGGCGAGACGTTCGCCGTCCTCCCCGGTGTAGTGCTTGACCTCCACCGGGTCGGACCCGGCAATGGCGCGGACCCGCTCCTGCATCCGCTCCTCGGTGGCGTAGTAGTCCTCGCCGGCCTGCTCGGACAGGCGCGACTTGAACAGGATCACGAACATTCGGAGTCCTCCGGGGTGGCGGTGGTCGGGTGAGGGGAAGGGGTGCAGGCGCGCAGTCGGTCGTCGGGCGCCGAGACCAGCTCGGTGCCGTACCGGGCCAACAGATCCGCCACGAGCCGGTCCAGACGCTGGTCGTCACGCAGTACGGAGGCGTAGCTCTCCTCGGTGAAGGCGCACCGCTCGTACAGCGGAACGAACCGGTCGGGGAACAGCGCCGTCAGCCGCCCGCGCAGCACCTCCGCAGCGGTCTCCTCGCGCGGTGGGCCGGCCATCGTGAAGTAGTGCCGGTAGGAGAGCCGGGAGATCGCGTCGGCGTCCTCGGTCCGCGACTTCTCGTAGGCGCCCAGGCCCGCCGCCCAGTCCGCGGAGGCGTCGAGGCAGTCGACGAGGACCCGGGCGTCCTCGAAGCCGCAGTTCATGCCGTGCCCCATGAAGGGCGCCATCGCATGACAGGAATCACCGAGCAGCGCGAAGGTGTCCCGCCAGACCCATCGGTCGCAGCGGACGGCCGTGAGGGTCGAGACGGCCTTGGTGGCGAGCTGTTCCGCGATGTCGGGGATGATCCCGGTCAGCTTGGGGAAGTGGGCGGCGAACATCTCGTACAGGTCCTCGCCGCCGCGGGCCGCCGCGTAGGACGGGGCGGGGCCGTCGAGGCGCATGAACAAGGAGCCCGAGAGCTTCCCCGACGGCAGGGGGTGCGCGGCGAACATCGCCTTCCCGGAGGGCCAGTAGTGCGTGATGGTCGGGTCCAGCCGGCCGGCCGGTACGTCGATCTCCTGGTAGGCCAGGTCCAGCGTGCGTACCTCGGCCAGGGTGCCGCGCGCCTCCAGGGCGGCCCGGGCGGCGGAGTGCGCGCCATCGCAGCCGAGGACCCGGCGGCACGTCAGCCGGTGCGAACCGTGGCGGTCCTCCACCACCACGGCGGGTTCGTCCAGGTCCACCGAGCGCACGCGCTGCCCGAAGCGGATGTGCACACCGGGGGTCGCCTCGGCGGCGTCCAGCAGGATGTGGTGCAGCCGCCGGCGCTCCACCGCCCAGATGGGCTGTCCGTCCCGGCTGTAGGGGGTCACGTGCGTCCGGCCGTCGGGCAGGTGCGCGCGGCGTCCGTGCAGGGGAACGCATATGCGGCGCACGGCGTCCGCGACGCCCAGGTCCGACAGGGCGCGCCAGCCGCGCGCCGACAGCATCACGACCAGTGACCGGCCTTGTCCACCGGAGTTGCGCCTGGGGTCCGCCCGTTTCTCCAGCAGGGTGACCGGTCCGAAGCGGGGCGCCAGGTAGAGAGCCGTGACCACGCCCACCAGACCGGCCCCCACGATGACGGTCTCCGGGTTCCCGTCCGTGCGGTCCGTGCCGTTCCCGTTCATACCGTTCTTGCCCCTCGTCCGTTGCTCCGTCGGCGGTTGTCGGGTCGTGTCCGCGTCCGCACCTCGCTATGGCCTCCGCAGTTCCGTCAGGACCGCGGCGCCGGCCTCTTTCGTACCCAGGGACCCGCCGAGGTCGGGGGTGACACGGCCCGCCGCGACGGCCGCGGCGACCGCCCGGCGGACCGCGTCCGCCTCCTCGGTCCGGCCCAGGTGCTCGACCAGCAGGGCCACGGAGAGGATCGCGCCGAACGGGTTGGCGGTGCCGGTACCCGCGATGTCCGGGGCGCTGCCGTGCACGGGCTCGAAGAGCCCTTGTCCGGTCACGGGGTTGAGGTTCGCCGACGCCGCCACGCCGAGGCCGCCGGCCAGCGCGGCCGTGAGGTCGCTCAGGATGTCGCCGTAGGAGTTGTTGGTGACGACGACGTCGAAGGCGGTCGGATCGGTGGCCAGTCGCAGGGCGGCGGTGTCCACGTAGAGGTGGGACGTCTCGACGTGCGGGTGCCGTGCGACCGCCTCGCTCCAGCACCGCTGCCACAGCTGTCCGCCGTTGCGGACGGCGTTGGCCTTGTCGACGAGGCACACCGACCTGCGCGCCACGGAGAACGCGAACTCCAGCACCCGTGAGACGCCTTGGTGGGTGCTGAGGTCCACGTCGATGGCGATCTCCTGGGGGGTCCCGGTGCGCGTACCGCCGCCGATGCCGCTGTAGAGCCCCTCGGTGTTCTCCCTGACGATCACGCAGTCGATCGCCCGGCGGGCCGGGGCGCGCAGCGGACTGAGCCTGTCGTGCAGGAGCCTGGCGGGCCGGTAGTTGACGTAGAGGTCGAGTTCGAGGCGCAGGGTGGTGAGGACCGTACGCACGTACGCGGTGTCGCTGAGCCGGGGGTCCCCGACCGCGCCGAGGAGCGCCGCCCGGCTGGACCTGATCCGGTCGAGGTCGGCTCCGGTCAGCGCGGTTCCGGTGCACAGGTACGTCTCCGCGTTGACGTGGTCCAGGACGTCCGTACGCGTCCCGAGGCCGAGGGCGTCGAGGACGTCCAGCGCCGGCTCGATCACCTCGGGACCGATGCCGTCACCGGGGATCACGGCGATGGTGGTCAAGGCCGCCTCACTTCGGGCCCTGGCTCAGCACGTCCGCGACGAGTTCCGCGACGTCGGTTGTCACGTGGAAGTGCCCGCCCGGCCGCACGGTCCCCGAAAAGCCGCCGGAGGTGACGCCCGCCCACCCCGCCAGCTGGTCCTGCTCCACCAGCGGGTCGCCCGCGCCGTGGTAGCTGCGCACGGGACAGGACAGCGGACGGGTACCGGGGCGGGGCCGATAGGTCGCGTGGGCCCGCAGGTCCGAGCGGATGACGGGCAGGAGGAGGTCGCGCAGCTCGGCGTTCTCGGCGACCGCGGGCTCGATGCCGCCCAGCGCGCACAGGGTCGACCAGAACTCGTCGTCGGGCGCCAGGTGGACACCCCTGTTGGTCATGGATCCGGGCGGCAGTGCGGCGGACACGCAGAGCGCCCGGGGTTCCTCACCGGCGTCCCGCAGCAGCAGGGCGGTCTCGTAGGCGACCAGCGCCCCGAGGCTGTGCCCGAACAGCACGTGGTCGCCCGGCGGCAACCGCAGCAGCTCCGCCGCCACGCAGCCGGCCATCGCGGCCACGTCGTCCACGGGCGGCTCTCCGAAGCGGTCGCCGCGGCCCGGGTACTGGACGGCCGTCAGCGACACACCGGGCGGCACCGCGGCGGACCACTCGCCGAAGGCGACCCCCGATCCCCCCGAGTGCGGGAAGCACACCACCCGGACGCCGGCAGGGTCACCGGCGATCATCGACCGCACCCAGCCGCGTTCCCGTATCCGGCTCATCCACTCTGCCTTTCTGGCCGGCCGTCGTTCCGTCCGCACCATGTTTTCCACTCGCCGCCGATTCGCGGAGCCCTCGACAGATGTCGGCAAGAGATCGGGGCGTGGTGGAACGCGGCGCCGACGATGCCAAGGGACACGACACAAAGACCGCGGGCACGCCGCCGCACGGCACCGGGCTACCTCGCACGCGGACGCCGCGCACCACCACACCGGACACCGCCCGCCACCGTGAGGGCACGCGCCCTCCACCCAAGTCGCCGCCGTCCCGCGGCCCGGAGGGACCGAGCGCACCCGCGGCTCCACGCGGACCTTCGCGCCCCTCGATCCACGCCTCGACCGACCCGCCGAAAGGGAACGCGATCATGCTTGACGGTTTTGTGCACTGGCCCGAACAGCTCGCGGCGGACCTGCGCCGGACAGGGGTCTGGCGCGGCCGGCCGATCGGTGACTTGTTGCACGAGTCGTGCGAACGGAACGCCGATCGGGTGGCCGTGGTGTGCGGCGAACGCCGGATGACGTACGCGGAACTGTCCCGGCGGGCGGACCGGTTGGCGGGCGGACTGATCGGACTGGGCATCAGGCCCCTGGACCGGGTGGTGGTGCACCTACCCAACATCCCGGAGTTCGTCGTCCTGGTCTTCGCGCTGCTGCGGGCCGGAGCGATCCCGGTGCTGGCGCTGCCCGGTCACCGCAAGGCCGAGATCGCGCATCTGTGCGCTCACTCGGAGGCTGTCGCCTATGTGGTGAAGGACGAGTTCGGCGGGTTCGACTTCCGTACGATCGCCCGGGAGATCCCGTCGGTCCCACACGTGATCGTCAGCGGCGACGCCCGGGAATTCATTTCGCTGGAATCACTGGAGTCGCTGGATGCCCAGGACGTCGCGCTGCCCACCGTGGACGCGTCCGACCCCGCGCTGTTCCTGCTCTCCGGGGGCACCACCGGACTGCCCAAGCTGATCCCCCGGACCCACGACGACTACGAGTACGTCATGCGGGCCTGCGCGGAGGCGATGCGGGTGGGCCCGGAGGTGGTGTACCTCGCCATCAACCCGGTCGCGCACCAGGCGGCCCTCGCCTGTCCGGGCGTGTTCGGCAGTCTCCTGATGGGAGGAAAGGCGGTACTCACGTCGAGCGTGCGGCCCGACGACGTCTTCTCGCTGATCCGCCGCGAGGCAGTCACCGTGACCACGGTCGTGCCCTCGGTGCTGCGGCTGTGGGCCGATTCCGGACGACCGCCCGGCGAACTGTCCCGCCTGCTGATCCAGGTGGGCAGTGCCCCACTCGACCCGGCCCTGGCGCGCCGGGCGGCCCAGGAGCTGGGCTGCCGGATCCAGCGGTGGTACGGCATCAGCGAGGGGCTGCTGACCCACACCCGGCTCGACGACCCGGAGGAGGTGGCCGTGAACACGGACGGCCGCCCGATGTCACCGGGCGACGAGGTCCGGATCGTCGACGACTCCGGGAACCCGGTGCCCGACGGGGAGCCCGGCGAGATGCAGGCGCGCGGTCCGTACACGATCCGCGGGTACTACCGGGCCCCCGAGGAGAACGCCCGCTCATTCACACCGGACGGTTTCTTCCGCACCGGCGACCTGGTCCGGCGCAGGCCGGACGGCAACATCATGATCGTCGGCAGGATCAAGGACGTCATCAACCGGGCCGGCGAGAAGGTCTCCGCAGAGGAGGTGGAGCGGCAGCTGCGCACCCACCCCGCCGTGCAGGACGCGGCCGTGATCGGCGTGGCGGACACCGTGCTCGGCGAGCGGACGTACGCCTTCGTCGTCCTCAGCGAGGCCGACGTCCGCCCGTCCGCCATGAAGGAGTTCCTCAGAGGCCGCGGCCTGGCCACCTACAAGATCCCCGACCGGCTGATTCCGATGCCGCAGCTTCCGCGCACACCGATGGGGAAGGTCGACAAGAAGGCACTGCGCGCACGGATCGCCGCGTCACAACGCTGACGGTGCCAGGGTGCAGGACGGACACTCGGCGACCACTGATGTTCTCTGATGGGGAGTTACACGGGGACTCCCGCACAGACCCTGCCTCGAACTTGGGTGAGCGCACGACCGTACTCGCTGGGCGTGCTCATCGCCCGCCGCGACGACATCGCCCCCCCTTGCTGCCCGCGGGCCGTCGGGCGGACACCCGGCCACCGGGGGCACTGGACGTACGCCTCGACAGCCGAGCCACGCAATGCCGGCTGGGCATCAGGCTCCGCGGCGCGAGGGAGTTCCTCCACACGAGGTAACACCCCGCTGGCCGACCCCAGCCAGTCCGGGCGTCACCTGCTGTCAACCGCCTTCACCCCCATCCGGCACGGACAGGGGTGACGGATCGTTCATGCTGCGACGGTGAGCGGGGCTTCCATCCGCTCCCAGGCTCCGAGGACGGCCTTGTGCGCGTCCGGCTGGAGATGGGCGTAGCGCTGGGTGGTCTGGAAGCTCTCGTGGCCTAGAAGGTGCTGGACCTCATAGAGCGAGACTCCCTTCTGGACCAGCCATGAGGCGCAGGTGTGCCGCATAGAGTGCGGGGGATAGTGCGGGACGAGCTGCTGCTCGCCGTCGGTGTCGAAGTAGTACGCGGCCTCCACCGTCGGCCACCAGGTCTGCCGTCGCCAGTTGCTGTCGGCAAGGAGGCGGCCGGCCCGTCCCTTGGTGAGGGTGGTGAACACCACGGCATCACGATCGAGCCGGTGGATATGGCGTTCGAGGGCCTCCAGAACATGGGGCGGCAGCGGGACCTCCCGGCGGCTCTTGGAACTCTTCGGGTACTCCTTGATCCCGCTCTTCGTGTTGACCTCGACCACGAACAGCCGCGAGCGGCGCTGGTCGATGCGGTGTCGGTGAAGGCCGGATAGCTCGCCCCAGCGCAGCCCCGTGTAGAAGCCGAGGAGACACATCGTCCGCCAGACCGCGGGGAGTTCGTCCAGGATGCTCTGGGCCTGGTCGAGCGTGAACCACTGCGGTGGCTTGACCGCGATCTTCGGCAGGTCGATGCTGCGGCAGGGGCTCACCGCGATCACGTCGTCGTCGACGGCCGCGCGCATGATGGAGGACGTCAGGTTGTAGGCCCGCTTGATCGCGGCGGCACCCGCACCGTTGTCGATCAGGACACGGATCCAGCTCTGGACGTCCATCCGGGTGATGGCGCGCATCTCCCAGTCCGCCCAGTGGGGCATGACGTGGTTCTTGATGCTGGACGCGTCACCACGCAGCGTGTGGGGCTCGACCACACGGGCATCCCACCAGCGCTCGTGCCATTCACGGAAAGACACCTCGCCGGCCCTCGGGTCGCGCATGCCGCCACGGGCGAGCTGGGTCTCCAGCTCGATACCCCAAGCCCGTGCCTGCGCTTTGAGGGGGAAGGACTCGCTGAACCGGTCTCCTGCCCGGTTGCGTACGGTCGCCTGCCACTTACCGGACTTGAGTTTGCGAAGGTACGAGGTTCTACTCCTTGGCTGAGGTTCTGACTGGGGCGACGCTCAGGGATCAGCGGCGGGCCATTGGAGGAAGGACCGCGCGGCTGCTGATGAACTCCTCAAGACCGGCGGCGGGGACACGGACACGGGAGCGGCCCGTGCCGGTGCGCAGGTCGACGATCGGCAGTTCCCCTGCGGCGATGAAGCGGTAAACGGTCCGCCGGTCGACGTCCAAGGCGGCGGCGACGGCAGGTATGGAGAGCAGGCGAGGAGGCATGGGTGGGTCCTGGACGGTGAGAGGGAAAGCGCTCGGCGAGTCGGCGACCGGGCCATCGGTCACGGCGGAACGAAGGTCAACCAGCAGGCAGGAGAGCGTCCGCAGAAGAGGAAGGCGTCAGATTGCGGCGTGGTCGAGAGAGGGAAGCCGAGCGCAGGGAGAGGGAAGCCGGTGGCGTCCGCGCTCTGAGCATCAGTCAGAGCGCGGACGCAAGCTACGACTTGAGCTCGTCGGGAAGGGCCATCACCTCGGTCAGATGGGCCCAGTCAAGCTCGACATCCTCCAGGCGGAAGCAGTGCGGATAACGCACCGCAAGCCAACTCGCAGTCACACCGGACCACTCGGCAACACCCCATGCCGGAACACCGGCCTTGAGCCAGCTCTCCAGGCAGGAGTCGCGCAGGGAAGCAACGTGCTCCCCCAAGCCCGCTGCCACCTCGTCGGGACGCAGAACCTCCTCACGCGCCTGCTTCCACACCCGCCGATACACCGAGGATGCCAGCGGTCCGCCGCGCTCACCGGGGAACAGCGGATCACCCGTCTTCAGGGCGGCAGTACCGATCCACGCCCTCAGCACACGGACCAGCTCGGGAGCGACAGGCACGCGACGACGTTCGGCACCACGGATCAGCAGCTCGCCGAACCCGTCGTCCGACAGCGTCACATCGTCAAATCGAAGCCGGATCGCTTCGCCGGGAAGCAGAGCCGCTGTGGCCATGGAGACGAAGAGCGGGTATTCAGCGCTCTGCTCGTCTGTTTCGTTCCTTACCCATTCGAGTAGGGAGCGGACCTGCCCCAGGGAAAGCAGGGACGATTCGGGTATTGCGTGCTGTGACAAGCTCGTCTACTCCTAGCGAGAGGCATCGGGACACATCGGCGCCCCCGGGCAGCTTCAATAGTCCGTAGAATCACCGGTTTCGGTAACCGGCGATCTCGTGCTACATTCCGTCGGCCATGCGGCCTTCCACGGACTGATCTAGGTTCACTTGCTTCGCCGCTCTATTCCAGTCCTTTCCAGACCTAACGTGTCTGCCGTCAGCGAATCGCCATACTTCCGCTGAAATCCGTGCGTACACACCCACCGACGCGCCCGCTCCCGATCGAAACGGCCTGTATAGAGCAGGCGTCTTCTAAACGCCTGACCTATTCAGGTCTACCAACCCATACACGGCAGCAGCCCGGCCAATTGCGCTGTGCGCCTCCAGGGGATGAGCGCACCGACCCGTTGGCTCCGTGTCGAAAGAACAGTCGACAGAGACAAGTTGCTCACGAAACACCCGGCGACTTCCAGAATTCTCTTTGCCGAGAAAAGCACCAAGCGAGCCTGCCAGCAGTAACCTCAGCCAGGAAGTCGGACGGGTCGAGATCACCAAGAAATTTTGACATCTCCCTCCACCGCCCTCATTTATTTCCTTCGGCACCTTCTGGTATTCGGCTTCCGACGCTACCCACGCTCCACGACTATCGGCGCAGACATCACCCACCACGGCAGCTGACGCCGCTACCTCAGCGCCAGCACCGCCCGGAACCGGAGACGCCCTATTCCCCCAGCCATCCAGCTCCCCTTATCCTCACGTCCACGCCAGGGAGGGGGACCAGTGGCTACGGAGGCGACGAGCTGGCAGAAGGAACAGGTGAGTCGGGCCTACGTCCACGTACTCGCTACCCAGGGCGGCTACACCATCTGCGACTGGAACGTCGACAAGGACGGCGTCGACATGACCCTCCGTATGCGCGGGTTGATGGTCGACGTCCAGCTCAAGTGCACGCAGAACCCGCGCGTTGTCCGAGGCGGCTACAGCTTCAACCTCGACGTCGAGACGTACGACAAGCTCCGTGACCCCGACCGCTCTGCACCCGGCCACCTCGCGTTACTGATCGTGCCACCGGACATAGGCCGATGGGTGACCCACCACCCCGAGTCGATCGTCCTGGCCTGCCACGGCTACTGGGCGTCCCTGCACGGCGCGGGTGAGGCACGCAGCAAGGGCACCACCGCGATCAGCCTCCCCGAGCACCAGCCTCTGACCGCGAAATCCATAGGGGCCATGTTCGACACGGCGCGTCAGCTGCTCAACCCCGTCGGCAGCGAGGTGAACTGAAGTGGTGCACCCAGAGCCTGACTTCGGTCCCGAGGAGATCCGCAGCTACCTCAAAGTCACCGGATGGGCCCCGGTCTCCGGTGGCGCCGTCGCCGAACTGTGGCGCCTGCCGGGTCTCGCCGACGAGGTCGTCCTGGTCCCCATGAAGCCAGGTGCCCCGGACTTCACCAAGCGTGCCCAGATCCTGCTCGGGGACCTGGCCCGCGTCGAGTCACGCGACGTCCGCACGGTCCAGGACGCGGTCGCCACCGTGTTCAACGACGTTACCGACCTCCAAGCCTCCCACCCCACCCTGAGCGACGGATCCATCCCCCTGGAGTCCGGCTACGAACTCTTCATCTCCGCGAAGCGCCTGCGCGTGGCCTCGGCCGCCGCGACCATCCGCCGGCAGGGCCACTTCCGCAACTTCCCGACACGGGCCAGGGAACAGGCCCGCGACGTCCGCCTCGGACAGACCCGGCGTGGCTCGTACATCGTGCCCATCATCAGCCAGGCCCGCGCTCCAGAGGACGTCTACTCTCCCGGCCAGGACCGGATCGACGTAGGGGTCGAGGAGACCCTCTTCGACCGACGCGTCACCGCCACCATGTCCCGCGCCCTGGGCGTTCTCGAAGAAATGGCCGGCGCCGGCCGGGAACCCACCCCCAGCGAGATCACCGACTCAGTAGGGGAGGGCGTCTCGTACGAACTCTGCCAGGCCCTCAGCAAGGTGGTGAGCGCGGACGCGATCGGAACCCTCGCCGTCACCTTCAACTGGTCTCGTGTGGCCGCCCCGCCCCCGGGAACACCACCACTCGTCGAGTTCAACCAGGCAGCGATCGACGTCGTAGACCGCGTATCCGCCCAACTCAAGACACGGATCTACACAAGCCGGCACCTGATCTACGGCATCGTCACCAACCTCAGCCGCCACCCCGACGACGAAACCGGCCGGGTAGGCGTCCAGACCCTGATCAACCGCCGCGTCAGAACCGTGTGGATGGACCTGCGCGACACCGACTACCACGCAGCGGTCCACTGCCACGACACCGGCGTCCCCGTCCGCGTCCAAGGCTCCCTCACCAGCCCGCCGGGCGGTCACGCCACCATGGAAGTGGACGACTTCGGCCCCGACCCCTCACTGATGGCCACTTCCTTGGACACAGCGACGGATACCGAAACGCCACGGCGACGGGACGCGTGACGGCACCGATCCGACCGAGGGCGGCAACCAGCAGGACGCCAGTTCTCGCGTGTCACCGGCGGCCACGGCGTTCGGGTGCGTGAGGACTCCAGCCCTTCAGATACGGCCGGAGTTCATCCGGTGTCGGAGTACGCGGGGTCGGCATGCCCGGAGGGTGCTGCAGCGGGTCGATGCAGCGCACATACTCCCGTGCCCACTCCAGCCAACGTCGGGCCGATCCCAGGGCCTGCTCGTCCAAGCCCCCGTCCAATTCGGCAAGCCGACGTTCCAGCGCTTCGCAGTACTCACCGATCACGACAGCCTCCCGCCAACGCCCGGCCTCCTCACGCAGCACCTCGGCGAACTGCTCCCTGACAGCCTGCTCCTTCGCTTCCTCCATTGCCGCCCGCCAGCGAACCTCACGCTCTTCTCTCGCGCGCTCCTCAATCTCCCTGCGCCGGGCATCCTCCGCCGCCCGCGCCTCAATCTCCCCCAGAACCAGCCCCAGAGACTGTTCAAGGGTCCGGCTCTTACGGTCCCGCCAGCGGCCGGGTCTGTCGGTCAGCCCGTGGGCGACCTCCACGACGAGACGCGCGGACCGCTCCGGGTCCGTGGACTCGGGAAACTCCCGCCTGATGGTGACCGGATACGCGAAGCCATCAACAACGACGTCCATCCCGCCCTCACGTGAAGAGTAGGGCGACCCGGCCTCACGTACCTCGTGCCCTTGCCTCGCCGCCTCGGCGGCCAGCCCCTGCAGCATCAGAAGGGATCTGCGGCGAAGCACAGGCGGCATCACCTGCTGCCCAACATCGTCTCTGAGTGCAGCTACAACCGGATGAAGGGACACCAGCCGCGTGGGGACCCGGACCGTCGGCTCACCCGTCTTCGGTCGCTGGCTCCGCGCATTGGGATGCGGGCCCTCCGCGAGGAAGAACTCCAGCCCGAGCCCACCGTAAAGCACCTTCTCGATGCGCTTTCCCTCCGGCTCCATACCGTGCCGCTTCGCGTAGTTGACGACCCGCCGCCACTCCGCGATCTCCTCATCATCGACATGGGCAAACCGGACACGCCCTTCGGCGAGCAGCCGTTCGACCAACTCGCGAGCCTTCGCTCGCCGCGCACGGGCAACGGGCCGCTCGCCGTACGACGTCGGGTGCTCGGCGGGCACCGACGACTCACCGCAGTCTGCAGGCTCCGCGTCGTCGGGATGGCTGCCGTGACGGAGGTAGAACCGGCCGGCCTCAGTGACCTCCGCACGGGCAGCACCATGGCCCTTGTCCACCGTCAAAAGCCCACGGTCACGCAGGGCATACGCCGAGCGCCACTCTCCCGGCGCCCAGGCTCCGGGTTCCTCGCCGACCGCGATTCGCTCAAGAAGCGTGCGCTGCCGTTCGTTCGGAGCTGACGGACGTTCCACGGCCGCCAGCCCACACCGCACAGGCGTGCTCTGTAAAGACCCGAACGAACGGATCCTTGCCGTCGTCGTCCACCGGGGCTTCCGAACTTATCGCCGAGCGCGTCACGAGTCCTCGATGTGTCACCGAGTCTGGCCCGTTTGAAAGCGTCTGAGCTGCCCAAAAAGTCGCCTGACACTCCATCAGAACGAGCGTCAAATGAGCGTCAAGATACCTCGGAGAGCGTCATTTCAGCGTCAAGATATCGCCCGTAACGCCCACACCGCACATAATGCACACCACCCGAACCCGCAGGTCAGGCGGCCTTTGCGGCCGGTTCAAGGATGGCAACGCACTCCACATGGTGCGTCATCGGAAACAGATCGAACGCCCGCAACGTCCGCACCCGGTACCCCCCGTCCGCGAAGTACGCGAGGTCCCGGGCCAGTGCGGCGGGATCGCAGGCCACGTAGGCGATCCTGCGGGCGCCGAGGGAGGCCAGGTGGGCCACCGTCGCGCGGCCCGCTCCGGCGCGTGGGGGGTCGAGGACGATGAGGTCGACCTCGGTGATGCCGGTGCGCGGGAGGACCGTCTCGACCTTGCCCTGTTCGATGCGGACCCGGGGGAAGTCGGCGAGGTTGTGGCGGGCGTCCTCCACCGCGCGCTTGCCCGACTCGACACCGAGGACCGCGCCCTTCTCGCCGAGGCGGTCGGCGAGGGCGCCGGCGAACAGGCCGACGCCGCAGTACAGGTCGAGCGCCATCTCGCCCTTGCGCGGGAGCAGGCCCTGCATGACGGCGGTGACCAGGGTGTCGGCCGCCTTGGGGTGGACCTGCCAGAAGCCGCCGCTGCCGACCCGGTGCGTGCGGCCGTCGGCGCGTTCGCGGACGAAGGGGCGGCCGTGGACGCGGTGCACACCGCCGTCCTTCTCCTCGACGCGCATCACCGACACCGGCTTGTCGAGTTCCACCAGCGGCAGCCGGGCGCCGGGGCGCGGGGTGAGGATCACCTGGCGGTCCTGCGAGCCCGTCGCCGCGATCGCCTCCACCGACTCCATGCCGGTCCAGTCCCGCTTCTCGACGCCCAGCTCACTGACGCCCTCGGCGGCGATCATGCAGTGGTCGACGCGCTCCACCTCGTGCGAGCGGTGCCGGCGCAGTCCCGCGTGGCCCTCGGCGTCGACGGCGTACTGGACACGGGTGCGCCACTGCGGGACCTGGCCGACCGGCAGCTTGTCGCCCTCGGCGGGCATCACCGTGCCGTCCCAGCCCACGTCCTCGGGTGTCAGGCCCGCGAGCCGCCGCAGCTGCTCCGCGATCACCTCGCCCTTCAGCCGCCGCTGGGCGCCCGGCTTGGCGTGCTGCCAGTCGCAGCCACCGCAGCGACCGGGGCCGGCATAGGGGCAGGGGGCCTCGACGCGGTCCTTGGAGGCGTCGAGGACCTGGACGGCGTCGGCACGCAGGAAACGCGCGCCCTCCTCGCCCTCCGTCACGCGGGCCACGACCCGCTCGCCCGGCAGCGCGTGCCGGACGAACAGCACCTGGCCCTCGGCGGTGCGGGCGATGCAGTGGCCGCCGTGGGCGACGGGGCCGACCTCGACCTCGTACTCCTGCCCCACGAGCGAACCCGCCTGCGACTTCCTCGGTTCTGCCTGCATGGCGGGTGACTCCAGATCGGGAAAAGGTGTACGGCCGGACAACAGCCGACCAGTCTACGTGGCTGCTGTCCGGCCGTTCACCAGGTGCCGGTACGGGGGTCGGTCAGCTCTTTGAGGGAGCGGAGGGAGCGGACTCCTTGGTCGGCTCCCCCGCCGGGCCACGCCGTACGGCACCCGGCGCGCTCCACTCCTGCCGCTTGCGGGCGCGGTCGCGCGCCGCCTCGGAGGAGGCCAGCTGGTAGGGCACGGACGTCACCATCACGCCCGCGGTGAACAGCAGACGGCCCTTGAGGCGCAGCGCGCTCTGGTTGTGCAGCAGGTGCTCGTACCAGTGACCCACCACGTACTCGGGGATGATCACCGACACCGCGTCACGCGGGGACTCCTTGCGCAGGCCCTTGACGTACTCGATGATCGGCCGCGTGATCTCGCGGTAGGGCGAGTCGAGGACCTTGAGCGGTACGTCGATCCCGCGCCGCTCCCACTCCTCCTGCAGCACCTTGGTCTCCGCCGGGTCGACGTTGACGGTGAGCGCCTCCAGGGTGTCCGAGCGCATCAGCTTGGCGTAGGCCAGGGCCCGCAGGGTCGGCCGGTGGATCTTGGAGATCAGGACGACGGAGTGCACGCGGGACGGCCGTACGCTGTCGTCGCTCGGGCCCTCGGGGGCCGCGATCTCCTCGGCGACGCCGTCGTAGTGCCGGCGGATGGCGGTCATCGTCGCGTAGAAGATGCACATGCCGAGCAGGGCCACCCAGGCGCCGTGGGTGAACTTCGTGACCAGGACGACGACCAGGACCAGGCCGGTGAAGAAGGCACCGAAGGCGTTGATCGCCCGGGAGCGCACCATGTGCCGGCGCTTGGCCGGGTCCGTCTCGGTGGCCAGGTGGCGGTTCCAGTGGCGGACCATGCCGGTCTGGCTGAGCGTGAAGGACACGAACACACCGACGATGTACAGCTGGATCAGCCGGGTCGAGTCGGCGCCGTAGATGACCGTCAGCAGGGTCGCCGCGCCCGCCAGCAGCACGATGCCGTTGGAGAAGGCGAGGCGGTCGCCGCGGGTGTGCAGCTGGCGCGGCAGGTACCGGTCCTGGGCGAGGATCGAGCCGAGCAGCGGGAAGCCGTTGTACGCCGTGTTGGCGGCCAGGAAGAGGACCAGCGCGGTGGCTGCCGCGAGGACGACGAACAGGAAGCTGCCCTTGCCGAAGACGGCCTCGGCGACCTGGGAGATCACCGGGTTCTGCACATAGCCGGAGCCGATGGCGACGCCGTTGTGGATCAGGTCGGTGGCCGGGTTCTCGGCCATGCGGACCTTGGTGACCATGGCCAGGGCGATGATGCCGCAGAACATGGTGACGGCCAGCAGGCCCATCGCCGCCAGCGTGGTAGCCGCGTTCTTGGACTTGGGCTTGCGGAAGGCCGGAACGCCGTTGGAGATGGCCTCGACGCCGGTGAGCGCGGCGCAGCCGGAGGAGAAGGCGCGCAGCAGGAGGAAGACGAGCGCGAAGCCCGCCAGGCCCTGATGCTCGGCCTTGATGTGGTAGTCGGCGGTCGGTGCGCGCATGGTGTCGCCGAGGACCATGCCGCGGAAGGCACCCCACGCGATCATGACGAAGACGCCGCCGACGAACACGTACGTCGGGATCGCGAAGAGCTTGCCCGACTCCTTCACACCGCGCAGGTTCATCAGGGTGAGCAGCACGATCACGGCGACCGCGCAGAGCACCTTGTGCTGGACGACGAAGGGGATCGCGGAACCGAGGTTCTCGATGCCGGAGGCGATGGAGACGGCGACGGTGAGGACGTAGTCGACGAGCAGGGCGCTGGCCACCGTCAGCCCGGCCCTGGGCCCGAGGTTCGTGGTGGCCACCTCGTAGTCGCCGCCGCCGCTCGGGTAGGCGTGGACGTTCTGCCGGTAGGAGGCGACGACCGTGAACATCAGCACGATGACCGCGAGGGCGATCCAGGGGCTGAAGTGGTACGCCGACACGCCCGCGATGGACAGGACCAGCAGGACCTCTCCGGGCGCGTACGCGACGGAGGACAGCGGGTCGGAGGCGAAGACGGGGAGGGCGATGCGCTTGGGCAGGAGGGTCTCCCCCAGCCGGTCACTGCGCAGTGCGCGCCCGATCAGGATCCGTTTGGGCACGTCGGTCAGTTTGGACACGACAGAGAATCGTATGCCTTCGAACACGCAGCCGCCCACCCGGCGCCCCGGTTCTGCCTCCCGGGTGAACTCGGGCCCTGGTGGAAGTGCGGATTCCGTGGCGGGCGCGGTCCGCGTGTCTAGATGTCAAACCCCGTCCGTAGCCTGCCCCTCGGAGGTCTCATGCCCGCCCCCGCAGAGCTGATCGGTGCCACCGCCGCCCTCGTCGGACTCGGATTCCTGACGCTGTGGAGCGTGCGCAGTATCACTCGCCGGTGATCGCCACGGAGGGTCGCGGACGCACAGGGGTGCCCGCCCCGGACGGCACATGTGTAGCTTAAGCGTCTGTCTGAGACTCTGATGAAGCCGAACAGCAACTTGGGACACCGGAAGGACGGGCGTGCACATCGTCATCATGGGCTGCGGAAGAGTGGGTTCCGCTCTCGCCCAGACCCTGGAGCAACAGGGGCACACGGTCGCCGTGATCGACCAGGACCCCACCGCCTTCCGCCGGCTGGGGCCGGGATTCGGCGGTCGCCGGGTCACCGGCGTCGGCTTCGACCAGGACACCCTGCGCGAGGCGGGCATCGAGGAGGCCGGCGCCTTCGCCGCCGTCTCCAGCGGTGACAACTCCAACATCATCTCCGCTCGGGTGGCGCGTGAGATGTTCGGCGTGGAGAACGTCGCGGCGCGCATCTACGACCCCCGCCGCGCCGAGGTCTACCAGCGCCTGGGCATCCCCACGGTGGCCACCGTGCGGTGGACCGCCGACCAGATGCTGCGCCGTCTGCTGCCCTCGGGCGCAGAGCCTCTGTGGCGCGACCCCACCGGCGGCGTCCAGCTCGCCGAGGTGCACGCCTCCACGCAGTGGGTCGGCCACAAGATCAGCAAGCTGCAGGAGGAGACGGGCGTCCGGGTGGCGTTCCTGACCCGCCTGGGCGAGGCGATGCTGCCCACCTCGCAGACGGTGCTGCAGGAGGGCGACCTGGTGCATGTGATGATGCGGACGGACGAGGTCGAGAAGGTCGAGGCGGCGTTCGCCCAGGGCCCCGAAGAGGAGGGCGGTCACTGATGAGGGTCGCCATTGCCGGTGCCGGTGCCGTCGGCCGCTCGATCGCGGGCGAGCTGCTGGAGAACGGCCACGAGGTCCTGCTCGTCGACAAGGCCCCGACCGCCATCTCGGTCGAGCGGGTCCCCCAGGCGGAGTGGCTGCTGGCCGACGCCTGCGAGATCACCGCCCTGGACGAGGCGGCGCTCCAGCGCTGCAACGTCGTGATCGCCGCGACCGGCGACGACAAGGTCAACCTGGTCGTGTCGCTGCTCGCGAAGACGGAGTACGGCGTTCCGCGCGTCGTGGCCCGTGTGAACAACCCGAAGAACGAGTGGCTGTTCAACGAGTCCTGGGGTGTCGACGTCGCCGTCTCCACCCCGCGCCTGATGTCCGCCCTGGTCGAGGAGGCGGTCTCGGTCGGCGACCTGGTCCGGCTCCTCCGCTTCAGCCACGGTGACGCGAACCTGGTCGAGCTGACCCTGCCCGAGGAGTCGGCCCTGGCCGGCACACAGGTGGGCGACGTGGAGTGGCCCCAGGACACCTCCCTGGTCACGATCATCCGGGGTACCCGTGTCCTGACCCCGTCCAGGGAGGACTCCCTGGAGCCGGGCGACGAACTCCTGTTCGTGGCCGCGCAGGCCCGCGAGGAGCAGTTGGAGGACCTGCTGTCGGTGCGGCGGGAAGAGGCCTGAGAAGTCCGTGTACGACGGTGGGGGCGCCCGGAGATCTCCGGGCGCCCCCACCGTCACGGAGCCGCCCGACGTGCCACGGAAGCCGGGTGCGCCACCGGCGCCGGACCCAGCCGGCGCCGCACAGCGGCCGTACGCCTCTTGCGCGCGGAAAAGCAGCCGCCTGCCTCGTCCGGCGCCGTGCAGCCGGTGTCTACGCCTCCCGGCGGTGCCGGCCGCCCGCCGCCTCGGCGGCGGCCTTGCGTTCCTTCTCCGCCTGCTCCTCGGCCTCCATCTCCGCGAACACGTCGATCGGCGCGGGCGCCTTCGCGAGGAAGACCCAGGTGAGCCAGACCGCCAGCAGGAAGGGCGGGATCTTCAGGGCGACCAGCACCCAGCCGAGCTGCGCGGTGTTCGCCCACCAGTACAGCGGGAAGAGGATCGCGCACTTGGCGAGCAGGATCAGGCCCCAGGCCCAGCTGGCCTTGGCGTACGCCGTCTTGCGGCCCGGGTTGCGGGTGCGCCAGGAGAGGTTCTCCTTGAAGACCGGGCCGAGGATCAGGCCGATCAGGGGCACCCCGGCGAGGGTCGTGATGATGTACGCCAGCGCCAGGCCCAGCGTGTAGAGCATGCCGGGGAGGTAGAAGTCCTTCGCGTTGCCCGTGAACATCGCGAACACCACGCCGAAGGCCACGCCGAAGACGCCGCTGAAGGCGTGCTTGACGGTGTCCCGCATCGCCAGCCGGACCACGACCAGGACGACGGAGACGGCCAGCGCGGCGATCGCCGACCAGTGCAGGTCCTTGTTGATCGTGAAGATCGTGACGAACAGCAGGCCGGGCAGCACCGTCTCGACCATGCCCCGGACACCGCCGAACGCCTCGAACAGCGCGGCCTCGGTCACCGCCCGGGCGTCGTGCTCCTGCTGAGTGGTGTCTTCGGTCGGCTTGTCGAGCGACGTCACCGGCTACTCCCTACCGAGGGGTCTCAGTTCGTACTTGGGATTGAACAGCACCCGGCGGCCCCGGCTCAGGGAGATCCGGCCCGATGCGATGAGCCTGCGCCCCGGTTCTATCCCCACGATGGAGCGCCTGCCCAGCCACACCACGTCCAGCGCGGCTGAGCCGTCGAACAGTTCGGCCTCCAGGGCGGGGACCCCGGCACGCGGTCGCAGGGTGACCGTGCGCAAGGTACCAGTAACCGTGACGACCTGGCGGTCCTGACAGTCACCGATCCGGGTACAACCGGCCGTCTCGGCGTCCTCGCGCAGCTCCTCGGACTCCAGGTCCTCCTGCGACGAGGAGAGCCGGTCGAGCATGCGCCGGAGCCGGCCGGCCGACTTTTCGGAACGAGGAACAGCACCCATGTCTGAAAGCGTACCGGGGCGCACCGACGGGCCCGTAACGGCACGGCCCCCGCCCGCTACCGCTCGAACCGGTATCCCATCCCCGGCTCGGTGATGAAGTGCCTGGGGTGCGACGGGTCCGCCTCCAGCTTCCGTCGCAGCTGGGCCATGTACACGCGCAGGTAGTTGGTCTCCGTCCCGTACGACGGCCCCCACACCTCCTGCAGCAGCTGCTTCTGGCCGACCAGCCGCCCGGTGTTGCGGACCAGGACCTCCAGCAGGTGCCACTCGGTGGGGGTGAGCCGTACGTCCCGGCCGGCCCGGTTGACCTTCTTGGCGGCCAGGTCGACGGTGAACTGCTCGGTCTCCACCACGGTCACGTCGTCCTCGCCCGCGCCGACCGGTTCGGCCCGGCGCACGGCGGCCCGCAGCCGGGCCAGCAGTTCGTCCATGCCGAAGGGCTTGGTGACGTAGTCGTCGGCGCCCGCGTCCAGCGCCTCGACCTTCTCGTCGGAGGAGTGGCGGGCCGACAGGACCAGGATCGGCACCCTCGTCCAGCCGCGCAGCCCCTTGATCACCTCGACGCCGTCCATGTCGGGCAGGCCCAGGTCGAGGACGACGACGTCCGGGTGACGGGAGGCGGCGAGGGAGAGCGCGGTCCTGCCGTCGGGGGCCGCGTCGACCTCGTACTTGCGCGCCTTGAGGTTGATCACGAGGGCCCGAGTGATCTGCGGCTCGTCATCGACCACGAGCACCCTCGTGGGGGCTTGGGGGGACCCCGCTTCCGGGCTCAGCATAGGGTCTGCCTTTCTGGTTCTGCTGGTTCTGCGGTGTCCTCCCGTACCGGAAGGGGGCGCGATCCCGCGGCACGCAGGCTGAGGACCATGGTGAGTCCGCCGCCCGGGGTGTCCTCGGCGTTCAGGGTGCCGCCCATGGCCTCGGCGAAGCCCCGGGCGACGGCGAGGCCGAGCCCCACGCCGGCACCGCGCGGGGCGTCGCCGTACCGCTGGAACGGTTCGAAGATACGGTCTTTCGCGTCGTCCGGTACGCCGGGTCCGCGATCCACGACCCGTACCTCCACCCGGTCGGCGATGGCGCTCGCGGACACCAGCACGCGCCGGTCGGGCGGGCTGTACTTGACGGCGTTCTCCACCAGGTTGGCCACCGACCGCTCCAGCAGCCCGGGGTCGACCTCGACGATCGGCAGCGTCTCGGGAATGTCCAGCTCGACACTGGCCTCGGGTACGCCGCCCAGGGCCATCGGGACCACCTCGTCGAGGTCGGTCTCGCGGATGATCGGGGTGACGGTGCCGGTCTGCAGACGGGACATGTCGAGCAGGTTGCCCACCAGGTGGTCGAGGCGGTCGGCGCCGTCCTCGATGCCCGCCAGCAGCTCCGCCCGGTCCTCCTCGGACCAGTCCACGTCGTCCGAGCGCAGACTGGACACCGCCGCCTTGATCCCGGCCAGCGGGGTGCGCAGGTCGTGGCTGACGGCGGCCAGCAGGGCGGTGCGGATGCGGTTGCCCTCGGCCAGCGTGCGGGCCTGGTCGGCCTCCTCCTTCAGCCGCCTGCGGTCCAGTACGACGGCGGCCTGCGCGGCGAAGGCGGCGAGCACCCGGCGGTCCTCGGCGGGCAGCACCCGGCCGGTCAGCGCGAGCGCCATGTGGTCGCCGACCGGCATGTCGACATCGGCGTCCTCCGGCCGCTCCAGGGACGGACCGAACCCGGCGCGGCCCGCGCAGGTCCACGGCTCGGCGTCACCGGCCCGCTCCAGCAGGGCCGCCGACTCCATCGCGAAGGTCTCGCGGACCCTCTCCAGCAGCTCCTCCAGGCCGGTCTCGCCGCGCAGCACGTTTCCGGCCAGGAAGGAGAGGATCTCCGACTCGGCGCGCAGCCGGGCCGCCTGGTGGGTGCGGCGGGCGGCGGTGTCCACGACCGAGGCCACGGACACCGCGACCCCGACGAAGATCGCGATGGCGACGATGTTGCGCGGGTCGGCGATGGTCAGCCGGTGCAGGGGCGGCGTGTAGAAGTAGTTCAGCAGCAGCGATCCGAGGGCGGCCGAGGCCAGGGCCGGCAGCAGTCCGCCGAGCAGGGCGGCGGCGACGATCACGGACAGGAACAGCAGCATGTCGTTGGCGAGGCCGAGGGCCATGGTGTTCAGGAGCACCGCGAGCACGACCGGGCCGGCCAGCCCGGTGATCCAGCCCCAGATGATCCGGGCCCGTCCGAGCCGGGCGCCCCGGGCGACGGGCAGTCCGCGGCCCTTGGCGACCTCGTCGTGGGTGACGATGTGGACGTCGAGGTCGGAGCCGGATTCCCGGGCGACCGTGGCGCCCACGCCGGGCCCGAAGACGTACTGCCAGGTCTTGCGGCGCGAGGAGCCCAGCACGATCTGGGTGGCGTTGACCCCGCGTGCGAAGTCCAGCAGGGCGGCGGGTATGTCGTCGCCGACGACGTGGTGGAAGGTGCCGCCGAGGTCCTCCACCAGCGTCCGCTGCACGGCCAGCTCCTTCGGGGAGGCGGAGGTCAGGCCGTCGCTGCGGGCTATGTAGACGGCGAGCACCTCTCCGCCGGCGCCCTTCTCGGCCAGCCGCGCGGCCCGCCGGATCAGCGTCCGGCCCTCGGGACCGCCGGTCAGACCGACCACGATCCGCTCCCGTGAGCCCCATATCGCCGAGACCCGGTGCTCGCTGCGGTACTCGTTCAGGTACTCGTCGACCCGGTCGGCGACCCACAGCAGGGCGAGTTCGCGCAGGGCGGTGAGGTTGCCGGGGCGGAAGTAGTTGGACAGGGCCGCGTCCACCTTGTCCGGCTGGTAGATGTTGCCGTGCGCCATGCGCCGGCGCAGGGCCTGGGGCGACATGTCGACCAGCTCGATCTGGTCCGCCCGCCGTACCACCTCGTCCGGCACCGTCTCCCGCTGCCGCACCCCGGTGATCGATTCGACCACGTCGCCGAGCGACTCCAGGTGCTGGATGTTGACGGTCGAGACGACGTCGACGCCGGCCGCGAGGAGTTCCTCGACGTCCTGCCAGCGCTTGGTGTTGCGGGAGCCGGGGATGTTGGTGTGGGCGAGTTCGTCGACGAGGGCGACGGCGGGGGCGCGGCGCAGGACCGCTTCGACGTCCATCTCGCCGAAGGTGGTGCCCCGGTACTCCAGCTTCCTGCGGGGAACCTGTTCGAGGCCGTGCAGCATCACCTCGGTGCGGGGCCGGTCGTGGTGCTCGACGTAGCCCACGACACAGTCGGTGCCCCGCTCGATGCGCCGGTGGGCCTCGGAGAGCATGGCGTAGGTCTTGCCGACGCCCGGTGCCGCGCCGAGGTAGATCCGAAGCTTGCCGCGTGCCATGGCCCCATTGTCTTCCGGTGACTGCCGCCTGCGCAGCGTCGACCTTACGGCCAACGATGCGGACAAAGCGGACGAGGGGCCGGTGAACGGGGGTCTTTGACACAACTCTGACGGCGGCGGCTCCGCCGGCACCCAGCGAAACGGGCCGCACCCTCACAGGTGCGGCCCGCTCGACGACCGATGAACCCGGCGGAGTGCCGAGGCCCCTAACGGACCTCGGTGATCTCCGGCCCGCGCTGGAGCTGGCCCATGCCGCCGGAGAAGCGCGAGGACTCCTCCTGCTGGATCCCCTCGGGGACCATCTGGGCGTCGTTCGGCAGCTTCAGGACGATCGGGTCGCGGGGCGCCATCGGACCCTCGCCGCGGACCACGACGGTGTCCCGGAAGATCTGCTCCAGCAGCCCGGCCGCCTGCGGCTGAACCGCCCCCTGGCCCGAGATCACCCCGCGCAGGAACCAGCGCGGACCGTCCACGCCGACGAACCGCACGACCTGGAAGCCGCCCGTGCCGTCCGGCAGTTGCACCGGCACCTGGGCGCGCAGCTCCCAGCCGAGCGGGCCCTCGACCTCGTCGACGATGCCGCCCTGCTGGGTGATGCCGGCGCCGATCTCCTCGCGCACCTCGCCCCAGATGCCCTCGCGCTTGGGCGCGGCGAAGGCCTGGAGCTGGACGGCGCTGTCGCGCAGGACGACGGTCGCCGCGACGATCGCGTCACCGGCGACCTCGACCCGCAGCTCCATGCCGTCGACACCCGGCACGAAGAGCCCGCCGAGGTCCACCCGTCCCTCGCCCGGGTCGCGTACCTCGGTGCTGTCCCAGGGACCGTCGGGGCGCGGCTCGGGCTCCAGCCGGACGCGCTCGCGCTCGCCCTCTGCTTCCTCGTCCGCCTCGGTGTCGACGTTGTCGACGACCTGCTCGGCCTCGCCGGCCGCGTCCTCGGCGGCACCCTTCTTCTTGCGACGTCCGAACACGTCACTGTCCTTCCCGGTCGGATACGACCGAAGCGTATCGATTCCCACCCGCCTGGCCGCCCATGGCGGCCTGACCGCTTGTGCCGCTTCCGCCGCCCACCGCGGCATGGCCACCGGTGGACCCGAAGCCCCCCTCGGCCCGCGCCGAGCCGGGAAGTTCCGCGACCTCCTGGAAGCGGACCCTCTCGACCTGCTGGACGACCAGTTGGGCAATCCGGTCGAAGCGCTCGAACCGCACGGACTCGCGCGGGTCGAGATTCACCACGATCACCTTGATCTCCCCACGGTACCCGGCATCAACCGTCCCCGGGGCATTCACCAGGGCGACACCGCAGCGGGCGGCGAGCCCGGACCGGGGATGCACGAAGGCCGCGTACCCCTCCGGGAGGGCGATCGACACTCCCGTGGGCAGTACGGCCCGTTCACCGGGCCCGAGTTCGCGGGCTTCGGTGGTCCGCAGATCGGCCCCGGCGTCACCCGGCTGCGCATACACCGGAAGGGGGACGTCCGGATCGATGCGCCGGATCAGCACGTCCAGTGGCTCACGGGTCACGGGGCCTACGCGGTCTGCGGGGGTCAGGGGGTCTGCGGGGCCCAAGGGGCTTGCGGGGCTCACGGGTTCACCTCGAAGGCGCGGGCGCGCCTGGTCCGGTCCGGGTCGTCCATGGCGGCCCGGATCTCCTGGGGGCGGCCGTGGTCGATGAAGTGGTCGACCTTCACCTCGACGAAGAGGGCCTCGGCGCGGACCGCGACGGGCCCGTCGGGGCCGCCGATGCGTCCGGTGGCGCGCGAGTAGATCTTCCGTCCGGCGACGGCGGTCACCTCGGCCGACAGATGCAGCGTGGCGCCCACCGGCACCGGCCGTACGAAGTCGGTCTCCAGCCGTCCGGTGACGGCGATGGTGCGCAGCAGCCAGTTCAGGGAGCCGAGGGTCTCGTCGAGGGCGCTGGCCAGTACTCCGCCGTGGGCCAGGCCCGGGGCGCCCTGGTGAGCGGGCCGCACGGTGAACTCCGCGGTGAGGGACACGCCCTCGCCGGCGCGTGCCGCCAGATGCAGCCCGTGCGCCTGTCCGCCACCACATCCGAAACACTGTTCGTAGTGCGCACCGAGAAGCTCACCGGGCGCGGGGGCATCGGGATGACGCACCGGCCGCACGGCGTCGACGGGAGGCTGAAGAACCGCGGAACCACCACTCACAGCCGCAGACCTTACCCGCGCGTCGGACGTATGCGGGCACCGTGCCAAGCTTGGCCTCATGCAGCTCTCCGCCACCCCCTACGAAGAACGCCTCACCACCCCCCGCTCGTGGTGGCTGATCAGCTTCCTGGTGGGCGTCTCGTTCGCCCTGATCCTGCTCCCGTTCGGCCCTCTGCCGCTGCTCGGCGGCCTGGTGGGCGGTACGGCCGCGGCGGCCGTGGTGGCCAGCGCCTACGGCTCCCAGCGCATCCGTGTGGTGGGCGACTCGCTGATCGCGGGCGAGGCGAAGGTCCCGGTGTCGGCCCTGGGCGCCTGTGAGGTGCTGGACCTGGAGGAGGCCCGCGCCTGGCGGACCTACAAGGCGGACACCCGGGCCTTCCTGCTGCTGCGCGCCTACATCCCCACGGCGCTGCGGGTGGAGGTCACCGACCCCGAGGACCCGACGCCGTACCTGTACCTCTCGACGCGCGAGCCGGAGCGACTGGCGGCGGCCATCGAGGCGGCCCGGGGCACGTCCGCACCGTAGGCGTCGGCCGGGTTCAGTCCTGCGGCTCCGCGGGGACGTCGCCCATCGGCACCGGGTCCGCCGGGGGCTCCAGCGGGGGCAGTGCGTCCAGGGCGTCCCAGGGGACCTGGAACTTGCGGAGGTCGGCGCGGATGCGCGCCGCGACCCTCCTGGTCTCGCGGCGGTTCATGACGGCCCCGACCGCGGCGCCGACCATGAAGGGCATGAGGTTGGGCAGGTCCCGGACCGTCCGCTTCATGATCTGCTGACGCAGTTGGCGCTTCATCGGCCCGCCGAGGGCCGTGTTGAACGTCGACGGCTTCGTCACATCGATCCCGCGCTCCCCCGACCAAGAGGACAGATACGCGGCGCTGCGGTCCTTGAGGTTCCCCGGCGGCCGTACGCCGTAGACCTCGTACAGCTCGGCGACCAGCTTCAGCTCGACTGCCGCGACCCCGGTGATCTCCGCGGCCAGTTCGGTCGGCATCGCCGGAGGCACCGGCAGCATCGCCGCCGCTCCGACTCCGGCCCCGACCGTCGAGGTGGCGTGTGCCGCGCCCGCCACGAGCTTGTCGGCGAGCTGCTCCGGTCCGAGGCCCGGGAACTGCCGACGCAGGGTCTCGAGGTCCCGTACGGGGATCCTCGGGGCGATCTCGATGATCCGGTCGGTCAGGTAGGCCAGCCCCGCCCTGGCGCGGCTGCCTCCCTTCCGAGTGCCTTCCCGGGCCATCTCGCGGACCATGGCCCGGATTGCCGCGGCCCGTCGACGGGCGACGGGCGCGGCCTGTGCCGACGCCGGGAGGTCAGTCCGGCCGGCCGGTTCGAGCGAGGCTCCGGTGTCCGCTGAGCCCCGCTCGTCCTCACGCGCGCTGTGCGGGCCGTCGGACGGCCCTGGGTCCGCTCCCGGTGAAGGGGAGCGGCGCTTCCGGGGAGGGGTCGAGCCAGTCACGGCCGACCCGCCCTCAGTCGCAGTCGCGGCAGATCGGCTGACCGTTCTTCTCCCGGGCCAGCTGGCTGCGGTGGTGCACCAGGAAGCAGCTCATGCAGGTGAACTCGTCCTGCTGCTTGGGCAGAACCCGGACGGCCAGCTCCTCGTTCGAGAGGTCCGCGCCGGGCAGTTCGAGGCCTTCGGCGGCCTCGAACTCGTCGACGTCCACTGCGGAAGTCGACTTGTCGTTCCGTCGGGCCTTCAGCTCTTCAAGGCTGTCCGAGTCGACGTCGTCGTCGGTCTTGCGTGGAGTGTCGTAATCGGTTGCCATGTCGCTCTCCCCCTCTGGGTGTCTGCGGTGTCTCCAGCGCACGTAACGCGTGAGAGGCCGGACTTGTGCCCGACCTGAGGCGGAGATTTTGCCTCACATCAAGGTCTGTTACTCAATCGACACCCAAGCCGACCTCTCAAGAGTGATCGACTTGGCTGGCGGTGAGGACCGTACACGGTTCGAATGCCGCGCCTCAAAGGCGCCTCACCGTGTACTTCCCGTGATCAATAGCCCTGAAAACCCGGATTTTACCGGCGTTCCCCCACTCCCCATGATCACGGAGAGTAGATGGCCGGAAATCCGTGCATGTGATCGATCACACACAGGGACGTCCGCCACGCCGCTGGAAAATTCAGCGCAAAGCGAACATGCCCCGCGTGTGTCGGCCCCGATCAGAGCGGCAGGGTGACACGCATCACCAAGCCGCCTCCCTCACGAGGCTGGGCCACGATGTGGCCGCCATGCGCCCGGGCCACGGACCGCACGATGGACAGACCGAGACCCACCCCCTTGTCGCTGCCCGTGCGCTCCGTACGGAGCCGCCTGAAGGGCTCGAAAAGGTTGTCGATCTCATACGCCGGCACCACCGGCCCGGTGTTCGAGACGGTCAGCACCGCCTGCCCGTGCTGCACCTCGGTGGCCACCTCGACCCAGCCGTCCTCGGGCACGTTGTAGCGCACCGCATTCTGCACCAGGTTCAGCGCGATCCGCTCCAGCAGGACGCCGTTGCCCTGGACGACCGCCGGTCTGCGCTCGCCCCGGATCTTGACGCCCTTGCTCTCGGCCTCGCCGTGCACCTGGTCGATGGCCTGCGAGGCGACCTCGGCCAGGTCGACCGGCTTGCGCTCGACGATCTGGTTGTCGCTGCGGGCGAGCAGCAGCAGGCCCTCCACCAGCTGCTCGCTGCGCTCGTTGGTGGCCAGCAGCGTCTTGCCGAGCTGTTGCAGCTCCACCGGTGCTTCGGGGTCGGAGAGCTGCACCTCCAGGAGCGTGCGGTTGATCGCCAGCGGTGTCCGCAGCTCGTGCGAGGCGTTGCCGACGAAGCGCTGCTGGGCGGTGAAGGCCCGCTGCAGACGCTCCAGCATGTCGTCGAAGGTGTCGGCCAGCTCCTTCAGCTCGTCGTCCGGGCCGTCCAGCTCGATACGACGGGACAGGTCCGAGCCGGCCACCGCGCGCGCGGTACGGGTGATCCGGCCGAGCGGGGACAGCACCCGGCCGGCCATCGCGTAACCGAACGCGAAGGCGATCACGGCGAGGCCCAGCAGGGCCAGCAGCGAGCGGCTGAGCAGGTTGTCCAGGGCCGCCTGGCGCTGCTGGTCCACGCAGTGGGCGATCGCGTCGTTGAAGTCCGACAGCGGCAGCGGGCTGGAGTTGATCGCGGTGATCGCGGGGCAGTTGTCGCTGGACACCCGGATCGACGTACCACCGACGATCTTGAACAGCGGCTGGTTGCCGGTGCTGATCGCCTGCGCGGCCAGCAGATAGATGATCGACAGCAGCAGGATGCCGGCGATCAGGAACATGCCGCCGTACAGCAGCGTGAGCCGTATGCGGATGGTCGGGCGCAGCCACGGGAAGGGAGCCTGCGGCCTCCTGGGGTCCCAGGTGGGCTTCGGCGGGGCCTGAGGGGGCGCGGGAGCGGATGCCACGGGGATCAGATCCGGTAGCCGGAGCCGGGGACCGTGACGATGACCGGCGGCTCACCCAGTTTGCGGCGCAGGGTCATCACCGTCACGCGCACCACGTTGGTGAACGGGTCGGTGTTCTCGTCCCACGCCTTCTCCAGCAGCTGCTCGGCCGAGACGACCGCGCCCTCGCTGCGCATCAGCACCTCCAGCACCGCGAACTCCTTCGGCGCCAGCTGCACCTCCTTGCCGTCGCGGAAGACCTCGCGGCGGTTGGGGTCCAGTTTGATGCCGGCGCGCTCCAGCACGGGCGGCAGCGGAACGCTGGTGCGCCGGCCAAGGGCACGCACGCGTGCGATCAGCTCGCTGAACGCGAACGGCTTGGGGAGGTAGTCGTCGGCGCCGATCTCCAGGCCCTCGACGCGGTCGCTGACGTCACCGGACGCGGTGAGCATGAGCACGCGTGTGGGCATGCCCAGCTCGACGATCTTGCGGCAGACGTCGTCGCCGTGCACCAGCGGGAGGTCGCGGTCGAGGACGACCACGTCGTAGTCGTTGACGCCGATGCGCTCCAGGGCGGCCGCACCGTCGTACACGACGTCGACGGCCATGGCCTCCCGGCGCAGTCCGGTGGCCACCGCATCGGCGAGCAGCTGCTCGTCCTCGACGACGAGTACGCGCACGTCGCTTGTCCTTCCTGTGTCCACCCGCGTAGCACCGTGAGCGCGCGCGGGCAGGGATGTCCGTGGGAGTGTGTGCCCCCCATCCTGCACTTTTCGGCCGTAAGTCGGCGGTAAGGCGAGGTCGCGGGCGGGCGGGACGGGATCGGGCGGAGGGAATACGAGATTTTCTGCCGCGGTTGAGGTTTCCGTGGGAGGGAGCGGGGGGAGGACGGCTTTACACCCCGCGATCACGCTCTGCATGTGCCGCAGCACCATGCGGTACTTCGCTCTCCGCTTCCGCAGAGCGGGCGCGGGTGTCCGGCACCGTCGCCGCCCGCAGGGCAGTGCTGGGCACCTGCGAGAGACGTGATCGCCCCTTCCCAACGGCACACCCCCGTGCCACCGACCCACGACCCAGGACGAGGGGGCGCAGCATGGACGCTTTCACCGCAGGACTTCTGCAGCGCATAAGGACGACCGAGTCCGACCTGTCGCGGGCTCGTGACGAGGGCGACGACTTCCTCGTCGAGGTGGAGCAGGCCGAACTCGACGACCTGCGCCGCCTCGCCGCCGACCACGGTGTGGAAGTCGGCGCGTCACGCGTCTGATCGACCCGAAGTGCACGAACGGGACCCCGGCGAATCCAGCGCCGGGGTCCCGTTCGTGCACGGCGGGCGGGGCCGCGTCAGTCGTGCCAGGCGCCGAAGTCCTCCAGGAGGTCCTGGAGGGGCTCGAAGACGCCCGGGGTGGCCGCGACCGTCAGATCGCGTGAGGGACGTTCTCCGGGGCGTCCACCGGTCAGTGCGCCCGCCTCCCGGGCGATCAGGTCCCCCGCGGCGACGTCCCAGGCGTTGAGTCCGCGTTCGTAGTACCCGTCCAGACGGCCGCAGGCGAGGTCGCACAGGTCGATCGCGGCCGAGCCGCCGCGTCGGATGTCCCGCAGCAGCGGGATGAGTCTCCCGGCGACCTCGGCCTGGTGGGCGCGGACCTCGGCGACGTAGTTGAAGCCGGTGGAGACCAGGGCCTGGTCCAGTGGGGGCGCGGGCCGGCAGGACAGCGCACGCTCCCCCTCCCACGCGCCGGTGGCCCAGGCGCCGCCGCCGCGCACCGCGTGGTACGTCTCGCCGCGCATCGGAGCCGCGACGACCCCGACGACCGTCTCGCCGTCCTGCTCGGCCGCGATGGACACGGACCAGGTCGGCAGGCCGTAGAGGTAGTTGACCGTGCCGTCGAGGGGGTCGATCACCCAGCGGATGCCGCTGGTGCCCGCGCTGTCGGCGCCCTCCTCGCCGAGGAAGCCGTCGTCGGGGCGCCGCTCGGAGATCAGGCCGGTGATCAGCTTCTCCGCCGCGATGTCCATCTCGGTGACGACGTCGATCGGGCTGGACTTGGTCCGGGCCACCTCGAGGTCGGCCGGACGGCCGTCCCGCAGCAGTTCCCCGGCCCGGCGGGCGGCCTCCTGGGCGAGTCGGAGCAGCTGCGGATGCAGGGCGTCGGTCACGGGGCTCCTCATGCGTAGGGGCTGTCGGCACCCGCGGCGGCGGGGCGCGCGGCGCGGGCCGGGCAGCAGCCGGCCGGGCAGAGGTGGTGGCTGGCGCCGAGGGCACCGAGGGCGCACGGCGTGACCTCGGTCCCGCGCTCGACGGCGGCCCGCTCGATGATCAGGTCCCGGACGGCGGCGGCGAAGCGCGGGTCGGCGCCGACGGTCGCCGAGCGGCGCACGGGCAGGCCCAGCTCCTCGGCCTTCGCCTTGGCCTCGGTGTCGAGGTCGTAGAGGACCTCCATGTGGTCGGAGACGAAGCCGATGGGGGCCATGACGACCGCGGGGACGCCGGAGCCGTGCAGCTCCTCCAGGTGGTCGCAGATGTCCGGCTCCAGCCACGGGATGTGCGGGGCGCCGGAGCGGGACTGGTAGACGAGCCGCCAGGGGTGGTCGACGCCGGTGCGTTCGCGGACGGCGTCGGCGATCAGCTGGGCCACCTCCAGGTGCTGCTCGACGTAGGCACCGCCCTCGCCGTGCGCCTCGGCCGGGCCGGAGGTGTCGGCGCTCGCGGTCGGGATCGAGTGGGTGGTGAAGGCGAGGTGGGCGCCGGCGCGGACCTCCGCGGGGAGGTCGGCGAGGGATTCCAGCACTCCGTCGATCATGGGTTCGAGGAAGCCGGGGTGGTTGAAGTAGTGCCGCAGCTTGTCGACCCTGGGCAGCGGCAGGCCCTCCGCCTCCAGCGCGGCCAGTGCGTCCGCGAGGTTCTCGCGGTACTGGCGGCAGCCCGAGTAGGAGGCGTAAGCGCTGGTGGCGAGCACCAGGACGCGGCGGCGGCCGTCGGCGACCATCTCCCGCAGGGTGTCCGTCAGGTACGGCGCCCAGTTGCGGTTGCCCCAGTAGACCGGCAGGTCCAGTCCGTGGCCGGCGAAGTCCTTGCGCAGGGCGTCCAGCAGGGCGCGGTTCTGGTCGTTGATGGGACTGACCCCGCCGAACAGGAAGTAGTGCTGCCCGACCTCCTTGAGGCGTTCCTTCGGGATGCCGCGCCCGCGTGTCACGTTCTCCAGGAACGGAACCACGTCGTCCGGGCCTTCAGGGCCGCCGAAGGAGAGCAGGAGCAGGGCGTCGTAGGGGGTGACATCGAGCGCGTCTGGCATGTCTCGATCCTGCCACCCGGCACCGACAGCCGGGAAACGGCGGGGTGAAGAGACGGATTCGCCAGGGTTTCGCACGGTTTTCCCGGACGCGGCCCGCATGGTGCGCCCGGGCGTGAATTCCGCTGCGCGGTGGTCACCTGATCCGTAACCTGTACGAGCCGCGTTCGCGCCTTACCCTGCCCACCTCCCGGAGACCCCCGTGCCCAGCCCCTACCGTGCCCTGTTCGCCGCCCCCGGCACCAAGGGCTTCTGCGCCGCCGGTCTGCTCGGCCGGATGCCGCTGTCGATGATGGGCATCGGGGTGGTCACGATGATCTCCCAGCTCACCGGGCGCTACGGCCTCGCGGGCGCGCTGTCGGCCACCATGGCGCTGTCCGCCGCCGTGATCGGGCCGCAGATCTCGCGCCTGGTGGACCGGCACGGACAGCGCCGGGTGCTGCGGCCCGCGACCCTGGTGGCGCTCACCGCGGCGGCCGGGCTGCTGCTCGCCGCGCATCTGCGGTGGCCGGACTGGGCGCTGTTCCTGTGCGCTGCCGGGATCGGGTCCGTGCCGAGCCTGGGCGCGATGATCCGGGCCCGCTGGGCGGCCCTGTACCGGGGCACCCCGCAGCTGCACACCGCCTACTCGTTCGAGTCGGTGGTCGACGAGGTCTGCTTCATCCTCGGGCCGATCATCTCCATCGGGCTGTCCACCGCCTGGTTTCCCGAGGCCGGGCCGCTGCTGGCCGCCTGCTTCCTGGCGGCCGGCGTCCTCTGGCTGACCGCCCAGCGCGCCACCGAGCCCGAGCCGCATCCGCGCGAGCACCACGAGGGCGGTACGGCGCTGCGCTCGCCGGGGCTCCAGGTGCTGGTGGCGACCTTCGCGGCCAGCGGCGCGATCTTCGGGGCGGTCGACGTGGTCACCGTCGCCTTCGCCGACGAGCGCGGCCACAAGGGCGCCGCGAGCGTGGTGCTGGCGCTGTACGCGGCCGGTTCCTGCGCGGCGGGCGCGGTCTTCGGGCTGATGCGCCTCGCCGGGCCGCCGGAACGCCGGTGGGCGTTGGGCGTGTGCGCGATGGCCGTGAGTATGATCCCCCTCCTACTGGTCGGAAACTTGCCGCTTCTGGCCGTGGCGCTGTTCGTCGCGGGACTGTCCATCGCACCGACGATGATCACGACGATGTCCCTCGTCGAAGAGCACGTACCTCGCGCGAAGCTCACCGAGGGCATGACCTGGGTGAGCACCGGCCTGGCGGTCGGGGTCGCGCTCGGTTCCTCCCTGGCGGGCTGGGTCATCGACGCCGCCGGGGCGCGCGCCGGGTACGGGGTTCCGGTCGTGTCCGGAGCCGTCGCGGTCGCGGTCGGTTTCCTCGGGTACCGCCGGCTCAGCAGGCCGGCCGCGGGTCGGGGAGGCACCGTTGAGCACCACAGCGAGCGGGAAGAACGGCACCTGGCGTAACTGGGGAGGCACCGTCGCCGTCCGTCCCGCCCGGCAGGTCGAGCCGGCCTCCGTGGAGGAGCTGGCCGCGGCGGTGCGCCGGGCCGCCGAGGACGGCCTGAAGGTGAAGGCGGTGGGCACCGGGCACTCCTTCACCTCGATCGCCGCCACCGACGGGGTGTTGATACGCCCTCAACTGTTGACCGGCATCCGCGGTATCGACCGGGAGGCCATGACGGTCACGGTGGAGGCGGGCACCCCGCTCAAGAGACTCAACATGGCACTGGCCCGCGAGGGGCTGTCGCTGGCGAACATGGGCGACATCATGGAGCAGACCGTCTCCGGGGCGATCAGCACCGGCACGCACGGCACCGGTCGCGAGTCCGGGTCGATCGCCGCCCAGATCAAGGGCCTCGAGCTGGTCACCGCGGACGGCTCGGTGCTCTCCTGCTCGGAGAAGGAGAACCCCGAGGTCTTCGCGGCCGCCCGGATCGGCCTGGGCGCGCTCGGCGTCGTCACCGCGATCACCTTCGCCGTGGAGCCGGTCTTCCTGCTGACGGCCCGCGAGGAGCCGATGCCCTTCGACCGGGTGCTGGCCGAGTTCGACCAACTGTGGGCCGAGAACGAGCACTTCGAGTTCTACTGGTTCCCGCACACCGGCAACACCACCACCAAGCGCAACAACCGCAGCGCCGGTCCGGAGCAGCCGGTGGGGCAGCTGGCCGGCTGGTTCGAGGACGAGTTCCTCTCCAACGGTGTCTTCCAGGCGGCCCAGTGGGTCGGCCGGGCCGCTCCCGCGACCATTCCCGCCATCGCGCGGATCTCCAGCCGGGCGCTGTCCGCGCGGACGTACACGGACATCCCCTACAAGGTCTTCACCTCGCCGCGCCGGGTCCGCTTCGTGGAGATGGAGTACGCCGTCCCGCGCGCGGCGCTGGTGGACGCGCTGCGGGAACTGAAGGCGATGGTCGACCGTTCGCCGCTCAGGATCAGCTTCCCCGTGGAGGTGCGCACCGCCCCGGCCGACGACATCACCCTGTCCACCGCCTCCGGCCGGGACAGCGCCTACATCGCCGTGCACATGTACCGGGGCACGCCGTACCAGGCGTACTTCACCGCCGCCGAACGGATCTTCACCGCGCACGAGGGCCGTCCGCACTGGGGCAAGGTGCACACGCGGGACGCGGAGTACCTCGCCGGGGTCTACCCGCGCTTCGGCGAGTTCACGGCCCTGCGCGACCGGCTCGACCCCGAACGGCTGTTCCAGAACGACTACCTGCGGAGGGTGTTGGGGGCCTAGAAGGCCTCGCGGACGCCGGGCCGAAGCAGGGAGTTCCGATCCGGCGGACGGCGTGAAGTACGCCACGTCCATGATCGCGGAAACCGCTTGCGGGCGGCCGGGGCGCGCCACTTGGCAGAAGTTGGGCGGCGCGCCCCTCCGCGCACATGGTCCAAATGGAGTACTGTTGCGAGCCCTGGGTCCGGTCTCCCGCCAGGGCGTCCGCGGCCTCGCAGGACCGCCGGGAGGGGGCTAGTTGCACAGGGTGACGGAGTTTGTCACTTAGCGTTGCGAATAGGTAACCGTGCCATAACGGCGATCCAGGGCCCGTGCCCGACACGCCGGGCAACTCGGCAAGGTTGTGGCAGGCTGCACCCGGGCAGGCCACACTCGACTAGCGGAAGCAGCGACGCACGTGACGTCGGCAGGCACCACCCGGGAGGTCCCCATGCCCGAACTGCGTGTCGTGGCCGTCTCGAATGACGGCACACGGCTGGTGCTGAAGGCTGCCGACTCTACGGAGTACACGCTTCCCATCGACGAGCGCCTGCGCGCCGCCGTGCGCGGCGACCGGCCCCGCCTCGGCCAGATCGAGATCGAGGTGGAGAGCCATCTCCGCCCCCGTGACATCCAGGCGCGGATACGGGCCGGCGCGACCGCGGAAGAGGTCGCCCAGCTCGCGGGTATTCCCGTCGACCGGGTGCGACGCTTCGAGGGGCCGGTACTGGCCGAACGCGCCTTCATGGCCGAGCGGGCCCGGAAGACCCCGGTCCGCCGCCCCGGTGAGAACTCCGGCCCGCTGCTCGGCGAGGCCGTCCAGGAGCGGCTGCTGCTGCGCGGTGCCGAGAAGGACACCGTGCAGTGGGACTCCTGGCGCCGTGACGACGGCAGCTGGGAGGTCATGCTGGTCTACCGGGTGGCGGGCGAACCGCACTCGGCGAGCTGGACGTACGACCCGCCCCGGCGGCTCGTCCAGGCCGTCGACGACGAGGCGCGCTCGCTGATCGGCGAGTCCGACGACCTCGCCGTGCCGGAGCCGAGCTTTCCGTTCGTACCGCGCATCGCCCGGCTGCCGCGCGACCGCCCGCTGGACCGTTCCCTCGACCGGGAGCGGCTGGCCCTGCCGGCACAGCCGTCCGAGCCGGCCGAGGAGAGCGCCGGTGAACGCGACTCGCTGACCAGCCTCTTGGAGGCGGTGCCGAGCTTCCGGGGCGACATGGTGGTCCCGGAGCGTGCGCCGGAGGTCCCGGAGGAGCCAGATCCGGAACCCGCGGCGGAGGAACCCCCGGCGCCGGCGGCCTCGGCCGGTTCCGCCTACGCGGACGTCCTGATGCCTCGGTCCGTGGGCAGCCACCGCGACCGGCTGATCGGTGCCACCGACCGCCAGGCCGAGGCCGACGGCGTCCGCCCCGGCCGCCGGGCCGCGGTCCCGAGCTGGGACGAGATCGTGTTCGGCACGCGCCGCAAGAAGCAGGAGTAGTCGGCACCGCGACCGAGGAGGGGACCCACGTCCGTGGGCCCCCTCCTCGGTGTCACTGCGGGTCGGGGCCCACGGCCACCGGACGGGACGGGTCCGAGGACCACTCGGACCAGGAACCGACGTAGAGCTCCGCCGCGATGCCCGCGACCGCCAGGGCCAGCACCTCGTGCGCCCCCGAGACGCCCGAGCCGCAGTACACGCCCACCCGCGCCTCCCCCAGGGCGCCCAGCGCCTCGAAGCGGTCCCTCAGCTCCTCGGCGGGCAGGAAGCGGCCGTCGGGACCCACGTTCTGCGTGGTCGGCGCCGACACCGCGCCCGGGATGTGCCCGCCGACGCGGTCGATCGGCTCCACCTCTCCCCGGTAGCGCTCCCCCGCGCGCGCGTCCAGCAGCACACCCGAGCGGGCCAGCTCCGCGGCCCCGTCCGCGTCGAGCAACCCCCCGGCCTCCGGCACCGGTTCGAAGTCCCCCTCGGCCGGGACGGGCGTCCCGGCCGACAGCGGGCCCGGCCAGGCCGGCAGTCCGCCGTCGAGCACCCGCACGTCGGGGTGCCCCGTCCAGCGCAGCAGCCACCAGGCGCGCGCCGCGGCCCAGCCCTGCCCGCCGTCGTACACGACCACGGGCCGCGCGGCGGACACCCCCGCGCGGCGCATCGCGGCGCCGAACTCGGCGAGATCGGGCAGGGGATGGCGGCCGCGCGCCCCGGGCGCGGAGGCGAGTTCCTCGTCCAGGTCGACGAAGACCGCGCCTGGCAGATGGCCGGCCGCGTACTCGGCCCGGCCGTCTAAGGCCGGGGCGCCCGCCGCTGCGGCCGTGCTCAGCTGCCAGCGGACGTCCAGCAGGGTCGGCGCGTTCTCGCCGGTCAATTCGTGCGCCAGTTCGGCTGCGGTGATGATGGCGTTCATGGCCACCATCCATACGCCAGGGGTGGCCGCAACGTCCAGGTCCGACTACTCTTCCGCCGGACCGTCTCGATCACGAGGCGTATGGGATCGGGCACATGCTGTACAGCTGATGGACATCCATCGGCAATCGCCAGGAACCGGCGAGAAGCGGCAGATCAGGCATCCTCTCGGGGTCAACCGCCGGGCGGAAGCGACACGGCCACCCACGAGGGGCCGGGGAGAGAGTGACGATGACCGAGGCACGGGAGCCGGCCGGCCCCAACGGCGGCACGCACGCTCGGCGCGCGCCCGGCACGCCCTGCTGGGTGAGCCTGATGGTGCACGAGCTGACGGCGACCGAGGACTTCTACGGGGCGTTGTTCGGCTGGGAGTTCCGGCCCGGCCCGCAGCAGCTCGGCTCCTATGTGCGGGCCCTGCTCGACGGGCAGGAGGTGGCCGGCATCGGCCAGCTGCCGCCCGACCGCCGGCTGCCGATCGCCTGGACCCCCTACCTCGCCTCGGACGACGTGGACCGGACGGCCGACACGCTGCGGCTGTGCGGCGGCACCGTGGGAGTGGGCCCCCTGGACGCCGGCAGGGCCGGCCGGATGGCGATGGCCTCCGACCCCTCGGGGGCCGTCTTCGGTATCTGGCAGGCGGCCCAGCACCTCGGCACCGAGGTCGTCGGCGTTCCCGGCACGCCCGTCTGGAACGAGCTGCTCACCTTCGAGACCGCGAGCGTCGCCAAGTTCTACGAAACGGTGTTCGGCTACGAGGAGGAGGCGGCGGTCTCCGACGACTTCGGCCACGTGACCCTGCGCATCGGCGGCCACCCGGTGGCGGACATCCACGGTGTGGGCCACTCGCTGCCCCGGGACCGGGGCTCGCACTGGCTGACGTACTTCGAGGTCGCGGACACCGACGGGACGCTGGACCGGGTCCTCGCCATGGGCGGGCGGGTGCTCACGCCGGCCCAGGACGGCGCGCACGGGCGGGTCGCGACGGTGGCGGACCCGGAGGGGGCGCTCTTCGCCGTGGTCCAGAACCCGCGCTGAGCCGGGCCTCGGGCCCGTCAGGCCGAGGAGACCGGCAGGACGTCCGGGGACAGGGCCGCCGCCCGGGCCGACGCGGCGGTCATCCGGCGCCGGTGGTGGCGCCGGCACAGCACCTCGTAGCCGATCTCGTCCGCGGACTGGGTCACGTCGCCCACGACCACCTGGGCGCCCTCCACGACCATCTCGCCGCCGACCGTGCGGGCGTTGTGCGTGGCCCGGGCGCCGCACCAGCACAGGGCCTCGACCTGGAGCACCTCGACCCGGTCGGCCAGCTCCACCAGCCGCTGCGAGCCGGGGAACAGCTTGGAGCGGAAGTCGGTGGTGATGCCGAAGGCGTAGACGTCGACGGCCAGGTCGTCGACCACCCGCGCCAGCTGGTCGATCTGCTCCGGCGCCAGGAACTGCGCCTCGTCCGCGATCACGTAGTCCGCGCGGCCGCCGTGCGAGAGATGGTCGACGAGGTAGGCGTACAGGTCCTGGCCGTCCTCCACCTCCACGGCGTCGGTGACCAGGCCGAGGCGGGAGGACAGCTTGCCCTCGCCGGCCCGGTCGTCGCGGGTGAAGATCATGCCGACGAGGCCGCGGGCGGAGCGGTTGTGCTCGATCTGCAGAGCCAGCGTCGACTTCCCGCAGTCCATCGTTCCGGAGAAGAACACCAGCTCGGGCATGGCGAGTTGAGCACCTTTCGGCATGGAAGAGGGGAACGGGGGCTTCAGGAGCGTACTTCGAGGAGCGGGACCAGTTGCTCGGCCGGGGTCATGGAACCGTGGTTGCCGACCATCGTCGACTCCTTCGGCTCCCGCTCGGAGGCGATCAGCAGGACGTCGTCGTGCGCGGCCGCGACCACGTCCCCGATACGGGCGTACACGCGTTCGTCGATGTGCGGGCCGAACCAGCCGGCCTCGATCGCCTCGTCCCGGGAGGCCACCCAGAACTGCTCGCCGAGCACCTCGCGCCAGCAGGTCAGTACGTCGCCCTCGGCACCCGGCAGCGCGTACACATGCCGCGCGCGCCCCTCGCCGCCCAGCAGGGCGACCCCGGCGCGCAGCTCCCAGTCCGCGTCGAAGTCGATGCGGTGCTCCTCGTCGAAGAGCACGTCGACCATGCCGTGGTCGGCGGTGACGTAGAGCGCGGTGCGCGGCGGGAGCTGCTCGGCCAGGCGCTGGACCAGCCGGTCGACGTACATCAGCTGGCCGCGCCAGTGGTCGGAGGCCAGTCCGTGGCGGTGGCCCGCGCCGTCGAGTTCGGCGTAGTACGTGTAGACCAGCGAGCGGTCGGCGGCGGCCAGTTGCTCGGCGGCGAGGTCCATGCGCTCCTCACCGCTCAGCCGCCCCAGGAACGTTCCGCCGCTGAGGGCGACCTTGGTGAGCGGGGTGTTCTGGAAGGTGGGCGAGGAGACCTGGGCCGCGTGGACGCCTGCCTCGTGGGCCAGCTGGAAGACGGTGGGGTACGGCTGCCAGGGGCGCGGGTCGGTCCACGGCTGCCAGCGGAGCTGGTTCATCAGCTCGCCGGTGGCCGGGTTGCGCACGGTGTAGCCGGGCAGGCCGTGCGCGCCGGGCGGCAGGCCGGTGCCGACGGAGGCGAGGGAGGTCGCGGTGGTCGCCGGGTAGCCGGCGGTGAGCGGGCGGCCGGTGCCGCCGCGCGAGGTGGCGAGCAGCGAGGTCAGGAAGGGGGCCTCGTCGGGATGCGAGGTGAGCTGCTCCCAGCCGAGGCCGTCGATCAGGAAGACGCAGTTGCGATCGGCCGGGGTCAGCTCGGTGATCGCGGCGGTCGCGCCGGGGACGCCCATTCCCGCGGCCAGGGTGGGCAGCAGGTCGGCGAGGGAGCCGCTGCCGTACTCGGGCAGCGGGGCGGAGTCGAGGGCGAGCGGCTGCGGGTGCTGGTCCCAGGCGGCGTAGGCCATCAGCGAGTGAGGTCCGCGGTCGCCTCGGAGACGGCCTGTGCGAAGGCGAGCGCCTGGCGTACCGTCTCCGGGCCGTCCCCGGCCTCGCTGACGCGCAGGCTGAGGTCGTCCGCCGTGGAGCTGCCCGTGTAGCCGTGGTCGGCCTCGCAGTTGGGGTCGCCGCAGGCGGCGGGCTCCAGGTCGATGCGCGAGACGGCGCCCCAGCCGATGGTCAGCACGACCTCGCGGGGCAGCGTGCCCGGGGTGTACTGCTCCGGGTTGGCGACCACGCGGCTGACCACGACCGACGAGATCCGGCCGAGTTTCACCGACTCCGTGGACGTCGTGGTGTACGGCGTCGGGGAGGTGCTGTCGGCGGCCTGCTCGTCGGTGTGGCTGACGATGAAACGGTTGCCGGTGAGGACCAGCACGGTGACGTGCCGCCGTACCTCGTTCTGGTCGAACGTGGTCTCCTGGTGGACCAGGTACGACCGGATGGGCTCGCCGCCCACGGCGGCCTCCACCGCCTCGGCCACGAGGGCCGGGTAGTAGCCGCTGCGCTCGATCGCGACGCGCAGCCCCTGGGTCGTCGTACTGGTCTTGGCCATGACGTCCATCCTAATCCGTGGGCAAGGGGGGTCCGGGACAGTCACGGGCGCCGGGGCCGGCGTCCGCGCCCGCCTCGAACGCGGCCACGACGGGTGGCGGTTCACCGGGCCCCGGCCCCTCAGTACGCCGGCAGGGTGCGCGGGCCGAGGTCGTCGCGGGCGGGCGGCGGCGCCAGTCGCACGGTGGCGCCGAGCACGCTCACACCGTGCGGGGCCACCACGACCGGCTCCAGGGTGACCGCGACCACCTCGGGGTGGTCGTCGACCAGCCGGGACACCCGCAGCAGCAGTTCCTCCAGGGCGGGGGTGTCCACCGGCGTCGACCCGCGCCACCCGAACAGCAGCGGGGCCGTGCGGATCGACCGCACCAGCGAGGTCGCCTCCCGGTCGGTCACCGGCACCAGCCGGTGCGCCATGTCGTCGAGCAGCTGCGAGGCGGCCCCGGCCAGCCCGAAGGACAGCACGGCCCCCGCCGCCGGATCGATCACGGCCCGTACGACGGTGTCGACACCCCGGGGCGCCATCGACTGCACGACCGGCCGCAGCTGCTCGGGCTTGCCGAACAGGTCGGTCAACTCCGCGTACGCCCGGCGCAGTTGTTCCTCGTCCGCGAGGTCGAGGCGGACGCCGCCCAGGTCGGCGCGGTGCCGCAGGTGCGGGGCGGTGGCCTTGAGGGCCACCGGGTAGCCGAGGGTGCGGGCGGCTTCGGCGGCGGTGTCCGGGGTGGGCGCGGGGATGGCCCGGCGGACGGGTATGCCGTACTTCCCGAGCAGCTCGCAGGTCTCCTCGGTGCCGAGGGTCAGCCCCTGTCCCCGCGCGAGCAGGCCGTCGATCAGCCGCGCGGCCCCCTTCTCGTCGATGTCCTCGTACTCGGGCACCTTCCCGGGATCGACGGCCTCCCGCCGCCACTGCGCGTACCTCACGGCCTCACCGAGCGCGCGGACGGCACGCTCGGCGGCGGGGTAGGCGGGGATGAGACGGGAGCAGTTCTGGTCCGTGAGTGCCGTGGGGGCGGGCTGCCGGACCTCGGCCCCCGCGAGGGGCGGTCGTCCGGGCGCTCTGCCCGCGCCGTGCGGTGCGGTGCTGGCGGCGGCCGACAGCGCCTCCGCGAGGCCGCCCAGCTCCACGTGCACCACCAGCACCGGCTTGCCCGGAACGGCGGCCGCGGCGGAGCGCAGCGCCTCCGCCAGCTCCGCGTCCCCGGGCGGTCCCTCCCCGATCGCGGGTATCGCCGTGACGACCACCGCGTCGCACGTGTCGTCCGCCAGCGCCTCGGCCAGCGCCCGCCGGAAGTCCTCCGCCGAGGCCCCTGTCGTCAGGTCCGACGGCCGGGCCGGGCGCAGCCCCTCCGCGAGACACTGGTCGTACGTCAGCAGCCCCAGCGACTCGGAGTTCCCGAGGATCGCCACCCGGGGCCCGGCGGGCAGCGGCTGCCGGGCGAGCAGCAGTCCGGCGTCCACCAGCTCGGTGATCGTGTCCACCCGGATCACCCCGGCCTGCCGCAGCAGCGCGGAGACCGTCGCGTGCGGCAACCGGGTGGCCCGCACGGCGTGTCCCTGCGGAGCCGATCCGGCGCCCTGCACCACGACCAGTGGCTTGGCCGCCGCCGTCCGCCGCGCGAGCCGGGTGAACTTGCGGGGGTTGCCGATCGACTCCAGGTACATGAGGACGACGTCGGTGTCGGGGTCGTCGTACCAGTACTGCAGGACGTCGTTGCCCGAGACGTCCGCCCGGTTGCCCGACGACACGAAGGTCGACACCCCGGTGACCCCGGTGACCCCTCCGCCGCGCCGGTGCAGCCGGGACAGGAGGGCGATGCCGATGGCACCGGACTGGGCGAACAGGCCGATGCGCCCGGGCCGGGGCATCCGGGGCGCCAGCGAGGCGTTGAGCCGGACCTCCTCGGAGGTGTTGATGACACCGAAGGCGTTCGGCCCGATGATCCGCATCCCGTACGTGCGCGCGTGCCGGACCAGCGCCCGCTGTCGTTCGCGCCCCTCGGGTCCGCTCTCCGCGTATCCGGCGGACAGGACGACGAGTCCCTGTACGCCGTGCTCGCCGCACTCGGTGACCGCCTCGGGCACCCGCGCGGCCGGCACGGCCACGACCGCGAGGTCCACGGGTCCCTCGATGTCGCGCACCGAGCGGTGCGCGGGCACGCCGTCGATCTCCTTGAGGTCCTCGGGCAGGCTCGTGTTCACGGCGTGCAGGCGCCCGGTGTAGCCCGCGTCCCTGATGTTGCCCAGGACGCTGCGGCCCACCCCGCCGGGGGCGCGGCCGACGCCGATCACCGCCACCGAGCCCGGCACCAGCAGCCGCCGTACCGAACGGGCCTCGGCTCGCTGTTCCCGCGCGCGCTGTACCGCGAGCGAGCGGTCGGTGGGCTCCAGGTCGAACTCCAGGCGTACGACGCCGTCCTCGAAGCTGCGTTTCTGGGTGTAGCCGGCGTCCGTGAACACCTTGATCATCTTGCTGTTGGCGGGCAGCACCTCCGCGGCGAAGCGGCGGATGCCCCGTTCGCGCGCGACGGCGGCGATGTGTTCGAGCAGCGCGGAGGCCACTCCCCGGCCCTGGTGCGCGTCCTGTACGAGGAAGGCGACCTCGGCCTCGTCGGCGGGGGCGGAGGCGGGCAGGCCGTGGGCGCCGATGCGGTCGTAGCGTACGGTGGCGATGAACTCGCCGCCGACCGTGGCGGCGAGCCCCACCCGGTCCACAAAGTCGTGGTGCGTGAAGCGGTGGACGTCCTTGGCGGACAGGCGCGGGTAGGGCGCGAAGAAGCGGTAGTACTTCGACTCGTCCGAGACCTGCTCGTAGAAGCTGACCAGGCGGTCGGCGTCATCGACGGTGATGGGCCGGATGCGTGCGGTGCCACCGTCGCGCAGCACCACGTCCGCCTCCCAGTGGGCGGGGTACTCGTGCCGGTCCTGCCGGTCGGACGGGGTCTGCATGGGCCCCAGAGTACGGCTCGCGTCCGACAACGGCGCGAGGCAGTCTGTGGAGGACGGAAGCCGGACCGAGGCCGCGGTCCGACGACACACCGGGGCGGGACGAAGGACCGCTCCGGGGTCGCTTCACGGTATGGGAAACTGGTCTAGACAACCCTGAGAAACTGAAGGGCAGCATCACATGGCTGAGCGCCGCGTCAACGTCGGCTGGGCCGAGGGCCTCCACGCCCGCCCCGCCTCCATCTTCGTCCGAGCCGCCACGGCCGCAGGCGTCCCGGTGACGATCGCCAAGGCCGGGGGCAACCCCGTCAACGCGGCCTCCATGCTGGCCGTCCTGGGCCTCGGCGCCCAGGGTGGCGAGGAGATCGTCCTCGCCTCCGACGCCGAGGGCGCGGACGCCGCCCTGGACCGTCTGGCCAAGCTGGTCGCCGAGGGGCTCGAAGAGCTTCCCGAGACCGTCTGAGCGCGGGCGCCCACAACACCGGAGCCGCGTCACCCCTTTCGGGGCGGCGCGGCTCCGCCGTTTCACCGGGAATTCTCGAGCGCAGGGGAATTCGGGCAGCAGAAATACACCTGGGCCGAATTACTCTTCTTTGTATACGGCGCCCGTGTTAATGCCGCAGGCCCGACATGTTTACGGGATGTTGCGAAGTCCTCACACGTTCCGGGCGGTCGGAGCCGCCGGAAAAACGAAGCCGGTGCGCGGAGGTCGCGCGCTCGGTGTGCAGCGCCGTGATCGCCCGCGCGCGTTCGCCGTCGCCGCGTGCCACCGCGTCCACGATCGCGCCGTGCTCGGCCCACGACTCCACGGGGCTGACCGGCGCGTCCACCGCGTACATCCAGGCGATCTTGTGCCGCAGCTGGGTGAGCATCGAGGTCAGGGACGGGCTGCCGCAGGCCTGGGCGAGCGTCTCGTGGAACCAGCCGCCCAGCGAGCGCAGATCCTCGCTGCTGCCCCGGCGGGCCCGCTCCTGGCCCAGCCGGACCAGGCCGCGCAGCACCTTGAGATGGGCCTCGGTGCGGCGCTGGGCGGCCCGGGAGGCGCCGAGCGGCTCCAGCAGCACGCGCATCTCCAGCAGGTCGGCGGCCTCCTGGTCGGTCGGTTCGGCCACGCACGCGCCCGCGTGCCGCCGGGTCACCACGAAGCCCTCGGCCTCCAGGGTGCGCAGGGCCTCGCGGACGGGGACCCGTGAGACGCCGTAGCGACGGGCCAGGACTTCCTCGGTGAGGCGGCCGCCGCGCTCGTAGACACCGGCGACGATGTCGTCCCGGATCGCCGTGCACACCGAATGCGCCGGAATACGCATGACCGACCTCCGCCTTAATCCCCGTGAAACGTCGACGATTGACGTGTGTTCAGCGACTCTATTGCAATGAGCCGGAATTTCCGACGGCGGACCGGAATCCATGGATATTTTTTGGACAGCGGGTCTCCGGAAACGACGAAAGCCCCGGCTCGGGGAGCCGGGGCTGCGCGGTGCCGTGGGGGCGGCCGTCAGACGTTCACGCCGTGCTTGCGGAGGTAGGCGACGGGGTCGACGTCCGAGCCGTACTCGGCGGTGGTACGGGCCTCGAAGTGAAGGTGCGGACCGGTGGTGTTGCCGGTCGAGCCGGACAGGCCGATCTGCTGGCCCGGGGTCACCTGCTGGCCCACCGAGACGCCGACGGAGGACAGGTGGCCGTACTGGGTGTACATGCCGTCGGCCATCTTGATCACGATCTGGTTGCCGTACGCCCCGCCCCAGCCGGTCGAGACGACGGTGCCGGAGCCGACCGCGTGGACGGGCGTGCCGCTCGCCGCGTGGAAGTCGATGCCGGTGTGGGCGCCGGAGGACCACAGGGAGCCGCCGGTCTTGTAACCGGTGGAGACGTAGGAGTCGGTGATCGGCGCGACGAAGGCGTTGAGGCGCTTGCGCTCGGCCTCGCGGGCGGCGCGCGCCTTGGCCTCGCGCTCCTTCAGTACCTTCTCCGCCGCCGCCTTGGCCGCGGCCCGCTCGGCCGCCTTCCGCTCGGCGGCCTCCTTCTGCGCGGTGGCCTGGGCGTCGATCCGCTCGGGGACCGAGTCGCTGATGGTGATGACGGGGGTGAGGCCGGTCTGCTCGACGGAGTTCTCGGCGGCCAGCGCCGGCGCGGCGGCGATGGTGCCGATGACGCCGGTGGTCGTGAGGGCCGCGATGCCGGCCGCCTGCGCGGTGGTGCGCTTGATCCGGCCGGGACGGCGGTGCTTCCCGGAGGCGCACATGAACGCCATGAAGTGGCTGGTCCTTTCCTTCCCTCTCGCCTACCGGGTTAGCTGACGGGTTCGGAGCAGGAAGGTCTCCTACGGGCCCCCTCGCTCGCGCGCGGGCGTCCGATTCACCCCAGGGACTGCGTGGGTCCCCGGCTCCCCTGGCTCGCGCCGTACGGGGACTCGGCGATGGCTGTCCGGTGCCGCGGGTGCGGCGCACTGCCTGACGAACAGCCCGGACGACGCTAAGGCGGGCCGCTTGCCTTCCCCAAACCGATCCGGGGTTTTGTCGCGCATCCCACAGGTCAGACAGGCAACCTCCGCCCCAATTCGGACATATGAGGGGGGACATGCGTGGGCCCTGGTGTCCTCCTGGTCACCAGGGCCCACGCGCGCGTGGCGCTATTCGGCTGCCACGACGCTGACTTCGCCGATGCCGAGGGCCTCGACGGGCTCCCTGATCTGGGCCGCGTCGCCGACCAGGACGGTGACCAGACGGTCCACCGGGAAGGCGTTCACCACGGCCGCCGTGGCCTCCACCGTGCCGGTGGCGGCGAGCTGTTGGTACAGCGTGGCCTGGAAGTCGTCGGGCAGGTGCTGCTCGACCTGGTCGGCCAGCGTGCTCGCGACGGCCGCCGCGGTCTCGTACTTCAGCGGTGCGACCCCGACGAGGTTCTGTACGGCCACGTCGCGCTCGGCGTCCGTCAGGCCCTCCTCGGCGAGCTTGCGCAGCACCTTCCACAGGTCGTCCAGGGCGGGACCGGTGTTGGGGGTGTCCACGGAGCCGCTGATGGCCAGCATGGAGGCGCCGCTGCCGTCGGGGGCGGACCTGAGGACCTGCCCGAAGGCGCGCACCCCGTAGGTGTATCCCTTCTCCTCGCGCAGGACGCGGTCCAGCCGGGAGGTGAGGGTCCCGCCGAGGCAGTACGTGCCGAGCACCTGCGCGGGCCAGACGCGGTCGTGCCGGTCGGCGCCGACGCGGCCGATCAGCAACTGCGTCTGGACGGCGCCGGGGCGGTCGACGATGACGACCCGGCCGGTGTCGTCGGCGGTCACCGGTGGCACCGGCCGGGACTGGGCCTGGGAGCCGGTCCAGGCGCCCAGGGTGCCCGCGAGCAGCTCGTCGAGGTCGATCCCGGTGAGGTCGCCGACCACGACCGCGGTCGCCGTGGCGGGCCGCACGTGCCGGTCGTAGAAGCCGCGTACGGCCGCCGCGTCGATCTTGGCGACCGTGTCCTCGGTGCCCTGGCGCGGGCGCGACATGCGCGAGGCCGACGGGAACAGCTGCTTGGAGAGTTCCTTGGCGGCCCGGCGGGAGGGGTTGGCCAGCTCGTGCGGGATCTCGTCGAGGCGGTTGCGGACCAGCCGCTCGACCTCGCTGTCGGCGAACGCGGGCGCCCGGAGGGCGTCCGACAGCAGACCGAGGCCCTTGGCCAGGCGCGAGGCCGGGACCTCCAGGCTGAGGCGCACGCCCGGGTGGTCGGCGTGCGCGTCGAGGGTGGCGCCGGCCCGCTCCAGCTCGGCGGCGAACTCCTCGGCGGAGTGCTGGTCGGTGCCCTCGGAGAAGGCCCGCGCCATGATCGTGGCAACGCCGTCCAGGCCGGCCGGTTCGGCCTCCAGGGGCGCGTCCAGCAGCACCTCGACGGCGACGACCTGCTGACCGGGGCGGTGGCAGCGCAGCACGGTCAGGCCGTTGTCGAGCGTCCCGCGGTCGGGGGCCGGGAACGCCCACGGCCGGGCCTGGCCCGGCTGGGGCTGCGGGTGGAACTCCATAGCGGCGAGCTGGCTCACTTGGCCGCCTCCTCGTTGTGGTCGCCGGCTTCGACGGTGGCTTCGGCCTCGGGGTCCTCGGGGAAGTCCTCGTCCTCCGTGTGCTCCGCGGACTCGGCGGACAGCGGCTCGTAGACGAGCACCGCGCGGTTGTCCGGGCGCAGCCGGGCCTTGGCGACCTCCTGGACCTCCTCGGGAGTCACCTCCAGGACGCGCTTGACGGCGGTCAGGGCCAGCTGCGGGTCGCCGAACAGGACGGCGAACCGGCACAGTTCGTCGGCGCGGCCGGCGACCGTGCCGAGCCGGTCCAGCCACTCGCGCTCCAACTGGGCCTGGGCGCGCTCCATCTCGCCGGGGGTCGGGCCCTCCTCGGCGAACCGGGCCAGCTCCTCGTCGATGGCCGCCTCGATGACCGGCACCTCGACGTCCCCGGAGGTCTTCACGTCCAGCCAGCCCAGCGAGGGCGCTCCGGCGAGGCGCAGCAGGCCGAACCCGGCCGCCACCGCCGTACGGTCGCGCCGGACCAGGCGGTTGTAGAGGCGGGAGGACTCGCCGCCGCCGAGGACGGTGAGCGCCAGGTCGGCCGCGTCCGCCGCGCGCGTGCCGTCGTGCGGGAGCCGGTAGGCGGCCATCAGGGCACGCGCCGGGACCTCCTCGACGACGACCTCACGCAGTTGCTCGCCGATGATCTCCGGCAGCGAGCCGTCGCGCGGCGCCGGCTTGCCGTCGTGGGCGGGGATGGACCCGAAGTACTTCTCGACCCAGGCGAGGGTCTGCTCGGGGTCGATGTCGCCGACCACCGACAGCACCGCGTTGTTGGGCGCGTAGTAGGTACGGAAGAACTGGCGCGCGTCCTCCAGGGTGGCCGCGTCCAGGTCCGCCATCGAGCCGATGGGCGTGTGGTGGTAGGGGTGTCCCTCGGGGTAGGCGAGGGCGGTCAGCTTCTCGAACGCGGTGCCGTAGGGGACGTTGTCGTAGCGCTGGCGGCGCTCGTTCTTGACGACGTCGCGCTGGTTCTCCATGGACTCGTCGTCGAGCGCGGTGAGCAGCGAGCCCATGCGGTCGGCCTCGAGCCAGAGCGCCAGCTCCAGCTGGTGGGTGGGCATGGTCTCGAAGTAGTTGGTGCGCTCGAAGCTGGTGGTGCCGTTGAGCGAGCCGCCGGCGCCCTGCACCAGCTCGAAGTGGCCGTTGCCCTTGACCTGGCCCGAACCCTGGAACATCAAGTGCTCGAAAAGGTGAGCCAGACCGGTACGCCCCTTGACTTCGTGGCGGGAGCCGACGTCGTACCAGAGGCAGACCGCCGCCACGGGGGTGAGGTGGTCCTCGGAGAGCACCACGCGCAGACCGTTGGCCAGGCGGTGCTCGGTCGCTGTCAGGCCCCCGGAGCCTGCCTCGGCTGTGGTCGTGTGACCCATGGCCATGTACGTCCCTTCGCTCGCGGAGGCGGTCGTCGAAACCGCGGTTTTCCTGCCGGTCCTGCCACTGTATGCAAGCGTGCGGACGCCCGGCGAAGTTCCCGCGGCGCGTACGCCCACAGCGGATCGCGTAGCCTGCGGGGGCCGTGCCGCGGGGCGGCCCCCGCAGGACCTCCCGAGGCCGGCCGGGCCGCGGAACACCGGGTCGCGGCCCGGGTTGTCAGTGCCGCGGTCCACAATGGTCCGCGTCAGATCCGTCAATCGCTTCAGCAAGGAGCCGGCAGCGATGGCCCGCCGCAGCACGAAGACCCCGCCGCCCGACGACTCGTACGAGGAGAAGATCCTCGACATCGACGTCGTGGACGAGATGCGTGGCTCCTACCTTGAGTACGCGTACTCGGTCATCTACTCGCGCGCCCTGCCGGACGCCCGTGACGGCCTCAAGCCGGTGCACCGCCGCATCGTCTACCAGATGAACGAGATGGGCCTGCGCCCCGACCGCGCCTACGTGAAGTGCGCGCGCGTCGTCGGCGAGGTGATGGGCAAGCTGCACCCGCACGGCGACGCGTCGATCTACGACGCCCTGGTGCGCATGGCCCAGCCCTTCTCCATGCGCGTCCCGCTGGTCGACGGCCACGGCAACTTCGGCTCCCTGGGCAACGACGACCCGCCGGCCGCCATGCGGTACACCGAGTGCCGCCAGGCCGCGGCGACGAGCCTGATGACCGAGTCGATCGACGAGGACACGGTCGATTTCACGCCGAACTACGACGGCCAGGAGCAGGAGCCGGTGGCCCTGCCCGCCGCCTTCCCGAACCTGCTGGTCAACGGCTCCTCGGGCATCGCGGTCGGCATGGCGACGAACATGCCGCCGCACAACCTGGGCGAGGTCGTCGCGGCCGCCCGGCACCTGATCCGCTACCCGAGCGCGGACCTGGACGCCCTGATGCGGCACGTCCCGGGCCCCGACCTGCCCACCGGCGGCCGGATCGTCGGCCTTGACGGCATCCGGGACGCGTACGAGACGGGCCGCGGCACGTTCAAGATCCGCGCCACGGTGGCGGTGGAGACGGTCACGGCCCGCCGCAAGGGCCTGGTCATCACCGAACTGCCGTTCACCGTCGGCCCGGAGAAGGTGATCGCGAAGATCAAGGATCTGGTCGGCTCGAAGAAGATCCAGGGCATCGCGGACGTCAAGGACCTGACCGACCGCGAGCACGGGCTGCGTCTGGTCATCGAGATCAAGAACGGTTTCGTGCCGGAGGCCGTCCTGGAGCAGCTGTACAAGCTGACCCCGATGGAGGAGTCCTTCGGCATCAACAACGTGGCCCTGGTGGACGGCCAGCCGCTCACGCTGGGCCTGAAGGAGCTGCTGGAGGTCTATCTCGACCACCGCTTCGAGGTCGTCCGGCGGCGCAGCGAGTTCCGCCGCACCAAGCGCCGGGACCGCCTGCACCTGGTCGAGGGCCTGCTCACGGCGCTGGTCGACATCGACGAGGTCATCAGTCTGATCCGCTCCAGCGACAACTCCGCGCAGGCCAAGGAGCGCCTGATGGAGCGCTTCGGGCTGAGCGAGATCCAGACGCAGTACATCCTCGACACGCCGCTGCGCCGGCTGACCAGGTACGACCGCATCGAGCTGGAGGCGGAGAAGGAGCGGCTGACCGCGGAGATCGAGGAGCTGACCCGGATCCTGGAGTCGGACGCCGAGCTGCGCAAGCTGGTCTCGGCCGAACTGGCGGCGGTGGCCAAGAAGTTCGGCACCGAGCGGCGTACGGTCCTGCTGGAGTCGGCGGGCACGCAGGTGGCGACCGTGCCGCTCCAGGTCGCCGACGACCCGTGCCGGGTGCTGCTCTCCTCGACCGGGCTGCTGGCCCGCACGGCGAACGCCGAGCCGTTCACGGAGGCCGCCGACGCCCGGCGCACCAAGCACGACGTGATCGTGTCCGCCGTGCCGGCGACCGCGCGCGGGGAGATCGGCGCGGTCACCTCGGCGGGCCGCCTGCTGCGGATCAACGTGGTGGACCTTCCGCAGCTGCCCGACACGGCGTCGGCGCCGAACCTCTCCGGAGGCGCGCCGCTGGCGGAGTTCGTCTCCCTGGAGGACGACGAGACGGTGGTCTGCCTGATGACACTGGACGAGACCTCACCGGGTCTGGCGCTCGGCACCGAGCAGGGTGTGGTCAAGCGCGTGGTGCCCGACTACCCGTCCAACAAGGACGAGTTGGAGGTCATCACGCTCAAGGAGGGGGACCGGATCGTCGGCGCGGTGGAACTGCGCACCGGCGAGGAGGACCTGGTGTTCATCACGGACGACGCACAGCTGCTGCGCTACCAGGCCTCGCAGGTCCGTCCGCAGGGCCGCGCGGCCGGCGGCATGGCGGGCATCAAGCTCACCGAGGGCGCGAAGGTCATCTCCTTCACCGCCGTCGACCCGGCCGCGGACGCGGTGGTCTTCACGGTGGCGGGCTCGCGCGGCACGCTCGACGACTCCGTGCAGACCACGGCCAAGCTGACCCCGTTCGACCAGTACCCGCGCAAGGGCCGGGCCACCGGTGGCGTGCGCTGCCAGCGGTTCCTCAAGGGCGAGGACTGCCTGTCGCTGGCCTGGGCCGGGCGGTCCCCGGCGCACGCGGCGCAGAAGAACGGCACGCCGGCGGAGCTTCCCGAGCTGGACCCGCGCCGGGACGGCTCGGGCACGTCACTGCCGAAGACGGTGTCCGTGGTGGCCGCGGCGGAGTTCTAGACCTCGTTCCAGCCGCCGCAGGGCTGGTCTTCGGGCCGGCTCTCGAGCTGGTCCGGCAACTGGCCCCCCGGTTCCTCCCCGGGATCCCGGACGTAGCGCAGGACGCCCCACATGCCGTGTTCGTCGGCGTGTGGGGCGTCGTCGTTCCTGCACGCCTCCAGCTGCTGGCCGAGGGCGGCGGTGTCGATCCCGGAGCCGATCAGGACGAGCTGGGTGAGGCGTTCCCCGCCGTGCGTCCAGGGCTCGGGGTAGAAGCGCAGGAACCGGCCGACGGCGTGCACGGCGTACCGGTTGCCCGTGTCGTACGGGCCGAAGTCCACATGTCCCTTGATCCGGTACAGCCCCTCGGGCCTGCTGTCGAGGAAGCCCATCAGCCGTCGCGGCTCCAGGGGCGAGCCGGAGACGAAGGACAGGCTGTCGTAACCGACGTGCAGGTGGCCGGTGTGGCCGCTGTGCCCGTCCCGGTGGTCGTGCAGGTCGTCGAAGGACAGCTGCCCGACGCGCTCCTCGGCCGGCCTGCAGTCGAACAGGAACTCCGGGTCGATGCGTCCGTAGGTGGCGGGGACGACCGCGGCGGGTCCGGTCAGCGAGCGGACGAGGCGGAGGATCCGTCCGGCGTCCGGTGCGCGGTCGAGCTTGTTGACCACGACCAGGTCGGCGAGGCCGAGGTGCCGGTCGATCTCGGGGTGCCGGGCGCGCGTGTCGTCGAACTCGGCGGCGTCGACGACCTCGACGAGGCCGCCGTAGACGATCCCCGGATGCTCACTGGCCAGCACCATGCGGACCAGTTCCTGGGGCTCCGCGAGTCCGCTGGCCTCGATGACGATGACGTCGACGCCGGTCTCGGGCCGTGCCAGGCGCTCCAGGTAGAGGTCGAGTTCGCTCGTGTCGACGGCACAGCACAGGCAGCCGTTGCCGAGCGAGACGGTCGAGTCGCCGAGGGCGCCCGCCACCGCCATGGCGTCGATCTCGATGGCCCCGAAGTCGTTGACGATCGCCCCGATCCGGCTCCCGCCGCTGCGGTGCAGCAGATGGTTGAGGAGCGTGGTCTTCCCGGAACCCAGGAATCCGGCGAGTACGACGACCGGGATCTGCCGGCGGCTGCGGTCGGGAGCCAACGGGGCGACCTCACTCACACAAAAGGGGGCGACTGGCCACCCAGGATAAGAGCGCGGGGCCCGCTACGCCGCCGGCACCTCGGCCGGCGGCCGCGGTCCCACATAGCGCGCCGCCGGACGGATGATCTTCGGGTCCGCCGCCTGTTCCAGGATGTTGGCGCTCCAGCCGACCACACGGGCGGCCGCGAAGGTGGGGGTGAACATCTCGCGGGGCAGGCCGCACAGTTCCATGACCACGCCCGCGTAGAACTCGACGTTGGTGTGCAGTTCGCGGCCGGGCTTCAGTTCGGCGAGGATCGCCTCCACCTGGCGTTCGACCTCGACGGCGAACGCGACGCGCGGACCGCCGAAGCCCAGGGCGATGTCGCGGAGCATGCGCGAACGGGGGTCCTCCGTACGGTAGACGGCGTGGCCGAAGCCCATGATCCGGTCGCCGGCGAGCACCCGCTCCCGGATCCAGGGGTCGATCCGGTCCGGCGTTCCGATCTCGTCCAGGGTGTCCAGGGCGCGGCTGGGGGCGCCTCCGTGCAGTGGTCCGGACAGAGCCCCTACGGCCGCGACCAGGCAGGCCGCGACGTCCGCCCCCGTGGAGGCGACGACCCGTGCGGTGAAGGTTGACGCATTGAATCCGTGATCAATGGTCGAGATCAAGTACTGTTCGACCGCCCTCGCCTGCCGCGGATCCGGTGCGGAACCGGCGAGCATGTAGAGGTAGTTGGCGGCGTACGAGAGGTCCTCGCGCGGCTCCACCGGATCGAGCCCCTGCCCGAGCCGGTACAGCGCGGTCAGCAGTGTGGGTACGGCGGCGCAGGCGGCGAGGGTGTCGGCACGGCGCCGGCCGGCGTCGATGTCGTAGACGGGCCGGAAGCCGTTCGCCGCGCCCAGCAGCGAGAGTGCCGTGCGCAGCCCGGCCAGCGGTCCCGAGGTGCGGCTCGCCGCGGCTACGGCGGGCAGGGCCGCCCGTACGTCGTCGGGCAGCCGGCGCATGGCCGCGGTCTCGGCGCGGAAGGCGGCCAGGCGCGGCCCGTCCGGAAGCGTGCCGTTGACCAGGAGGTGCCAGACGTCCTCGAAGCCCCGGGTCCGCGCGAGTTCGACGGCCGAGTACTGGCGGTAGTGGTAGAAGCCCTCGAGCCCCCGCACGTCACCGATCTCGGTCTCGGTGACGACGACGCCCGCGAGCCCCCGCGGCACCTCGACAAGGGTGGACGTGGCCCTGCTGATCGACATGTTTTCCTCCCTGGACTTGATTCAACTGTCCATGCATGACTGATGGGCTGTCAATATTGATGTAATCAAGCATCGATCAATGCCCGGCCGGACGACTACGGTGGCCTCCATGCACGATCAGGAACCCGTCCGCGACCGCCCCGGGCGCCGGCTGACCACCAAGGAGACCGCCGAGGTGCTCGGCGTGAAGCCGGAGACGGTGTACGCCTATGTGAGTCGCGGCCAGCTCAGCAGCCGGCGCGAGCCCGGCGGCCGGGCCAGTACCTTCGACGCCGGGGAGGTCGAGGCGCTCGCCCGGCGCAACAGGCGGGAGAGCGCGGGGAGTCCGGGTTCCGGCGGCGAGCTGTCCGTACGCACCCGGATCACGCTGATCGACGACGACCGGTACTTCTTCCGGGGGGTCGACGCCACCGAGCTGGCCGTGCGCCACTCCTACGAGGAGGTCGCGGAATGGCTGTGGACCGGCCGGCTGACCCCGGGGGTGACCTTCACCGCGCCCGAGGCCACCGTCGAGGTCGCCCGCCGCGCCGTGAACGCCCTGCCCGAGCACACCACCCCCACGGACCGGCTGCGGGTGGCGGCCATCGCGGCGGCGGCCGAGGACCCCCTGCGCTTCGACCTGTCCGAGCAGGCCGTGCTGAACAGCGCGCGCATCCTCATCCCCACCCTGGTCGCCGCCCTGCCGCCCAAGCCGTTCGGCAACCGGGACGACGGCACGCTGGCCCACCGGCTCTGGGGACGGCTGACCGGACGCGAGGCCGACGAGGCCTCCCTGCGCGCCCTGGACACGGCCCTCGCCCTGCTCGTCGACCACGACCTGGCCGCCTCCACGCTCGCGGTGCGCGTCGCCGCCTCGGCCCGGGCGCACGCCTATGCGGCCGTCTCGGCCGGACTGGGTGTGCTGGAGGGCCCCTTGCACGGCGCCGCCAGCGGACTGGCCCACCGGATGCTGCTGGACGTGCTCGACCGGGGCACGGCGGTGCCGGTGATCGCCGACGAACTCCGCGCGGGCCGCCGGATCCCCGGACTCGGCCATCGGCTGTATCCCGGCGAGGACCCCCGCGCGCGGGTGCTTTTCGCGCTCCTTGAGCAGGTCCCACGCGCGGAGCCCGCGCTGCTGGCGGCGCGCGACATCGTCGCCACGACCGCCCGTCACACGTCGCTGCACGCCAACGTCGACCTGGCGCTCGCCGTCCTGACCGCCTCCACCGGCATGCCCTCCACCGCCGGGGAGACGATCTTCGCCGTGGCCCGGACGGCGGGCTGGATCGCCCACGCACTCGAGGAGTACGGGGAACGTCCGCTGCGCATGCGCCCCAGCGGTCACTACGTCGGGCCGCGGCCCCCGCAGCCCCTGCCGGAGTAGGACACGATCCCAGCCGGACGCCATCCCGCACCAAGTCAGGTTAGGCTCACCTCTGTGAGTAGGTGTGCGACCGTCTCCCGAAGCCTGGACGAGCCCGTTTCCGGCACGGCGGCCACGGCGACGACGTGGCTGCTGCTGGAACAGCCGGGCCCTTGGGGTGCCAACGCGCTGACCTCGAGCCACCTGGATCCCGTCCTGGGCCGCGCCCTGGAGAGGGCCGCCGAGGGCACCGGAGTGCGGATCGCGCTCATCCGCCGCCCCGGACGCCACGCCGACCCCGGCAGGCCCGCCGTGCGCCACGTCTACGCCGCCCACACCGTCCCCGGGAACGTCTGGCTGCACGCAGCGACCACCTTCGATCCGCGGCGGCTGCTCGAACTCGACTTCGCCGCCCTGGGCGCGGGCGATCACCGGAGGTTCGACACGGTCCTCGGCGGCCGTCCGCACTCCGGCACCCCGCTCGCACTGGTGTGCACCAACGGCAAGCGCGATCGCTGCTGCGCCCTCCTCGGCCGCCCCCTCGCGGCCGAACTGGCCTCGGCCGGCGTGCGGGGCACCTGGGAGGTCACCCATCTGGGTGGCCATCGCTTCTCGCCGACGGTGCTCGTCCTGCCGTACGGCTACGCGTACGCCCGCGCGGAGTCCCGCGCCGTCAGGGAGGTCCTGGACGGGGTCCAGGAGGGGCGTGTCGTGGTGGAGGGGTGCCGCGGCAGCTCCGCCTGGGAGCGGCCCGGCCAGGCGGCCGAGCTGGCCGTCCGCTCGGCGGTGGGCGAGTACGCGGCGGGCGTGCTGAGCGTCGTACGGACCGACGGCGCGGCGCCGCGCTGGGAGGTCGTCGTCGCTCACGCCGACGGCCGCCACTGGCGGGTGGACGTGGCCCAGGGCGCCTCGCTCCCACCCCGCCCGGAGAGCTGCGGCGTCTCGGTGCTCGGCTCACCTGCCCGGATGGACGTGCTGGCGGTCGGCGAACTCACCACGGCGGGGCTCGCGCGCTGAACGCCCGTCGCGTGGGAACACCGGCCCGCGCGCGAGAACACCGCTTTCCCAAGAAACGGCCATCTTCCTCAAGAAGTGGTCAAGAGATCCACGCCACACCCCTTCGGCGACAGCCCCCCGCCCACGTACCGTCGGGGTATGAGCCCCACTCCCCCCGTGCGCCGCCTGCGCCTCGGTATGCCCCGACGGGTCTTCGCGCAAGTCCTGTTGATGCAGGTGGCGATCGCCGCGGGAGTGGCGGTGCTGGCGACGGGGCTGTTCCTCGCGCCGCTCAGCAAGCAGCTGGACCAGGAGGCGATGCGCCGGGCCCTCGCGATCGCGCAGACCACCGCGCAGGACCCGCAGATCGCCGAGGGCGTGCTGACCACCCCGCCGACCGCCGACGGCCCGGTGCAGCGGGAGGCGGAGCGGATCCGGCACGCCACCCGTGCCGAGTACATCGTGGTGCTGGACCACCGCTGGGTGCGCTGGTCGCACACCGACACCCGGCAGATCGGCGAGGTCGTCTCGACCGACCCCCGCAAGGCCCTGGCCGGCCGGGAGGTCATGGAGATCGACGAGGGCACCCTGGGCCGCTCCGCGCGCGGGAAGGTACCGCTGTACGACGCCCGTCACCGGATCATCGGCGCGGTCTCGGTCGGCATCGCCTACGACAGCGTGCGGGCCCGGCTGATCAGCGCGATCCCGGGGCTGTTCGCCTACGCGGGCGGCGCGCTCGCGGTCGGCGCGCTGGCTGCCTGGCTGATCTCCCGGCGAGTCCAGCGGCAGACCCGCGATCTGGCCTTCTCGGACATCTCGGCGCTGCTCTCGGAGCGGGAGGCGATGCTGCACGGCATCCGGGAGGGTGTGGTCGCCCTCGACCGGGGCGGCCGCATCCGCCTGCTGAACGACGAGGCACGTCGGCTGCTGGGCATCGGCGACGAGGGGGTCGGCCGGTCGCCCGACGAGGCCCTCGGCGAGGGCCGTACGACCGATGTGCTGACCGGCCGGGTGACCGGCACCGACCTGCTCACCGTGCGCGGCCAGCGCGTCCTGGTGGCCAACCGGATGCCCACCGACGACGGCGGGGCCGTGGCCACCCTGCGCGACCGCACCGAACTCGAACAGCTCGGCCGCGAACTCGACTCCACGCGTGGTCTGATCGACGCCCTGCGCGCCCAGGACCACGAGCACGCCAACCGCATGCACACGGTGCTCGGACTGCTGGAGCTGGAGATGTACGACGACGCCGTGGAGTTCGTCGGCGAGGTGGTCGGCGACCACCGGGTCACCGCCGAACAGGTCACCGAGAAGATCCAGGACCCGCTGATCGCCGCCCTGCTGGTCGGCAAGGCCACCGTGGCCGCGGAACGCGGGGTGGCCCTGTGGGTCTCGGACGGCACCCGGCTCCCGGACCGGCTGATCGACCCCAGGGGTCTGGTCACGATCGTGGGCAATCTCGTGGACAACGCCCTCGACGCCGTCGCGGGCACCGCGCACGCGCGCGTGGAGGTCGGGTTGCGGGCCGAGGGACGTACGGTCGTCCTCAGGGTGCGCGACACCGGCCCTGGAGTCCCGGAGGACCAGCGGGAGTCGATCTTCGCGGAGGGATGGTCGACCAAGCGGCCGCCGGCGCACGGCAAGCGCGGCATAGGGCTCTCCCTGGTGCGCCGGCTCGCCGAGCGGCAGGGCGGGAACGCGACGGTGGGCGAGGCCGGCGGCGGAGGCGCCGAGTTCACGGTCGTCCTGCCCGAAGCCCTCACCGAGACGGAGACGGAGCCGGAGACGGGTCCCGTTCCGGTGCCTGCGATCGGCGCACCGCCGGAGGGCGCCGCACGGGACGCCGGCCCGGTGACCGCCGTCGAGGAGGAGGCGCGATGATCGAAGTACTGGTCGTGGACGACGACACCCTGGTCGCGCGGGTCAACGCCGCCTATGTCGAGAAGGTGCCCGGCTTCCATGTCGCCGGCCAGGCGCACAGCGCGGCCGAGGCGCTGCGCCAGGTGGAGACGCTGCCGAGGCTGGACCTGGTTCTGATGGACCACTACCTGCCCGACGAGACCGGCCTCGCGGTCGTCCAGGAGATGCGCCGGCGCGGCCACCAGGCCGACGTCATCATGGTGACGGCGGCGCGGGACGTGTCGACCGTACAGGCGGCGATGCGGCACGGCGCCCTGCAGTACCTGGTGAAGCCGTTCGCCTTCGCGGGCCTGCGCGCCAAGCTGGAGGCGTACGCGCGGCTGCGCCGCACCCTGGACGGCGGTGGCGAGGCCGAACAGGCCGAGGTGGACCGGATCTTCGGCGCGCTGTCCGCGCCCTCGGAGCCCGGGCTGCCGAAGGGGCACTCCCCCACCACCGCGGAGCTGGTGCGCCAGTCGCTGATGAGTGCCGAGGGCCCGCTGTCGGCCCAGGAGATCGCCGAGCGGACGGGGGTGAGCCGGCAGACCGCCCAGCGCTATCTGAAGCTCCTGGAGCGCACGGGACGGGCCCGGTTGACCCTGAAATACGGCGACGCGGGCCGCCCTGAACACCGTTACGTGTGGGCGACCCGCGCCTGACCGGCCCCCTGCCGCACGGAGTGCCGGACCCGGCGGCCTCCCGTGCGTGTCACACGGGTCGTACGGTCATACGGGTCGTACGGTCATACGGCCCCGGCTCCCGTGAGCGACCGCACCTCGGTCTCCGCGTGCTTGGCCTCGTCCGGCACCTCGTCGGAGGTGACGGTGCCCAGCCAGCCGGCGAGGAAGCCGAGCGGGATGGAGACGATGCCGGGGTTCTGCAGCGGGAAGTACTGGAAGTCGACGTCCGGGAAGAGCGAGCCCGGGCTGCCGGAGACCACCGGGGACAGCAGGACGAGCCCGAGCGCCGGGATCAGGCCCCCGTAGACGGCCCACACCGCCCCGCGGGTGGTGAAGCCGCGCCAGAACAGCGTGTAGAGCAGGACCGGCAGGTTCGCCGAGGCGGCCACCGCGAAGGCGAGGCCGACCAGGAAGGCGACGTTCAGGTCGCGGGCGAGCAGACCGAGCGCGATCGCGACCACGCCGATGGCCACCGCGGCGGTGCGCGCCACCGCCACCTCGCCGCGCTGCTCGGCGTGCCGGCGCCGCAGCGACGCGTACAGGTCGTGGGCCACGGACGCCGAGGAGGCGAGCGTGATCCCGGCGACCACCGCGAGGATGGTCGCGAAGGCCACGGCCGCGACGACCGCGAAGAGAACCGTTCCGCCATTGGATCCCGGGCCACCACCCAGCGCCAGTGCGAGCAGCGGGACCGCCGTGTTCCCGGCCGCGTTCGAAGCGCGCACGGCGTCCGGACCGACGATCGCGGCCGCCCCGAACCCGAGGACGATCGTCATCAGGTAGAAACCGCCGATCAGCCCGATCGACCACACCGCCGAGCGACGTGCCGCCCGCGCGGTCGGCACGGTGTAGAAGCGGGACAGGATGTGCGGCAATCCGGCCGTACCCAGGACCAGGGCGAGTCCCAGGCTGATGAAGTCGAAGCGGGCGGTCCAGCTCCCCCCGTACTTCAGGCCCGGGGCCAGAAACGCGCTCCCGTGACCGCTGCGGTCGGCGGCGGTGCGCAGCAGTTGGTCGACGTCGCCGTGGAACCGCACCAGCACCAGCACGGTCAGCGCGACCGTCCCGCCGAGCAGCAGGACCGACTTGACGATCTGGATCCATGTGGTGGCCCGCATGCCTCCCAGCGACACATAGATCACCATCAGTGCGCCGACCCCGATGACCGTCCAGGCCCGGGTCACCCCGCCGGTCCGCCCCAGCAGCAGCACCACCAGGCTCCCCGCCCCCACCATTTGCGCCACCAGATACAGAACGGAAACGGTGACCGAGGAAGTTCCCGTGGCGATCCGCACCGGCCGCTCGCTCATCCGCGCGGCGATCACGTCGGCGAGCGTGAACCGCCCGCAGTTGCGCACCAGCTCCGCGACCAGGAACAGCACCACCAGCCAGGCCACCAGGAACCCCACGACGTACAACATGCCGTCGTAGCCGAACAGCGCGATGAGCCCGGTGACGCCCAGGAAGGAAGCGGCCGACATGTAGTCGCCCGCGATGGCAAAACCATTCTCCATCGGGGAGAAGAGCCGCCCTCCGGCATAGAACTCCTCGGCGGAACCACGCCGCTTTCGGCTCACCCACGTCGTGATCCCCAGGGTGACCGCCACGAACACGGTGAACAGCAGAAGTGCCAGGGTCTGATGACGGCCGGTCACGACTCACCTCCCCGGGCTCCGCGCGCCAGCTCCTGGGTGTCCCAGCGCAGCTCCAGCGCTGCCCGGTCCCTGCGCAGCCGCGCATGCCGCGCGTAGGCCCAGGTGAACAGGAACGTGGTGACGAACTGTCCCAGTCCCGCGACCATCGCCACGTTCACCTCGCCCGCCACCGGCGTGGCCATCAGCCCGGGAGCGGTCGTCGCGGTGATCACATACCCCACGTACCAGGTGAGGAAGACGGCGACACCCGGCACGACGAACCTCCGGTACCGCCTGCGCACCTCCTGGAAGGCCGCGCTGCGCTGCACCTCGACATACACATCGCGTGCGCGAACGGCGGCCGGGTCCCGCTCCGCACGCGCGGCGGGCACGGCCGGAGCGGGCGCACCCGTACCGTCCAGCTCTTCCCAGCCGGAGGCCAGGGCGTCGTACCAGGGGTCCTCGTACCTCACGTCGCGGGAGGCCGCGCCTTGGTCCTCGTGGTCCTCGGCCGGCTCCTCGGAACCGTCTCCGTCCCCACGAGCACGACCGTTGCTTGACTGCATGCCCAAGCATGGACAGACCGGGAAGATCCCCGGCTCGCCTTCCCCCGGCTCTTCACCCCATCAGGTGATTCAACCCGCCGGTGGCCGCGCCAGACCCTTCGCATACGCGTAACGCACCGCCTGCGCACGGTCCTTGAGGCCCGTCTTGGCGAAGAGGTTGTTGATGTGAGTCTTCACCGTGGCGGTGGAGACATGCAGCTTGCGGGCGATCTCCTGGTTGCTGAGTCCTTCGGCGATCAGCACCAGGACCTCGGTCTCACGCGTGGTCAGCCCGTCGGGCGCCTCCACGGCCGCCACCGGCTCGGGCTCCGGCTCCGACAACCGCTCCAGCAACCGCCGCTGGATACTGGGCGAGAGCCCCGCGTCCCCCGACAGCACGCTCTCCACGGCCCGCACGATCTCGTCCCCGCCCGCGTCCTTGGTGAGATAGCCCCTGGCCCCCGCTCTCAGCGCCGGGAACAGCGACTCGTCGTCCGCGAACGTGGTGAGCACGACGACCTGGGTGCCGGGGTACTCCGCCCGGATCCGCCGAGTCGCCTCCACCCCGTCGCAGCGGGGCATCCGCAGATCCATCAGGACCACGTCCGGGGCGAGTTCGGCGACCAGCCGCACCGCCTCCTCGCCGTCTCCCGCGGCACCGACGACCTCCACGCCCGGCAGCAGTCCGAGCAGCATCACGATGCCCTCCCGGACCACGGTCTGGTCGTCGGCGACCACCACGCGCGCCGGCTTCCTGCCCTCCTCCGTCATACGGGCACCCTCAACGTCACCACGAACCCTTCCTCGTCCGGCCCCGCCTCCAGCGAGCCGCCCAGCAGCTCGGCACGCTCCCGCATGCCCAGCAGACCGTACCCGCCGCCGACCCCGGTGAGCTCACCCGGCCGACCGCCCGAGTCCCGCACGGCCAGGGCGACTTCGTGATCGGCGTAGTCCAGGCGCAGGTGAACCTTGGCGCCCTGAGCGTGCTTACGAATGTTGGTCAGGGCCTCCTGCGCGACCCGGCGTACGGCCTGCGAGGCCTCGGCGGGCAGCGGCCTGCGCTCACCCGTCACGGTGACCTCGGCGCCGTCGGCCGAGCTGACCAGCTCGGTCAGGAAGTCCTCCAGCGGAGACAGCTCACCGCGCAGCGCGGACAGGGCCTGCCGGGTCTCCGCCAGGCCGTCGCGGGCCATTCCCCTTGCCGCCACCACCCTTTCGAGGATCTGCTCCCGGTCGGCCCCTCGCTCGATGAGCAGCCGGGCCGCCTCCAGATGCACGAGCTGGGCGGAGAGGCTGTGAGCCAGCACGTCGTGGATCTCCCGGGCGATCCTGGCCCGCTCACCCAGCGCCGCCGACTCGGCCTCGGCCGCCCTCGCCGCCCGCTCCTGGGCGAGCAGCCGCTGAGCGCTGCCCCGGGCCTCGGCATCGAGCCGCAGGACGTACCCGGCCAGGGCCATGCCGACCGCGGTGGCTGCCGTGGTCAGCCATACATCGTTGTTGAAGGCGGAGTACGACGCCAGGGCCACTGAGGTCACCGGGAGGGCGGCCGCGATCGGCATCCGTTCCAGCGCGGAGATGCCGCACCCGCACCAGAGCACGAGGGCCGGTCCCCTGAACCCCGTGGCCTGTGCCGCGGCGGCGATGGCCAGGAGCACACCGATCAGGGCCAGGGAGGGCACCAGCCGGTGCGCGTAGGTGGTGCGGAAGAAGGACCAGGAGACGAAGGCGGCGAAGAGCACGCCCGCCGCGGCCGCGGCCGCGCCCCAGCCATTGACGTGGTTCTGGCTGAAGGCACCCCACAGCAGCATGGCGAGCACCACCAGCCGGACGACCCAGGCGAGCATGCGCCGGGACCAGGCCGTTCCCGCGCGGCCGAGCGCCTCTCGCGACGGCCAGCGCGTCCAGACGTTGTCCGTCACACGCGCTCCTTCCGCGCCGACCTGAACCTGTCGTCACCGTACGCCTGCGCCTGACCGCCCGCGTGGCCGAGGGACTGCGTGCGCCAGAGCAGGATCCCGGAGCGGACCAGCAGGGTGCCCGCGAGGCCGATCATCAGCGCGGAGCTGCTCTGCTGGATGCCGAGCAGGGTACCCAGGCCGAAGACACCGACGCGCAGGGCTATGCCGACGCCCCAGACGGCGGCGCTCGCCTTGGTGCTCTTGCTCCACACGACACCGTCGGGCTCCGTCCACACGCGGGTGGTCCAGGCCCAGCCGGCGCCCGTGGCGATCCCTATCAGCATTTCCACGGCGAGCAGCGCGGCGGACGCGGTGCGGTGGTGGGCGTCGAGTATGCCGGGATCGCGCAGCGCCACGACCGCGAGGATCACGGGCACCAGCCACCAGCGCCGGCCGTTGCCGATCGGACGTGCGCTGAACTGGCGCACGATCACCACGGCGACGACCGCGACGATGAGGAGCGCATTGCCGAGCTCGGACACCAGAGCCTCCGTGAGCGGGACGGGGAGTTGCCGGAAGCGAGTGCTGCCGACGCCTTCGACGCTACGGAAATTCACAGATCAGCAGATCGGAGCGGGGGTGGATCACGGGTGGAATGACACCGGGCGGCTCCGTCCACCCGAGGGTGGAGGCGCCGTCGGCTGCCTCTCCCCCCGGGCCCGCGGAACCCGCCCGGCCCGCCCGGCCGACCCTGCTCAGGCCCCGCCGAGCCAGTCTCTGACCCTCCTGACGAGCGCTCCCCTCGCCCACGCCGCGCGTTCTGCTCAGCCCCACTCCGGGGCCCTGCCCCGCCGTCGGCGCAACACCCTCCCCGGCCGACGCCGGGGAGGCCGCTACGCGTCGATCCTCGACCGGTCCAGCGTCGCCGCCGAGTTGGAGATGAACTCCTTGCGGGGCGCAACGTCGTTGCCCATCAGAAGATCGAAGACCTGCTCGGCCGCCTCCAGGTCGGAGAGGTTGATCCGGCGCAGGGTGCGGTGACGCGGATCCATCGTCGTCTCGGCGAGCTGATCGGCGTCCATCTCGCCCAGGCCCTTGTAGCGCTGGATGGAGTCCTTGTACCGGATGCCCTTGCTCTGGAACTCCATCAGCTTGTCGCGCAGTTCACGGTCCGAGTACGTGTAGACGTACTTGTCCTGGCCCTTCTTCGGCTGGATCAGCTCGATGCGGTGCAGCGGCGGCACCGCCGCGAAGACCCGGCCGGCCTCGACCATGGGTCGCATGTACCGCTGGAACAAGGTCAGCAGCAGGCACCGGATGTGGGAGCCGTCCACGTCGGCGTCGGTCATCATGATGATCTTGCCGTACCGGGCCGCGTCGATGTCGAAGGTGCGGCCCGAGCCCGCCCCTATGACCTGGATGATCGCACCGCACTCGGCGTTCTTGAGCATGTCGGTCACGGAGGACCGCTGTACGTTGAGGATCTTGCCCCGGATCGGCAGGAGCGCCTGGAACTCGGAGTTGCGGGCCAGCTTCGCCGTACCGAGCGCGGAGTCGCCCTCGACGATGAACAGTTCGCTGCGCTCCACGTCGTCGCTGCGGCAGTCGGCGAGCTTGGCCGGCAGCGACGAGGACTCCAGGGCGGTCTTGCGGCGCTGCGCGTCCTTGTGCTGACGGGCGGCGATGCGGGTACGGGCCGCCGCGACCGCCTTCTCCAGAACCACCCGGGCTTGAGCTGCGGCGTCACGCTTGGTGGAGGTCAGGAAGTCCTTGAGCTCCTTGGTGATCACGTTGTTCACAATGCGGCGGGCCGCCGAGGTGCCGAGGACCTCCTTCGTCTGGCCCTCGAACTGCGGTTCGGCCAGCCGCACGGTGACGACCGCGGTCAGGCCCTCCAGCGCGTCGTCCTTGACGATGTCGTCCTCGGCCACGCGCAGCAGCTTCTTGGTGCGCAGCACCTCGTTCATGGTCTTGACCACCGCCTGCTCGAAGCCGGCGACGTGGGTGCCGCCCTTGGGCGTGGCGATGATGTTGACGAACGACTTCAGGTTCGTGTCGTAGCCGGTCCCCCAGCGCAGCGCGACGTCGACTCCGAGTTCCCGGGTGACCTCGGTGGGGGTCATCTGGCCGTGGTCGTCCAGGACCGGGACGGTCTCCTTGAAGGTGCCCTGGCCGGAGAAGCGGAGGACATCGCAGACGGGCTTGTCAGTGGCCAGGTACTCACAGAACTCGCTGATGCCGCCGTCGAAGCGGAAGGACTCCTCCCCCTTGCTGCCGCCCTCACCGAGGCCGAATTCGTCCCGGACGACGATGGTCAGGCCGGGCACCAGGAACGCCGTCTGGCGGGCCCGCTGGTGCAGCGTCTCCAGGGCGAGCTTGGCGTCCTTGAGGAAGATCTGCCGGTCGGCCCAGTACCGCACGCGCGTGCCGTTGCGGGTCCTGGGGATCTTCTTGGCCTTGCGCAGGCCGCTCTTCGCCTCGAACTTCGCGTCCGGGCCGTCCGCCGCGAAGGCGCCCGGCACGCCGCGCCGGAAGCTGATGGCGTGGGTGTGACCGCTCCGGTCCACCTCGACGTCGAGACGCGCGGACAGGGCGTTGACCACGGAGGCACCCACGCCGTGCAGGCCGCCCGAGGCGGCGTAGGAGCCGCCTCCGAACTTACCGCCAGCGTGGAGCTTGGTCATGACGACCTCGACACCGGAGAGGCCGGTCTTGGGCTCGACGTCCACGGGGATGCCGCGGCCGTTGTCCCGCACCTCGACCGAGCCGTCGTCGTGGAGGATCACGTCGATGTGGTCGCAGTACCCACCGAGGGCCTCGTCCACGGCGTTGTCGATGATCTCCCACAGGCAGTGCATCAGACCGCGGCTGTCGGTCGAGCCGATGTACATGCCCGGGCGCTTGCGCACGGCCTCGAGGCCCTCGAGGACGAGCAGGTGCCGCGCGGTGTAGTTGGAACCGTCCCGGTCTGCTCCTGCCAGCAGCGCTGTGGACGGCACGGACGTATCGGCGGTCACGCGGTTCGCTCCTCGCTGAATTTCAGGTGAGCCCCTTCTGGGTAAGGGGCCGGCTTCGGTAGCCGCTCAGAGGGTACCGAGGCCTGGTAGAGCCGTTGTAACGCCACCCTCGTCGAGAACTCAGACTAGTCCACACTCGTATGGGTGTTCGATCCCTCGATGGAGTGAAGCACACATCACGTTCCCTTGGAGGCATGAACCATTTAGGCTCCGGGCACGTCCTCATGAACAACCGGCAACCCGGCCGGGAGGACGAGACCCACTAGACAGCGCGAAACCGTAAGCATCCAAGACACGCAATACGGCACATTCGCCGCCAACCGGCAGCAGGCAGCCACCCGGAAAGATTTTTTCGAGGAAAAGCCACGAGCGGGAACGTTTTCGGGCTGGTTGGATGTTGACCCTGGTACGACAGCTCGTCGAGCTAGAGAAGAGGCGACGTGACTACTGTTCTGACCCCCGCGAGCCCGCTGACGGCCGCCGATCGCTGCGACCGCTGCGGCGCCCAGGCATACCTGCGCGTCGTCCTGCTGAGCGGCGGAGAACTGCTCTTCTGCGCCCACCACGGCCGCAAGTTCGAGCCGGAACTCAAGAAGATCGCCGCTGAGATACAGGACGAGACGGAGCGGCTGACGACCGTTCCCGCATCCACGTCCGAAGATGAGCGCTGATATCTCGCATCCACGACGAGCCAGCCCCGGCACAGGCCGGTGAACGGGCGGCCGCTCCTCTCCAGGAGCGGCCGCCCGTGCTCATACCTCGTCGTGGGCCTCAGGGACGCCTCGGCGGCCTCCCTGAGCGAGCAGCGGCCGGTGCGGCCCGCTTCACCGCTCGTACGACCTCGGACACGCGCGTGTAGACGCCCGGGCTCCCCGCCCGGCCGCAGCCGCTTCCCCAGGACACCAGCCCGATCAGCCGCCCCTGAGCCACGAGGGGGCCTCCACTGTCGCCCTGACAGGCGTCCCGACCGCCTGCGGCCTCGCCGGCACAGAGCATGGAGTCCGCCTGGTAGGTGCCGTCCGGACCGCCGGGATAGGCCCGGGAGCAGAGGTCGTCGGCCAGCACGCTCACCCGCGCGGCCCGCAGGTGGTGCGGGTACTTGCCGCCGCCCGTCGTGTCCCCCCACCCGGAGACCACCGCACGCGTTCCCGGCGCGTATGCGGGGTCGCCCGGGGCCGCCATGGTGATGACAGCGCTCTGCGGCAGGGGCTTGGCGAGCGTGAGTACGGCGAAGTCCCCGGTGTTGGCGACATGGTCGTAGCCCGGATTGACGCGGGCGTCGCGTACGGCGATCTCCTCGCCCTCGTCGGACACCAGGTCCGTACGGCCGGCGATGACCTTCAGGTCCCGAACCTGGCTGGGCGGGGCTCCGAGGACATCGGTACCCAGGCAGTGGGCCGCGGTGAGCACGGTGGTCCGGCCGACCGCCACGCCGCCGCAGAACTGGCCCGCCCGCGTACCTCCGAACCGGTCACGGCTGGCCAGGGCCACCGTCCACGGCGCCTGGGACACCTCGATGGCGAACCCTCCGACGACGACGCTGTCCGCGGCCACGGGCGCCGCGCCGACCAGCGGTACGGCCGCCGTGGTGGCCGCGAGAACCAGCGGCCCGATCAGCGGCCGGACAAGCAAAGGGCGCATGCGGACTCCTCACTCCCAGTGGTGTCGGGACACCCAGAGTCATCCAGAGCGCAGCACCGCGCAGCACGAGGGCCCGGCCCCTCAGAGGGAGGCCGGGCCTTCGACGTCCTGGGACCGCGACCTAGTCGAGGTAGTCGCGCAGCACCTGCGAACGCGACGGGTGACGCAGCTTCGACATGGTCTTGGACTCGATCTGGCGGATGCGCTCGCGCGTGACGCCGTACACCTTGCCGATCTCGTCGAGCGTCTTGGGCTGACCGTCGGTGAGACCGAAGCGCATGGAGACGACGCCCGCCTCGCGCTCGGACAGGGTGTCCAGGACCGAGTGCAGCTGCTCCTGCAGGAGGGTGAAGCTGACCGCGTCGGCCGGGACGACTGCCTCGGAGTCCTCGATCAGGTCACCGAACTCGCTGTCGCCGTCCTCGCCCAGCGGGGTGTGCAGAGAGATGGGCTCGCGGCCGTACTTCTGGACCTCGATGACCTTCTCCGGGGTCATGTCGAGTTCCTTGGCCAGCTCCTCCGGGGTGGGCTCGCGGCCCAGGTCCTGGAGCATCTGGCGCTGCACGCGCGCGAGCTTGTTGATGACCTCGACCATGTGCACCGGGATACGGATGGTGCGCGCCTGGTCGGCCATGGCGCGGGTGATCGCCTGACGGATCCACCAGGTGGCGTACGTGGAGAACTTGTAGCCCTTGGTGTAGTCGAACTTCTCGACCGCGCGGATCAGACCGAGGTTGCCCTCCTGGATGAGGTCCAGGAACAGCATGCCGCGGCCGGTGTAGCGCTTGGCCAGGGAGACCACCAGGCGGAGGTTGGCCTCCAGGAGGTGGTTCTTGGCGCGGCGGCCGTCCTCGGCGATGATCTCCAGCTCGCGCTTGAGCTTCGGCGCCAGCTTGTCGGCGTTGGCCAGCTTGTCCTCGGCGAACAGGCCCGCCTCGATGCGCTTGGCCAGCTCGACCTCCTGCTCGGCGTTGAGCAGGGGGACCTTGCCGATCTGCTTGAGGTAGTCCTTGACCGGGTCGGCGGTGGCGCCGGCCGCGGCGACCTGCTGGGCGGGCGCGTCGTCCTCGTCCTCGTCGGAGAGGACGAAGCCCGCGCTCTCGGTGCCCTCGGGCTCCTCGGCGCCCTTGGGCTCCTCGAGCACCTCTTCTTCGAGCAGCTCGACGTCGTCCTTCTTGGCGGTGGTCTTCTTCGCCACCGCCTTCTTCGCGACGGTCTTCTTGGCGGCGACCTTCTTGGCCGTCGCCTTCTTGGCCGCCGCCCTCTTCTCGGGGTTGGCTTCCTCGGCGGGATCGGCGGCGATGGGCGGGTCGGCGGGCGCGACCGGGGCGGCCGTGGTGGCGGTGGCCTTCCTGGTGGTCACCGTCTTCGCCGCGACCGTCTTGGTGGCGGTGCGCTTGGCCGGACTCTTCGCTGCGACGCTCTTTCGGGTGCGCTTGGGCTCCGCGGCACTGACCATCAGCGTCACACCCTCTTCCTCAAGGATCTGGTTGAGGCTGCGCAGTACGTTCTTCCACTGAGTGGCCGGAATCTGGTCAGCTTCGAAGGCCCGACGCACATCGTCGCCGGCGATCTGCCCCTCAGCCTTTCCCCGCTCAATGAGCGCCATGACAGAGACGGACTCGGCGATCTCCGACGGGAGCGTACGGGATGTGCTGGCCGACACGAACAACCTCTCGGAACGTTGGAAAACGGCTTCCGGCCCCGTCCACAGTGGACAGGAGCCGACCACCGGCCTAAGGATGGGCCGACGGCGCGGGCGGGGGCCGGGAAGATGCACAGCGCCTTCTGTGGCGTCCGTATTCCCTCCGCGGCTGTCACCTCTTAGGTCATCGCGCTGCCCCCACGAGCGTTACGCCCAATCCGCGTGGCCCGAGTCACACCCCGTAAGCGTTCAAAAACGGTCAGACATGGGCAGAGAGTATCGCCAATGTGCCCGATCGGGACGTACCGAGACGGCTTGGCCGGCTGCGACGTGATGTGCCGCACCGCCGGACCCCGCCGGACTCAGATCCGGTGGGGTCCGGCGGAAGCCGGATCCGGGGCCCTGCGCCGCCACGGGACCGCGGCGCACTGCGACCGCACCGCCTGCGGCGTGGGTCAGTGCTCGCGCGGGGCTGGTACCACGCGTTCCACCTCGGGGTGGACCATGAGCAGTTGCCGCATGGCCGCCTCGGCCGCGGCGCCGTCCCCGGCGCCGAGCGCGTCGACGATCCGGGCGTGCTGCGCCAGCGACGCCTCGTTCGGCCGCTCACAGCCCGTCACCGGACCGCCGGAGACCTGCAGGGCCGCCGACACGATGCCGGAGAGGTGCTCGAGCATGCGGTTGCCCGCGATCTGGATGAGCATTCCGTGGAACTCGCTGTCGGCACGCGAGAAGGTGAGCGCGTCACCCTGGCTGAGGGCGTGACTCATGATCTCGACCATGTCCGAGAGGCGCTGCTGCACCTCCTCGCGCCCATGCCCGGCGGCGAGACGGGCGGCGAGCGGCTCGATCGTCCAGCGCAGCTCGCTCAGTTCCCGGCGCTGGTCGTCGCGCTGCGGCCCGAAGGCCCGCCACTCGATGATGTCCGGGTCGAGGAGGTTCCAGTCACTGACGGGACGCACCCGCGTGCCGACGTTCGGGCGGGCGCTGACCAGGCCCTTGGCCTCCAGGACACGAAGGGACTCGCGGACGACGGTGCGGGAGACCTCGAAGCGCTGGCCGATCTCCTCGGGCACCAGAGGGCGGTCCGCCCCCAGGTCGCCGGAGACGATCATCTGGCCAAGCTGTTGAACGAGTTGGCCGTGCAGTCCGCGCCCGCGGCTGCCCGCGGCGCGCCGGCCCACACGGCCCAGCTCGGGGTCCGCCGCTCCGTCCCAGGCGGGCACGCCGACGCGGTCGGTCACGGGGGCCTCGGCGTAGGGATAGCGGTCGAGTTCGCCCGGGCCGACCAGACCAGAGTCTGCGGAGCGGGCGGCGGTCATCATGGTGTGCGCAAGGGTACTCACGGATCCTTTGTCGGCGCCGTCTCCAACTCCCTTGAGGTCTTTGGTGAAAAGCACACGAAAGGGTGATCGCTCACGGCGTCGCAATTGACGCCTTATCGGAAAGAAATGGGCTTTCTCCGGGGAGTTGTGCGCACCCTGGAAACGGAAGCGTACGGAAGGCCGTCAGGGCACCCGGGCCCGCAGGGTCGTGAGCACATAAGCGCAGAGCAGGGCGGTCAGAGACAACATCAGCGCGCCACCGACGGGTTGGGCGACCACCCGGGCCAGGCCGGCCAGGTAGCGCTCGCCTCCGAAGGGCCACCGCAGCAGCAGGACCTCCCGCATCCGCGCCGGAATTCCGGCCTCGACCCGCACGGCGGGCCCCTCCAGCGCCTTTTCCACAATGGGTACGACCACCACGGGCACGGCGAGCACCGCCGCCAGTCCGGCCGTGGTGGACCGGAAGACGCCCGCCGCCAGCAGGCCGGCCCAGGCGCATCCGGTCACGAGCCCGAACCAACTCACGCCGAGCGGGATCCAGTCCGGGGGAACTTCCGTGAGCTGCCGTCCGTAGACGACGTAGAGCACTTCGGCGTCACAGCCCACGGCGAGGAAGGCCAGCAGCGCCGCCGTGGCCCCGGAGACGAGGAGTTTCGCGGTGAGCAGCCCCAGCCGGCGGGGCACGGTGCCGCGGTCCGCCGCCAGGGCGGGGTGGCGGAACTCGTCCCCGAAGGCCAGCGCACCCAGCAGTCCCGCCCCGATCGCCGCGGGCGGGAGGGGCAGCCCCCGCGGCCACGCGGCGAACAGGCGCGCTTGCGGGGTGTGGCCGAGCCGGGCGAGGAGGACTGCCATGAGCGCTGAGAGGGCCAGCACGACGCCGGAGATCACGAAGCCGGTGCCGATCCCGGCGGCGCGGCGCAGCTCGTAGCGCAGGGGGCGGAGGGGGGTGGGGGCGGGGCGGACGGAGATCGGGGGCGGCAGGGAGGTCGAGACGTCGGGGGTGAGACCGCCTGCGGAGCGCGGGGGTGCGGTCGGGGGCCGTGGGACGCCGGGTGCGGGGGTGTCGGCGGGGGAAGCGCCGGAGGAGGCCTCGATGACCGACGGCTCACCGGCGTCGACCGGCACACGGACCTCTTGAGAACTGCCTTCGAACGGCGGATCGTCCTCGGCCTGCGGATTGTCCTCGGCCGACGGATTGCCCTCGGCCTGCGGCTTGCCCTCGGCCGGCAGACTCCCCTCGGCCTGCGGTTCGTCCTCGGCCGACCGACACCCCTCGCTTTGCGGCTCGTCCTCGACCTGCAGTGCGTCCCTGGTCGGCGTGGCATCCCTGGTCGGCGTGGCGTCCCCGGTCGGCTTCGCGGACGGGGTCAGTTCTGCGGGCGTGATCCCCTGGTCATCGGTGATGTGCGGTTGACCCGGTGCGGTGGGAGTACCGGCGGGCTGGGGGTGATCCGACGCCGTTTGATCACTGGAAGCCTGCGGTCGACCGGGTGTCCCGGGGGCGTCGGCAGCCCCGGGTTGACTCGGCACGGGCTGCTCGCCGGTCGCCTGCGTCGGCGCACCCGATGACGGTGCCTGCAGTGCCTGCGGGGTCTTCTCGTCTTTCCCGGTCGACGTACCGGAGGTGCAGGCGACCCGTGACTTTTCCACCGCCCACGACGTGACTGCGATCTGCGGCTTGCCGCCGACCGCGCGCCACCGTGCCCCCTCCCTCGCGAGGCCCTCACCCGCGACCCGCTGCTGTCCGACGACCACCCCCTCACCGGCCGGCCGTTCCCGCTCCAGGCCATCCGCTCCGGCGCCGGGCCCCATGTCGCCGATCTCGTCGGCGAGTTGGTGCACGAGGATGTCGTGACGGAACGCGACCTCGCCGATGTCCGCGGTCGTACTGCCGTACACGGAGAGACGGTTGCCGCCTTCCTGGACGACCTCCACGGAGCGCCGGGCGGTGCGGGCCTCCTTGGTGAGAACGGCCGCGAGACGGGCCGCGTACGGGCTGCGTACGGCCACCCTCGGACGCAGCCGGGTGCGCGCGAACTCCGCCGCCTCCTGATCGGCGGCGACCCTGCCCCGCTCCAGGGTGACGACCCGGTCGGCTTTGCGCGCGGCCTCCTTGGGGTCCGCGGTGGTGAACAGGACAGTGCCGCCCTGCGTCGCGTGCGCCCGCAGCATGCCGTGCAGCCACTGGCTTTCGCGCGTGGAGAGCCCGTCGGCGGGATTGTCCAGGATGAGGGCGTGCGGATCCGACAGCAGGGCACAGGCCAGGCCCAGCCGGCGGTCCATGCCGCCCGAGAGAGTGCCGAGGCGTTCCTCACGCAGGCTGACGAGGCCGACCGCTTCGAGGACCTCGTCCGCGCGGCGGACGGGAACTCCCGCCGCCGCGCACAACATGCGCAGATGCCCCCGGACCGAACGGCCCGGATGACCGGGTACGTCACCGAGGAGCACGCCGACTTCGTGCGACGGGTGGGCGATCCGGTGCAGGGGCCGTCCCCGGAAATGGGTGATTCCGCGCCCCTGTTGCAGTTCGAGCATCAGTCTGAGCGCTGTCGTCTTGCCCGCGCCCGCCGTTCCGAGGAGCACGGTGACATGCCCCGCTCGCGCTTCGAAGGAGACGTCGTCAACGGCGGGCGGATGCGCCTTGCGGGGGGTGCTGGTCAGTCCGAAGGCCTGGATCACCTGCAGCAAGATAGCGCGGTATGTCCAATTTTCCAGGCATCACCCGTTTTATTCCTCGGTGGCGTGCACCGATCGGACGCCGTCGGACCCGGTCACCCCCCCTCGTCACACCTCGGGGCGGAGCATCGGCGGATTGAGCAGGGTGGCACCGCCGGCTCGGAAGAGCTGCGCCGGCCGGCCGCCCTGGCGGGTGGTCGTACCGCCGGTCGGGACGAGAAACCCGGGGGTCCCGGTCACCTTGCGGTGGAAGTTGCGCGGGTCCAGTGCCACCCCCCAGACCGCCTCGTAGACCCGGCGCAGTTCTCCGACGGTGAACTCGGCCGGGCAGAACGCGGTGGCCAGAGACGAGTACTCGATCTTGGAACGGGCCCGCTCCACTCCGTCGGCCAGGATCTGGGCATGGTCGAAGGCGAGCGGCGCCACGGGCTCGCCGTCACGGCCGTACCCGCCCTGCTGGAGCAGTTCCTCGACCGGTGCCCAGCGCGCGTTGCTCGCGTCGCCGCCCGCGCGGGGCGCGGGCAGATCGGGGGCGAGCGCGAGGTGCGCCACGCTGACCACGCGCATGCGCGGGTCCCGCTTGGGGTCGCCGTACGTGGCGAGCTGCTCCAGGTGGGCGCCGTTGGCCTGGGCGGGGGTTGAGGGGTCGTGGGCGGTCAGACCCGTCTCCTCGGCCAGTTCGCGCGCGGCTGCCTGGGACAGGTCCTCGTCGGCCCGTACGAAACCACCGGGCAGCGCCCAGCGCCCCTGGAACGGCGGCTCGCCCCTGCGCACCGCCAGCGCGCACAGGGCATGGCGGCGCACGGTCAGCACGACCAGGTCCACGGTGACAGCGAAGGGCGGAAAGGCTGACGGGTCGTAGGGCATGCCGTGATCATAGTCGTCTGCCTGACGATAAACACTCCTATCGACGGCCATGGAGCCGGCCGATCCACTTCGTGCCGGTATGGGCCGCAGAGGCGGTTCCGGCCCGTCGGACCGGTCACGTCTAACGAGGTCACACACCCAGTTGCAGGCCGTCCGCCGCCTCCTCGACCATGGCGAGACCGAGGCGGCTGACCCGTATGGCGAAGGGGGCGCCCGCGACCCGAAGTCCGGTCAGTCCGACTTCGCCCAGAGGCGCGCTGTGCATGGGGCGCAGGGTGATCGTCCGGGCCGGGGCGTCGGGGCGGATCCCCGCCAGCGCGGTGAACAGCAGCACTCCTGAGGCGGCCGCCGTGGCGGCGGGGCGGCAGGCCGCCGGATGGGGGACGGGGGCGCTCCACGGGGAGCGCTGCTCTCCGCCGAACATCTCGGGCAGCCGGTGGCCGAAGTGTTCCGCCGCCGCCAGAACGCCCCGCAGCAGCCCGCTCGCCTCCTTCTCGTATCCGGCCGCGGCGAGGCCGGTGACGGCTAGGGCCGTCTCCTGGATCCGCACGGCTCCGGTGCGGTGGCCGAACGGGTTGTGTCCCGGCTCCTTGGCGCCCAGCCCGCGCAGCCCCCAGCCCGTGTCCATGGCCGGGCCGCCGAGCAGCCGGGCGAGCTGTTCGGTCTGCACCTTGTCGAGCAGGCCGACGGCGAGTTCACCGGCGCCGAGCAGTCCGGTGTCGAGGAGGTGGACGGTGCTGGAGGCGAGGTGCGGCAGGGGGCGGCCGGCCGGATCCCTGGCCGCCGCCGGACGGCCGCCGCCGCGGTCGTCTACCCAGAAGTCCCTCCGGAAGGCCGCTCGCAATTCGCGCGCCCACTGCCGCAGCCCGTCGCCGCCCGGCCTTCCGCAGGCATCGAGGAGGTCGGCGCCGAGGAGTGCGGACCGGTGGGCATGCGCCTGGGTCTCGCACCGCCAGGGGCCGCCCGGCTGCGGGTCGGGGAGATAGGTGCCGTCGCCCACGCTCGTCCGCAACCAGGTCAGGCAGCGCTCGGCCGTGGGCAGGAGTTCCTCGGTCTCCTGGTCCGGCAGCCCCCAGCGGCGGGCCTCCGCGAGCAGGACCGGGAAGAGGAGGGTGGCCTCGGTGCCGGTGCAGGCAGGGGGCAGGTGCGCGCCCGCGTCGCGCCGCGGACCGGGGATCATGCCGGCTTGCGGTCCCGGGCCCGGCACCTGGGTGCGGGCCAGGGTGCGCAGGGTGCCCGCCGCCAGCCTGGTGCCGAGGGCCAGCGTCATCCGGGCGGCCGTCAGTGCCTCTGCCGGGGCCATTCCGCAGCGCCAGGGGGCGCCTGCCGCGAGGTACATGTCGCTCGGGTGGGCGGGGTCGCGCAGGAGCAGGGCGTGGAGGTCCTCGATGCTGGTCCGCAGCAGCGCCGGGACTCTCGGATCGTCGCCCGTCGCCTCGGCGGCTGCCAGGGGACTGGCCGCGGCGCGGCCGGCGGCACGCAGTGGTCCAGCCGCCCCCGCGCGGACCCGCAGTTCCACCTCGGTCGTTCCGCCGGGGGGCACTTCCAGTTCCCAGCGCAGCAGCCCCGCCGAGGCGATCGCGTCGGACGGTGACGGGTCCGCCGTGACCGACGAGGTGGCCGTGGGTGACGACCAGCGCAGACCCGAGTCGTGGACGCTGGCCTGGAGTTCGGGTCCCGCGGTGCCGGAGGCGATGGCACCGAGGTCCGCGAGATCCGTGCCCAGGGCCACCTCGACGGGGAGGCGCAGAGGATGCCGGGCGGCGCTGCGGAGTGTGATGCGCTCGGTGCCGTCGGCGTGACGCGTGCGCTCGACGACGACGTCCGGGTCGGGCCCGGCCGCCGGGGAGAGGCGTAGCGTGCCCACGAAACGGGCCTGGTCGGCGCCGGTCATCCGGGCCTGGACCGGCAGTGGTTCGCGTCCGGCCACCCTGAGCCGACACCGTGAGAGCAGGCGCCGGCCGGCCCGGTAGAACCCCTCCAGGCCCTGGCCCGACAGTTGCCCCTGCTCCGTGGAGATGGCCAGGCCCGGCAGGGCGACGCAGATCAGGGCGGCGTGCGTGGCGGGCAGGTTGGCGTTTTTGCGCCGGAGGGTGGGCGACTGCGCACGTCTGGCCGCGCCTTGGGAGGCGACGGCGGGAGGGGGCTGATTGTTGGACGTCGGCGACGGCCGACCGGGGGCGGTGAGGGACCGCGAAGGCCGCTCGTCGGTCGACGGCAGGGCCGTATCGCTCGTGGTGGGTGGCCCGGGGTTCCGCTCTGGGGTGGACGACGAGGCCGCAGGACCGGCGGCGCGCGAGGGTGTGCGACCGTCCCCCGCGCTGTCCGGTGTGGAGAGCACCTCGCGGCACGCGAGGGGGTGGTGGTCATCGGCGGCGGGGGGCGGAGTCGGCTGGTGCATGGGCTGGCTTCCTCCGCGCGCTGTGCGCCTCGGGCATGCGGGGCGCCGGAAGACGCGCCCGCGGGGGGAAGGGGCATCCGGCGGCACCACCCGTCCAGGCGTTCCGCCACTCAGGTGAACGGAAAGGCACTCCCCCGGGTCACGCCTCGCGCCGAGGAAGCCGACCGAACGGCGGCGTGTCGCAGGTGTGCACCCGGCCGATGGCCCGAAGCGCCGACGCTGATGCCGGTTCCGACGCCGACGCCGGTGCGACGCGCAGGCAGGGCCCGGGCGCCGTCGCAGCCCGCTCAAGCGTTCACCCCGCCTTCGCGCTCCCTCGCCTGCCCGACACACCAGGCCGGTCAGCGCAGCCCTCGGCCCGTGATCCGTGCCTTTTCCGGGGCTGTCGCGTCGTTCCCCGTAACCGGCCGCCGTCTCCCGGCCGCTGCTCACGCCTCCTCCTCCGCGCTGCGCTCGGCCGCCGCGTCTCGCGACGGGGTGCCACCACGTGCCGCGTCGTCCGGCCGCGCGGTACGCGCACGCGTGCCGCCCGGCTTCGAGGCACCCGGGTGCGTGGGTCGCGGACGCGACCCGGCCGCCCGCGGCTTTCCGCCCTCCGCCCGGCCGGGGCGGGTGCTGCCACCGGACCCGTCCGCGGAACGCGCGCGGCGGCGACGGCGAGGGGTCGGTTCGATGGGTGTGCCGGAGGCCACCGCTGCGGTCTCCCCGGCCGGTCCGGCCTGCGCCGTCGGCTGTGTCGGCGCGCGTTCCGTGCGTTCGGCGCGCAGGCAACGGCGGACCGCCTCCGGGTCGAGGCCCTCGTTGCAGGCTTGGTGCAGCAGCCGGGCGAAGAGGTAGTCGGGATCCGCGCCGAGCGCCATCGCCAGAGCCTCCCGGGCCTCCAGCTCGTCACCCGTCGACCAGGCGACCCACCCCGTCAGGGTGAGCAGGGCCGCGGCGTGCTCGCCGTACGAACCGACGCAACGGCGGGCCAGCGCACGCCACAGCCGCAGGGCCGGCGCCGCCTCGTCGCCCTCCATCCACGCCGCCGCGCGGTCCCGGGTCGTGCGGTCCTGCAGCCCGAGGATCAGTGTCGCCGCCTCGTCGTGGGCGAGCAGTTCGTCGTCGCGGAGGTCCGCCTGGTGCGTGCCGGACACCGGCGGGGCCGCGGCGAACCGGCGCATGAGCCGCTCGGCGAGGGAGAGCGTCTCCTCGGCGACGTCCGCGCGTGCCGCGTCGTCCAGGATCCTCGGCACCAGCGCCGTGCCGGCCGCGTCCAGGGCCACCTCCTGCTGCACGGCGGCGCCGGTCTCCCACGGCAGCAGCCTCGCCCGCAGTTCGCGAAGGGTTCCGCGCACCTGGATTCCGGCGTAGGTGGCGGCCGCCGCGAGTACGGAGGTGCCGGGGAGGCCCATCGGCATTCCCTCGTCCGGGCAACATCCTTGGTTGGGGCAGCAGTACGACCAGTAGCGGCCGTCCGAGATGCAGAGTGCCTCGATCACGGGGATGTCGAGGCGACCGCACTCGGTACGCAGGAACTGGGCGAGCGGTCGGAGCCGTCGCATGACGTCGCGGCCCGACTCGCCCTCGCCGGGTTCCTGGCAGACGTAGGCGACCATCTGCTCGGGCCGGGCTCCCCTTCGCTCACTGCCGGCCACCAGTCCCCCGGCGAGCTGCCGTGCTGCCGCTTCCCAGTCGTCCTGGGTGGCCGGGATGCCGAGCCGGGCCCGGCCGCCGAACCGGCCGCGGCCGCCACGGTCGTGGAGGGCGACCAGCACGATGCTGTCCTCGGGGCGGTATCCGAGGAGGTAGGGCAGTGCGTCGGCCAGCTCGGCCGGGGTGCGCAGGGTGACCTGGGCGTCGTGGCCGGGTCGCCCATTCGCCGCCCCTTCTCCCTTGATGCCGTCGTTTTCGAAGGGTCCGGTCGTTTCGCTGTGATTCGTCATGCGCCGACGATCTCGCGGAATTCACTGTTCCGGTTGACCCTGTGGATAAGTCGAATCAGGGACACGACAATGCCGCCCGTCGACTTCGCCCGACGCCCGATTGTCAGTGCAGTCCTGTTGTATGGACCGCATGGAGCACACGAGCAACGCGGACCTGCGGACGCGGGCCGACGCCGTCCTCGCCCGTCTCGTCGGGGATGCCACGGGCGCGGCCCGGCTGCGCGAGGACCAGTGGCGGGCGATCGAGGCGCTCGTCGCCGACCGGCGCCGCGCCCTGGTCGTCCAGCGGACGGGCTGGGGCAAGTCCGCGGTGTACTTCGTGGCGACTTCGCTGCTGCGGGCCAGAGGCAGCGGCCCGACCGTGATCGTCTCCCCGCTGCTCGCGCTCATGCGCAACCAGGTGGAGGCAGCCGCCCGTGCCGGCATCCACGCCCGGACGATCAACTCTTCGAACACCGAGGAGTGGGAGACCGTCCAGGCCGAGATCGCGGCGGGCGAGGTGGACGTGCTGCTCGTCAGCCCGGAGCGTCTGAACAACCCCGACTTCCGCGACCAGGTCCTGCCCAAGCTCGCCGCGGCGACAGGGCTGCTGGTCGTGGACGAGGCACACTGCATCTCCGACTGGGGCCACGACTTCCGCCCCGACTACCGGCGGCTGCGGACCATGCTGGCCGACCTGGCGCCCGGCGTGCCCGTGCTGGCCACCACCGCCACGGCCAACGCCCGGGTGACCGCCGATGTGGCCGAACAGCTCGGCACCGGCGGAGCGTCGGACGCCCTGGTGCTGCGCGGCCCGCTGGACCGGGAGAGTCTTAGCCTGGGCGTGCTGCGGCTGCCGGACGCCGCGCACCGGATGGCCTGGCTCGCCGACCACCTCGACGAGCTGCCGGGCTCCGGGATCATCTACACCCTCACGGTGGCCGCCGCCGAGGAGGTCACCGCCTTCCTGCGACAGCGCGGGCACACCGTGGCCTCGTACACGGGCAGGACGGAGAACGCGGAGCGGCAGCAGGCCGAGGACGATCTGCTCGGCAACCGGGTCAAGGCGCTGGTCGCCACCTCCGCCCTCGGTATGGGTTTCGACAAGCCGGACCTGGGGTTCGTGGTGCACCTCGGCTCGCCTTCCTCGCCCATCGCCTACTACCAGCAGGTGGGCCGTGCCGGGCGCGGAGTCGAGCACGCCGAGGTGCTCCTGCTGCCGGGGAAGGAGGACGAGGCCATCTGGGAGTACTTCGCGTCGCTCGCCTTCCCCTCCGAGGACCTGGTGCGCCGCACCCTCGACGTCCTCTCCGGCGCGGACCGCCCCCTGTCGCTGCCGGCGCTGGAGCCACTCGTGGAGCTGCGCCGCTCACGGCTGGAGACGATGCTGAAGGTTCTGGACGTGGACGGCGCGGTCCGGCGCGTCAAGGGCGGCTGGCTCGCGACCGGGCAGCCGTGGACGTACGAGTCCGAGCGGTACGCCTGGGTGGCCAGACAGCGCGGGGCCGAGCAGCAGGCGATGCGTGAGTACGCGTCCACGACGGGCTGTCGGATGGAGTTCCTGCAGCGCCAGCTGGACGACGAGGGCGCGAAGCCGTGCGGGCGCTGCGACAACTGTGCCGGCGCGCGGTTCACCCCGGGCACCTCGACGGCCGCGTTGGACGCCGCCCGGGTCGACCTGGGCCGCGCGGGTGTCGAGGTGGAGCCGCGCCGTATGTGGCCAACCGGCCTGACCGTGATCGGCATCGACCTCAAGGGGCGTATTCCGGCCGGGGAACAGGCATCGCCGGGCCGAGCTTTGGGGCGTCTGTCGGACATCGGCTGGGGCAATCGGCTGCGGCCGATGTTCACCTCTGGGGCGGCCGACGCGGTCGTGCCGGACGACGTGGCCCATGCCGTGGTGGGGGTGTTGACCGACTGGGCGAAGGGCCCCGGCGGCTGGGCCTCCGGCGCGGCCGACGCCCAGCACCGCCCGGTGGGCGTGGTGACAGTCGCCTCGCGGAGCAGGCCGCAGCTGATCAACTCACTGGGCGCGCGGATCGCGGAGGTCGGCCGGCTGCCGTTGCTGGGGTCCGTGGAGTATGCCGGTGAGGCGCCCCGCGCCACCCGTAGCAACAGCGCGCAACGCCTGAAGGCCCTGGACGGGGCGCTGAGCGTGCCGCCCGCGCTCGCCTCGGCTCTGGACCGCGCCGGGGGGCCGGTCCTCCTCGTCGACGACTACACCGAGACGGGCTGGACGCTGGCGGTCGCTGCGCGCCTGCTCAGGAGGACGGGAGCGCGGGAGGTGTTGCCGCTGGTCCTCGCCGTCCAGGGCTGATCGTCCGCCCCGGGCGTCACCGGCGGATCCCATGGGTAGGGATATATGCCACGCACCACCAGATAACAGTCGGTGACCCCAATTGCTCGTTGCCGCATCCCAGTTCGGCAGGAAGAATTGAAGTCCGCTCCCGCACGGCTCGCCCGTGTTCCGGCTGGGCTTTGCTGCGGTGCGCGCTCCCCGAATCCGATCCCGCCCGCAGTGTGGGCGCGTAGCCGAAGGGAGGAACGTGACCTTCGGATTCGCTCCGTCCTCGGCGGCCTCGTTGTCGACGTCCTCGTCCGCTACTTCCGCCAGTCGCCTGCTCGAGCCCGCGGAGTGGGCCGCAGCAGGAATACCCTTGCTGCGCAATCCCCGCGAGGTGGTCAGCGGTCTGCACGCACGGCACCACCCCGGCCCGGCGACCGCGATCGTGGCTGTCCTCGATCCGGATGAGCGGCTACGGGCGAGCGCCTCGTTCACGCGCCGTTCGGCTTCGGCCGACGGCTGGATGTTCCGCAACGTGCTGCTGGCACAGCTGCGCCGGGTCATCCCGCACGACCTGCGCCGCCGTACACCGGTGCGCACCGCGATCCTGCTCTACTGCCGTGAGGGCGACGCGCGTTGGACGGAGGAGGACGGCGCGTGGATGTGGGGACTGCGGGATGCCTGCACACTGCACGGGTTGCGCTGCGGGGCGTACATCACGCTGACGCATGACGGCTGGCAGGTACTCGGCGAGGGCCGTGGCGGTCGCCGTCCGAACGCCGACTCGGCACCGGAGCCCTTCGCCACCTCGGAAGCCCCGCCCCTGGTGCCGCGCACGGGCGGCCCCGTCTCGGAGGTCCTGCGCCGCGCCGCGGCCCGCTGAGCGGCTGGACGGGACACCACCGCGGTCGGTCCGTACCGCGTGCGACGGCCAGGGCGTTCGGTCTGACGCGTTGCCCGCTCTCCTCGGAGACGCGGGCGTGCCTGTCCCGCTTCCGGTCGCGGTCCGGGCGCGCGACAGCGGGCCGGCCGCAGACCGGCCGGCCCGAAAGGTGACACCCGCGCCGGCAACCTCGTCTGCCGAGATGCCGCTCCGGGAAAGGGGACGGCTGTCGCCTGCCCTGCAGGTACGCGGGCACGGTGAAGGCTTCACCGTGCCCGCGCCGCCGGAACGGCGCGCTTGTCAGCCCCGCTGCGGCCGAAGGGGCCGGAGACGGCTCAGACGCCCGCGCCCAGCACCGAGTTGATCTGCTGCGGGTTGCCGCAGACGATCAGCAGGGCGCCGGCCCGGGAGTGGGCCAGCGGGAGGGCGGTGGCGGCGACGGAGTCGGGGCCGCCGTTGACGGCGACGACGACCACGGGGCGGGACGCGGCACGGGAGGCCACGGCGGCATCCGCGTAGAAGACGTCGTCACCCGCGTCGTGCTGCGCCCAGTAGGAGGCTTCACCGAAGGACAGCTCGTGGTCGGCCCACGGGTGCTGGGCACCCGTGGTGATGACCAGCACCTCACCGGGGGCCCGGCCCGACTCCAGGAGCAGGTCCACTGCTTCCTCGGCGGAGTCGAGAGCGCCCTCGGCCGAAGCCGGGATCAGCTGGATCTGGGGAGCCGCCGAAGCGGCGGGAGCGGCCGGGCCGGACGGGCCTGGCTTGACCGAGGCCACGTCCCGCGGAGTGCGCTGCACCGGCGCCGTGGGCCGCGGAGGGCCGGGACGACCGGGACGCGACGGAGCCGCGGGGCGGGGGCCGGGTACGGGGCGGGGGGTCGGCGCGGTGCGGCCGCTGGCCGGCGTGGCGCGGGGACCCTGGGCACTCTCGTGAATCTGAGGCTCCTCGGGAATGAGAGGCATGAGCTGATATTTATCAAACATTGGTGCGGCTCGCGTGGCCGGGTGGCACATCAGTGCGAGCGGAACCGTCAGAAATCGAAGCCGAGCTGGCCCTCGATCTCCGGAACGCTTCCGTCCGCCCAGCTGCGGACCTTCTTGAGGTGCCGCCACTGGGGCAGCGCATCAAGATACGCCCACGACAAGCGGTGGTACGGGGTCGGCCCCCGCTCCTCCAGTGCGGCCTTGTGCACGGGTGAGGGATACCCGGCGTTGTCCGCAAATCCGAAGTCTGCATGGTCGACACCCAGTTCGGCCATCATTTTGTCGCGCTGAACCTTGGCGATCACCGACGCCGCCGCGACAGCCACACAGGACCGGTCACCCTTGATCACCGTGCGGACCCGCCATGGGGCACCGAGGTAGTCGTGCTTCCCGTCGAGGATCACGGCGTCGGGGCGGACGGGCAGGGCGCCCAGAGCACGGCCCGCCGCGAGCCGCAGAGCGGCCGTCATCCCCAGATCGTCTATCTCCTCAGGAGAGGCATGCCCCAAGGCGTAGGCGGTCACCCATGTCTGCAGGACCACGGCGAGTTCCGTTCGCCGCTTGACAGTCAGCAGCTTGGAGTCGGTGAGGCCCCCGGGCGGTCGGCGCAGACCGGTGACCGCCGCGCAGACGGTGACGGGCCCGGCCCAGGCGCCGCGTCCCACCTCGTCGACACCGGCAATGACCTTCGCTCCGGTCGTGGCCCTCAGGGAGCGCTCGACGGTGTGAGTAGGTGGTTCGTACGGCATGGCGCCCTTAGCGTACGCCGACCGGATCGCCGTGCGACACCCGGCTTCCCCGAAGGGCCCCGCGCCCCGTCGGCCTCCGGATCAGGTACCGCTCGGCCTGAGCAGCGGAAGCATCAGCCCGTCGATCATCTCCTCCAGATCGCGATCACTCCATTCACATGCGCGCATCTTCGAGCGGTACATCATGATCGCCGGAATGGCATCGAAGACATAACTGTTGGCCGCGTCCGAACGCACTTCACCTCGCCCTATGCCACGGGTAATCACCTCACGCAGCAGCCTCAGAGTCGGCTCGACCACACCTTCGAAGATCACCTCATGGAAGCGTTCAGCCTGCATCGGATCGCATTCGTGAATGACAGCGCGAAGTGCGAATCCGGGTCGCGAGAACATCCCCTCCCGCGCCTGACGGCACAGGGCCAGCAGGTCCTCCCGCACGCTGCCGAGATCCGGAACCTCCTCGATCAGCGGCAGACCGGCCTGCAGCGCGTCCACCACGAGGTCCTCCTTGGAGGGCCACCGACGATAGATCGCGGCCTTGCCGGTCTGCGCCCCGGCGGCGACACCCTCCATGGTGAGGCCGTTCCAGCCGACCGTACTGAGCTGTTCCAGCGCGGCGTCCAGGATGGCGCGTTCGAGCGCGGCGCCGCGCCGACGGGGGGATGCCGACTGAGCGGGGGCGGCCGTCCATGGCGAGGTAGCCATCTGAGTTTCTCCAGCGAGCAAGGGGAAGCGGGGATTCCGTCATAGGGGACGCGGCACGCGACAGCAAGGGGGACGTGACGCGCCCGAGATTAAGTGAACGCTTGCGTTCTCTATCGTGGGCTCACTACCGTTGAGGCTGCAGTGAACGCGATCGTTCACTAACGGCTTCGTGGGGGACCCATCGTGACAACCTCTCAACTGCTCAAGGATCAGAAACCGGGTGCGGCCCGCCGGGAGGGGCGTCCCGGTATCGCGCTCACCGTCATCGCGGCCTGCCAGCTCATGGTCGTACTCGATGCGACGATTGTGAACATCGCGCTCCCGCACATTCAAGACGCGCTCAGGTTCAGCACCACGGACCTCACCTGGGTGGTCAGCGCCTACACGCTCACCTTCGGCGGCCTGCTGCTCCTCGGCGCGCGGGCCGGCGACATCCTCGGCCGCCGCCGGGTCTTCATGACCGGCATCCTGCTGTTCACCTTCGCCTCGCTGCTCGGGGGCCTCGCCCAGGAACCCTGGCAGTTGCTGGCCGCGCGCGCCCTGCAGGGCATGGGCGGGGCGATCGCGTCGCCGACGTCCCTGGCACTCATCACCACGACGTTCCCCGAAGGCCCTGAGCGGAACCGGGCGTTCGGCGTGTTCGCCGCCGTGTCCGCGGGCGGCGGAGCCATCGGTCTGCTCGCGGGCGGCATGCTCACCGACTGGCTCGACTGGCGATGGGTGTTCTTCGTCAACGTGCCGATCGGCCTGCTGATCGTCGCGCTCACCCCGCTGTACATCACCGAGTCCGAACGGCACCCGGGCCGGTTCGACATCGCGGGCGCGCTGACCTCGACCACGGGCATGGCCGCCCTGGTGTACGGCTTCATCCGCGCCTCGGAGAAGGGCTGGCACGACGGGCTGACCCTGGGTTCGTTCGGCGCGGCGGTGGTCCTGCTGGTGGCCTTCGTCCTGACCGAGATGCGGGCCAGGGAACCGATCACGCCCCTGAAGATGTTCGCCGACCGCAACCGCTCGGGCACCTATGTGATCATGCTGAGCCTGGCGGCCGCGATGTTCGGCATGTTCTTCTACATCGTGCTGTTCGTGCAGAACGTGCTCGGGTACAGCGCGATCAAGGCCGGTCTGGCCTTCCTCCCCGTGACCGTGGCGATCGCCGTCGGAGCCGGTCTGTCGCAGCGCTTCCTGCCCACGCTCGGCCCCAAGCCGTTCATGATGGCCGGCTCGGCGCTCGTGGTGGCAGGGCTCGTCTGGCAGACGTTCATCACCCCCGACAGCTCGTATCTCGGCGGAGTCCTGGGTCCGATGGTGGTGTTCGGCTTCGGGATGGGCCTCAACTTCGTCACGGCGACCGTCACGGCGGTCTCCGGTGTCGCCCAGCACGAGGCCGGTGCGGCTTCCGGCCTGCTCAACGCCACGCAACAGGTCGGCGGTTCGCTGGGCCTGTCCATTCTGACCACCGTCTTCGGCACGGCCAGCAAGGACGAGGCCAAGAAGCAACTGCCGAAGTTCGTCGCCGGCGGCTCGCCGGAGCAGAAGGCGCAGTTCGCCAAGACGCACCAACTGCCGACCCCGTGGGGCCATGAAGTGCTCGCCCACGGCATCTCCACGGCCTTCGTCCCCGCTGCCGCGATGGCCGCCCTGGCCCTGCTCACCGCCTGGCTGGTGATCAAGGTCCGCAAGAGCGACCTCGAAGCACTCGCCGGCACGGCGGGCCCGGCCATCGGCTGACCGGGCCGAGTACGCGCCTGACCACGGATGGCCGGACCGCTCCCAGTGACCGAAGGACGGGAGAGAACGTCCGGCCATCCGCATGCCGACGACGCGCACGCGCGCAGACGCTGCCGACACCACGGTCCGGTCCGTCGCGGCCCCGCGCACCACGGCCACCCGGGCCAAGGCGGCCTTGGCCAAGGACGAAGCCGACGACATCACCACCAGAACCAGCACCAACGCCATCCGACACCCCCGCGACCGCCGTCTCCCCGCCGCCCGGCGAGCCACGCCACGCTGAGCGGTTACAGGAGGAACGCCGAACGGTCACACAGAGTTCCCGGCGAGCACGGAGTGTTCCAGGAGCCGGTCAGGCGGTCGTCGGCACCCACTGCGGAAGCGCCTCGGTCCGCCGCACCCACTCGGCGGCTGGCGCCCCCGCCTTGCCCGAGGCGAGCACCCCGCCCACGATCGCGCAGGTCGTGTCCACGTCACCGCCCACCTGGGCGGTGGTCCAGAACGCCGTCTCGTAGTCGCCGAGGGCCCGTGCGGCCGACCAGAGGGCGAAGGGGACCGTGTCATGGGCGGTCGTACGACGTCCGCAGCCGAGGACGGCCGCCACCGTGCCCGCATCGCCGTAGTCGAGCATGTCCCGGGCGCGCCGCAGTCCCGCGCCGACCGCGCTCTTGGGCACCAGCGCGACGACGCCGTCGAGAAGCGCCTCGGGACTGGGCGGCCCGCCGGGGGCGGCCGCCAGGGCGGCCGCCGCGGCGACGGCCATGGCGCCGACCACGGCCTCACGATGCTGGTGCGTGGGATAGGCCGAGATCTCCGCCTGGTGCGTCGCCTGCTCCGGATCGTCCGCGTACCAGGCGCCCAGTGGGGCGACCCGCATGGCCGCGCCGTTGCCCCAGGATCCCTGGCCGTTGAAGAGCGCGGAGGCCAGCTCGCGCCAGTCGCCACCCTCCCGGACGAGGCGGAGGAGCCGGTTGACCGCCGGGCCGTACCCCCGGTCGAAGTCATGGTGATCGGCGAAGGAACGGGCCAGCGCGTCCTGGTCGACGCGATGGTGGGCGGCGAGCACGGCGACGACCGAGCAGGCCATCTCCGTGTCGTCCGTCCATTGCCAGGGAGCCGGCGGAAGCTCGCGCCGCTTCAGCAGCGGGTGGTGCGCGGGGACGAAGAACTGTGAGCCCAGGGCGTCCCCGACCGCGAGCCCGCGCAGGCTCGACAGGGCGCGGTCCAGGCGCCCGAGGGGAGAGGAGTCAGCGGTCATCGCCCTGCCACTCTATCCGGTGATCCAGTGCGGCATCGGCTCCCGCCACTGTTCGAAGGGCCGGTCGAGTGTGTACTTGCCGTCGTCTCCGAGAACGAGCATCCGCATCTCGGCGTTCCCCGGGTTCGACAGCGACTCGAACTCCGCGACCGTCCAGTGGAACCAGCGCATGCAGAACAGCCGCATCGCCAGCCCGTGGGTCACCAGCAGGACGTTGGGCGGATGGTCGGGGGCCTCGAAACTGCGGAACAGGCTCTCCAGGAAGCCGCCGACCCGGTCGTAGACGTCGGCGCCGGACTCCCCCTGCGGGAAGCGGAAGAAGAAGTGGCCGTACGCGTCCCGGTACGTCTTCTGCAGACGTACGTCGTCGCGGTCCTGCCAGTTGCCCCAGTCCTGCTCGCGCAGCCGGGGCTCCTCGCGGACGCGTATGAGATCCGGGTCGAGATGGAAGGCGCGGAACGTCTCGTGCGTACGTCGGTACGGGGAGACGTACACGCTCACGCGTTCCTGGCCGAAGATCTCCCGGATCGTCTTACCGGTCTCCTCCGCCTGTCGCCAGCCGCGTTCGGTCAGTGCGAGAGCGTGGTCGGGCTCCCGCTCGTACACGGAGTCATCAACATTGCCCGTTGACTCGCCGTGCCGGACAAGGACGATGCGCCGTGGTCGTGCCATGCCAAGACCCTAGATCGAGTGGCGGACAGACGAGCACTCGTATGGGCTCCATACAGCGTAGGTCACACGAATCCCGCACGCGGCACGTCGCCCTGCCACACGATTCGAGCATTTGGATTTCAAACCGTCCAGGTCGGCTCCAGATCGACGATATCCCCCGACAGGGCGGCCACGTCCGCCTCGATCTGTGCACGCAGCGCGAGACGTTCCACACGCTCGGTGCGGTACTTGCCGTGCTCGGCGGCCGACCGCCACATCGACAGGACCAGGAACTCCTGCTCGGGCGCCTCGCCGAACATGCCGCGGATCATGCCGGGCGATCCGGCCATCGCGGGGTTCCAGACCTTCTCCTGCATCAGGGTGAAGTGCTCGACCCGCTCCTCGTGGATGCGGCAGAGGGCGACGCGGATCAGGTCGGTGTCGGTGAAGCGGGGTTCGAAGCCGGTTTTCACGTCGAAGCGGTACTCGAAGAGCTTGGCCTGGCTGTCCTTGAAGGTGCCGGACTGCGACGCCGCCAGACGGTCGTGGGACCGGGCCATGAACGAGTCGTAGAAGGCACGGCTCTCCCAGAACGCGAAGATGTGCGCCACGCCGGGCCGCTGCCGGCTCCATCCCCCGCCCTGTCCCCGAAATCCCGGCTCCCCCAGAAGCCCCGCCCACTTCCGCTGCCCCCGCTCGAAGCCGCGGCGGTCCACCACGGTGCAGCGAATCCACTTGACCAGCACCGCGCCATCGTAAGGCCACAGGACGTGGCGTCGGTCACGCTCCAGCGGAGATCGCCCGCGCACGCGCCCCCGCGCGCGTGGCACGATGGACAAAGCGCCCTGACTTCCAGGGAGTTGACGCAGAGGGACCTCTAGGGGGGAGGGAAGGTCTGGTGAACACCTTCAGCAAGGGGATCCGCAAGGCCGAGGTCGCGTTGCAGTGGGACCCGAGTCCTGCGGGCCGGCCGCCCACGGATCTGGACATCGTCGCGGCGACGTTCGTGACGGGCGACGAGTACGGAGCTCCGGCCTATCTGGTGCATTTCGACAGCCGTTCGCCGGACGGCACCATCTTCCTCAACCGGGACAGCACGGACGGCAAGGGCTTCGGCTGGGACGAGGTCATGACGCTCGAACTCGACCGGCTCTCCGAGAGGTACGCGCGCGTGGTGGTCGGGGTCGTCATCCAGCAGGGCTCCGAGCACCGGACGTTCGTGAGCGTGCTGAACCCGGCCGTGCGGATCCGGGAGGGCTACACCGTGCTGGCGCAGCACGACTTCGGCTCGGTCCTCGGGGCGACGGCGGCGACGGTGGCGGAGTTCGTGCGCGACGAGTCCGGCGGCTGGAACTTCCATCCCGGTCTCCACGGCTTCGAGGAGGATCCCGCGGACTTCACCCGGGTCATGGGCCGGGCGCACCAGCGCTGAGCCCGAACGTACGCGGGATCAGCGCCTGCGGACGACCAGCGCGTAAGGGGCGCCGGCCCATGGCCGGCGCCCCTTACGTCAGGGAGCTACTTCAGAGTGCCCGTCCTCAGCTGCAGCCGCTCGTCGAGCCGCAGCCCTCGCAGATGTAGCAGGAACCGGCGCGCTGCATCTTCGTACCGCAGGAGAAGCACAGCGGGGCGTCGGCCTGGATGCCCAGCTGCATCTCCACCAGCTCGGCGCTGGTGTGGACCTGCTTCGGGGCGGGCTCGGCGGCCTCGGCCTCGGCCTTGGGGGCGGCGACGGCCTTCAGGTCGGTCTGACGAGGCGCCGACTGGGCCAACCCCTCCACGTCGACCTCGTCATCCTCGATGGACTGCTCGTACGAACCGGTCTCCAGGTGACGCTGGCGCTCCTCGGCGGAGTGGATGCCGAGCGCGGAGCGCGTCTCGAAGGGCAGGAAGTCGAGCGCCAGGCGGCGGAAGATGTAGTCGACGATCGACTGCGCCATCCGCACGTCCGGGTCGTCCGTCATGCCGGCGGGCTCGAAGCGCATGTTGGTGAACTTCGAGACGTACGTCTCCAGCGGGACTCCGTACTGGAGGCCGACGGAGACCGCGATGGAGAAGGCGTCCATCATGCCCGCGAGGGTGGAGCCCTGCTTGGACATCTTCAGGAAGACCTCGCCGAGACCGTCGTCCGGGTAGGAGTTGGCGGTCATGTAGCCCTCGGCGCCGCCGACGGTGAAGGAGGTGGTGATGCCGGGACGTCCCTTGGGCAGGCGCTTGCGGACCGGGCGGTACTCGACGACCTTCTCGACCGTCTCGCGGATGGTCGCCTCGGCCTTCTCCGTGACAGCGTCGGTCGCGGACTTCTCCTTCTCCTTGGTCTTGGCGGAGAGCGGCTGGCCGACCTTGCAGTTGTCGCGGTAGATCGCCAGGGCCTTGATGCCCATCTTCCAGGCCTCGAAGTAGATCTCCTCGACCTCCTCGACGGTCGCCGACTCCGGCATGTTGACCGTCTTGGACAGGGCTCCGGAGATCCACGGCTGGATCGCGGCCATCATGCGGACGTGACCCATCGCGGAGATGGAGCGCTCGCCCATGGCGCAGTCGAACACCTCGTAGTGCTCGTGCTTGAGGCCCGGGGCGTCGACGACATTGCCGTGCTCGGCGATGTGGGCGACGATCGCCTCGATCTGCTCCTCCTGGTAGCCCAGGCGGCGCAGGGCCTGCGGGACGGTGCCGTTGACGATCTGCATCGAGCCGCCGCCGACCAGCTTCTTGAACTTGACCAGGGCGAGATCGGGCTCCAGGCCGGTGGTGTCGCAGGACATCGCCAGACCGATGGTGCCGGTCGGGGCGATGACGGACGCCTGGGAGTTACGGAAACCGTTCTTCTCACCAAGGCGCAGCACGTCCTGCCAGGCCTCCGTGGCGGCGGCCCAGACCGGGGTGTCCAGGTCGTCCATGCGGACGGCCACGGCGTTGGCGTCGGCGTGCTGCTTCATGACCCGGTTGTGCGCGTCGGCGTTGCGGGCGTAGCCGTCGTACGGGCCGACGACCGCGGCCAGCTCGGCGGAGCGCCGGTACGCCGTACCGGTCATCAGGGAGGTGACGGCACCGGCGAGGGCACGGCCGCCGTCGGAGTCGTAGGCGTGGCCGGTCGCCATCAGCAGGGCACCGAGGTTGGCGTAGCCGATGCCGAGCTGGCGGAAGGCGCGCGTGTTCTCGCCGATCTTCTGGGTCGGGAAGTCCGCGAAGCAGATCGAGATGTCCATCGCGGTGATGACCAGCTCGACGACCTTGGCGAAGCGCTCGGCGTCGAAGGACTGGTGGCCCTTGCCATCGTCCTTGAGGAACTTCATCAGGTTCAGCGAGGCGAGGTTGCAGGACGTGTTGTCCAGGTGCATGTACTCGCTGCAGGGGTTCGAGCCGTTGATACGGCCGGACTCCGGACACGTGTGCCAGTGGTTGATCGTGTCGTCGTACTGGATGCCCGGGTCGGCACACGCCCAGGCGGCCTCGGCCATCTTGCGGAAGAGGGACTTGGCGTCGACCTCCTCGATGACCTCGCCGGTCATCCGCGCGCGCAGGCCGAACTTGCCTCCCCGCTCGACCGCCTTCATGAACTCGTCGTTCACGCGGACCGAGTTGTTGGCGTTCTGGTACTGGACGGACGTGATGTCGTCGCCGCCCAGGTCCATGTCGAAGCCCGCGTCACGCAGGGCGCGGATCTTCTCCTCTTCCTTGACCTTCGTCTCGATGAAGTCCTCGACGTCGGGGTGGTCGACGTCCAGGATGACCATCTTGGCGGCCCGACGGGTGGCGCCACCGGACTTGATGGTGCCGGCGGAGGCGTCGGCGCCGCGCATGAAGGAGACGGGGCCGGAGGCGTTGCCGCCGGAGGAGAGCAGTTCCTTGGAGGAGCGGATGCGGGAGAGGTTCAGGCCGGCGCCGGAGCCGCCCTTGAAGATCATGCCCTCTTCCTTGTACCAGTCGAGGATCGACTCCATGGAGTCGTCGACGGACAGGATGAAACAGGCGGAGACCTGCTGGGGCTGCGGGGTGCCGACGTTGAACCAGACGGGGCTGTTGAAGCTGAAGATCTGGTGCAGGAGGGCGTACGCCAGCTCGTGCTCGAAGATCTCGGCGTCGGCGGGCGAGGCGAAGTAGCTGTAGTCCTCCCCGGCCTTCCGGTACGTCTTCACGATGCGGTCGATCAGCTGCTTGAGGCCGGTCTCGCGCTGCGGGGTGCCGACGGCACCGCGGAAGTACTTGCTGGTGACGATGTTGACCGCGTTCACCGACCAGAAGTCGGGGAACTCGACGCCACGCTGCTCGAAGTTGATCGAGCCGTCGCGCCAGTTGGTCATGACGACGTCACGGCGCTCCCAGCTCACCTCGTCGTACGGGTGCACGCCGGGGGTGGTGTGGACGCGCTCGATACGCAGCCCCTTGGTGGCCTTGGTGCCCTTGGCTCGGGAACCTCGTGCCGGACCGCTCGCCGTCTCTGTCATGCCGCCTCCCTGGTACGGGCGAAAACGCCCTGAAGTGCCACGATGTTCCCGTGACACGGTGTTCTGTCTTGTGCTGCGGGCACCCTCACGCTGCCGCCCGCAACAGGCCTTCGATCGCCGCCTTCCGGCCGGAACCGGGTCATCCGCCCGGTTTCCAGCCCGCCGGTCAGTCGGCGGCGTGGGCGGGCTCGGGAACCTGAGTGGTTCCTCCGGGCCCGCGGGCGTCCTCCGGGCCCCCCGCGTCGTCGTCCGCGGCGGGCCGCCGTGTCGTCTGCCTCAGTTCCGCGATCGCGGCCTCGAAGTCGTCGAGCGAGTCGAAGGCCCGGTAGACGGAGGCGAATCGCAGATAGGCGACGAGGTCCAGTTCCTGCAACGGGCCGAGTATGGCCAGCCCCACGTCATGGGTGGTCAGCTCGGCGCTTCCGGTGGCCCGCACCGCCTCCTCGACCCGCTGGCCGAGCTGGGCGAGCGCGTCCTCGGTGACAGGCCGTCCCTGGCATGCCTTGCGCACGCCGTTGATGACCTTGGTACGGCTGAACGGCTCGGTGACTCCGGACCGCTTGACCACCATGAGCGAGCACGTCTCCACGGTCGTGAAACGACGGGAGCAGTCAGGGCACTGGCGGCGCCTGCGGATCGACGTGCCGTCGTCGGTCGTACGACTGTCGACCACACGGCTGTCGGGGTGCCTGCAGAAGGGGCAGTGCATGATCTCCAACCCTCCTCACAGCAGACTCAACAGCCTCGCCGGACCACATGGGCCCCTCGAAGCAGCCCCAAGCATAGGCGATCGCGGAGGCTCCGGAGACCCGGGGGACCACAACTTGTGGGCTGCTGTAGCAATCCAAGCACTACATGTAGGGATTGGCTGATACATCGACAGTCCACGCGTGTCGCATGCGCGTAAAGCCGCAGCACAAGGGCCATGTCGCCGACGCGAAACCCGCACGCGCGCGTGCGTACCCAAGTGGCGCTCGCGGAGATACCGTGGGCGCCGCGCGGAGGACACGTAGGACTCCGGCAAGAAGAGGGCCCGGATCCCGGTCGCCGGGGTTCCGGATGGCAGACTGGGCGCGCGACCCACGAGGTCAGCACCCCGGCGGCGAAGAGTACGACAATGAGCCCTTTTGTCCGCCAGGTACCGCGTTAGCCATACACCCAGACACATGCTCACGCCAGGTGAACCACGGTTTTTCACTCGAACGTGTGTTTGGCGCAACCTTTCGAAAGCAACTACCGTTGTCCAGCAGGGAGACCATCGAGAGGGGCCGACGTGACCACCACCGCAGACAGTGCCACCATCACTGCCCAGGACCGCTCCCAGGGCCGAGTCGAGCCGGTACATGCGATGAACGAAGCCACGAATCCCGAGGGGCACAAGCGCTCCCTGCCTGGGCGACCTCCAGGCATCCGGGCGGACAGCTCGGGGCTGACCGACCGGCAACGCCGGGTGATCGAGGTCATCAGGGACTCGGTGCAACGGCGCGGTTACCCGCCGTCCATGAGGGAGATCGGTCAGGCCGTCGGCCTCTCCAGCACTTCCTCGGTGGCGCACCAACTGATGGCGCTGGAGCGCAAGGGCTTCCTGCGCCGCGACCCGCACCGCCCGCGCGCGTACGAGGTGCGTGGCTCCGACCAGGCGGTGACGGTGCAGCCCACCGACACCGCGGGGAAGCCGGCCGCGTCGTACGTGCCGCTGGTCGGCCGGATCGCCGCCGGTGGCCCGATCCTCGCCGAGGAGTCGGTCGAGGACGTCTTCCCCCTCCCCCGGCAGCTGGTCGGTGACGGCGAGCTGTTCGTCCTCAAGGTCGTCGGTGATTCCATGATCGAAGCCGCGATCTGCGACGGCGACTGGGTCACCGTCCGCCGCCAGCCGGTCGCCGAGAACGGCGACATCGTGGCCGCGATGCTCGACGGCGAGGCCACGGTCAAGCGCTTCAAGCGCGAGGACGGCCACGTCTGGCTCCTCCCCCACAACGCGGCCTACGAGCCGATCCCCGGCGACGACGCGACCATTCTGGGCAAGGTCGTCGCGGTGCTGCGACGCGTGTGACCGCCGCGGCGGGCGAGCCGGACGGGCTCGCTCCCTGACCGGGCCCCGGAACCCCTGCGCCGGTTCCGGGGCCCTGCTCTGTCCGCAAGGGGTGCGCTCGCGAGGACGGGCAGGGGCGGCACGGGACGGGCCACCCCTTGGATCACTCCGTCTCGGCCTGCTTGGCGACGGCATCGATCGCCGCGAGCGACTTGCGCACCTGGTTCCGGTCCGTCGTGAACCAGAAGTCGGGCAGCGACGCCTTCAGATAACCGCCGTACCGCGCGGTGGCCAGGCGCTGGTCCAGTACGGCGACCACACCCCGGTCCCCCGAGGCCCGTACGAGACGGCCGGCGCCCTGCGCCATGAGGAGCGCGGCATGGGTCGCTGCCACCGCCATGAAGCCGTTGCCGCCCGCTTCCTCCACCGCCTTCTGGCGGGCGCTCATCAGCGGGTCGTCCGGGCGCGGGAACGGGATCTTGTCCATGACGACCAGTTGGCAGCTCGGACCGGGGACGTCGACGCCCTGCCACAGCGACAGCGTGCCGAACAGGCAGGTGGCGGGGTCGGCCGCGAAGTTCTTGATCAGCTCGCCCAGGGTCTCCTCGCCCTGCAGCAGGATCGGGAACTCAGGGATCCTCGAGCGCAGTTCCTCGGCGGCGAGCTGAGCGGCTCGCATGGAGGAGAACAGGCCGAGCGTACGGCCGCCGGCCGACTGGATCAGTTCGGTCAGCTCGTCGAGCATGTCGGTGCGGTCACCGTCCCGCGCGGGACGCGAGAGGTGCTTGGCGACGTAGAGGATGCCCTGCTTGCGGTAGTCGAAGGGTGAGCCGACGTCGACGCCCTTCCACTTCGGCAGGTCCTCGCCCTCCGTGCCCTCGGGGGCGAGCCCCAGTGAGGCGCCGACACCGTTGAAGTCACCGCCCAGCTTGAGAGTCGCCGAGGTGAGGACCACCGAGCGGTCCGCGAAGAGCTTCTCCCTGAGCAGCCCCGAGACGGACATGGGAGCCACCCGCAGCGAGGCCCCGAAGCGGTCGTGGCGTTCGTACCAGACGACGTCCCACTCGGAGCCGTTCACGATCCGCTCCGCCACGTCGTGCACGGTCTCCACCGAGGCGAGGGCCTGCTTGCGGACCGCGTCCTCGTCCTGGACCGACTTGTCGCGGGTCGCACCGATCGCGGAGATGACGGTGCGGGCGGCGTCCCGCAGCGCCATCAGGGCGTAGGCGAGGTCCTCCGGGATCTCCTCCAGGCGGCCCGGCAGGGCCAGTTCCATCAGGCGCTCGAAGCCCTCGGCGGCGGTCTGGAGCTGGTCGGCGGCCTTCTCGTTGACGAGCTTGGCGGAGCGGCGCACCGCCCGGTTGACCTGGCCGGGGGTGAGTTCGCCGGTGGCCACACCGGTCACCCGGGAGACCAGTTCGTGCGCCTCGTCCACAATGAGCACCTCGTGCTGCGGGAGCACGGGGGCGCCTTCGATGGCGTCGATCGCCAGCAGGGCGTGGTTGGTGACGACGACCTCGGCGAGCTTGGCACGCTCGCGGGCCATCTCGGCGAAGCACTCGGCACCGTACGCGCACTTGGACGCGCCCAGGCACTCGCGGGAGGACACCGACACCTGGGCCCATGCGCGGTCGGAGACGCCGGGCGTGAGGTCGTCTCGGTCGCCGGTCTCGGTCTCGTCGGCCCAGTCGCGCATCCGCAGCAGGTCCTGGCCCAGCTTGCTGGTGGGTGCCGCGGCCTCGAACTGGTCGAAGAGGCCCTCCTCCTCGTCCTGCGGCACACCCTCGTGGAGGCGGTGCAGACACAGGTAGTTGGACCTGCCCTTGAGCATCGCGAACTCCGGGCGGCGGCGCAGCAGGGGATGCAGGGCGTCGACCGTGCGCGGCAGGTCGCGCTCCACTAGCTGGCGCTGCAGGGCGAGGGTGGCCGTCGCGACGACGACGCGCTCCCCGTGCGCGAGCGCGGGCACGAGATAGCCGAGCGACTTTCCGGTGCCGGTGCCGGCCTGGACCAGCAGGTGGGATCCGTCGTCGATCGCCTCGGCGACCGATTCGGCCATGGTCACCTGGCCGGGGCGCTCCGTGCCGCCGACGGCTGCGACAGCGGCATGCAGGAGTTCGGGGAGTGAGGGCTTCGTCATAGCCCGACCACCCTACGGCCCGGCACCGACAAACGGGCGATCACGACGGGGACGAGGGGTGGGTTCACTGCCAGGGCTCCTCGGCTGGGGCGGGCGTGGGGCGGAGGGCGGTGCGGCGGACCAGGGCGGAGCGCCGCTGGGGACGGGCGGGCCTCGGCCGCGCCCGCTCGGCGGGGCCCGGAAATCTTTCGGACCGGGCGGGAACCACGCCGGCCCGTCCCGCGTTCCCCATGTGAGCGCTACGTCACGCAGCGTTACATCAGATGACGTAGGGACCGGTCCCTGATCATGAGGGCGGCCCGCTTGGCGGGCAGGTCGACCTCGGCGGCGTACCGGAAGCCCGCGCTCAGGAAAGCGGCAAGGGAGGGGGTGTTGTGAAGGTCGGGTTCGGCGACGATGCGCGCGCAGGCGGGGCGTCGGTCCAGGGCGAGGTCGGCCACGGCTCTGAGCAGGGCGGAGCCCAGACCCCGTGCTCGGTCCGCGGCATCCCCGATGAGGAGGTGCACGCCCGTGTCGTGCGGACGCGCCGGATAGTGGCGGGCCAGCGGATCGAGGTCTGCCCGGTAGATCTCCCAGTAACTCATCGGGGTGCCGTCCAGCACACCGAGACACGGGACGCTGCGCCCGTCGCCCTCGCACTGGGACCGCAGATGCTCTTCCGTCCGGGCCGGGGAGCCCCCGAGGTCCCAGTAAGCGGCCACGGCCGGGTCGTTCATCCATCGGTGGACGAGCGGAAGGTCCCGGCCGACGCGCACGGGTACCAGGTGGAACGGTCCGACGGGGGTGATGGTCGGTCCCCAGGCGCCGACGTGGTCGAGCAGGTCGTCAGTCCTGTCCGCGTGGGCTGTCCCCCCGGCGAGGAGGGTGACGAACTCGTCCGGCAGCCGGAGGTCCAGTGTGTCCTCGCAGTCCCCGTTGTCTCCGTTGTCTCCGTTGTCTCCGCTCTCTCCGGCGTCTCCGCCGGGTCCGGGGCGGCCCGGGTGGACGGGGACGGCGCCGGTGTCGGCGCTCGCGTCGATGGGAGGCACGGTGGGCTCCTCTCAGGAGGCGAGGGGTGTCATGTTCCTCGGAGTGGATGAAGTCGGTGCGGTGCGGTTCAGGAGTGGAGGGGGTTGGCGATGGTGACGTAGACGGACTGGGTGTCGACCGGGCCGACGAGTTCGTCGAGGCCGTGCAGCCGGGTGAGCAGGTTGGCCTTGCAGCGCAGGACGGGTGAGTCGAGCAGGCGGCCGGGCAGGGAGGTGCGCAGCGCGGCGGGGCCCGAGGCGACCTCGGTGAGGAAGCGGCGGAAGGCGGCGAGCAGCAGGTACTCGTCGGCGAGTCGCTGGTAGCCGAAGGCACCGATCAGGCCCAGCACGTTGTTGACGGCGAGGTAGTAGACGAAGCGTTCGTCTGTGACGTCGTCGCCGACGAAGCTGTCGCTGTGCTCGCCGATACCGGGCTGCCGGGCGTCGAGTTCGGCGCGTCGGGACTCGCGGAAGTAGTAGCCCTGGTTGTCGCGGTAGCGCCCCCCGGCGGGCCAGCCGTCGCCGTCCAGCAGGAGCAGCGTGTTCTGCTGGTGGGCCTCCAGGGCGATGCCGACCTCGCTGTCCAGCCACAGCACGGGACGTACGACGTGTTCGAGGTAGCGCAGGAACCACTCCGCGGCGACGGCGCCGAGGGGCCGGCCGGTGCTCGCGGCGAGCCGTGTCACCAACTGGGACAGCCGGGAGGTGTCCGGCTGGGCGAGGGGGCGGGGCGAGACCAGTCCGGCGACGCAGGCGACGTCGTCGCCCGGCGTGAACGGGTTGTGCCTGATCATCACGTCGAGTCCGGGCACGGGCAGCCCGTCGGGGTCGTCGACGGCGAGCCAGGCCGGGTCGCGGACGATGTCGAAGCCGGGGTGCGCGGCCTGCCACTGCTTGGCGAGGCCGCCGCGCAGGAGGCGGTGTACCTCGACGCCGCGATGCAGCTCCTTGCGGAGGTTGTCGCGGCGGGAGTTGGTGATCCGCAGGCCCAGTGAGAGCTTGAGCATGGCGGGGGCACCGGATCGGTGGACGGTACGGACGGAGGAGGTGGGGTGCCAGGGGGAGCCGGCAGGGCCGAGGTCGCGCAGGAGGCCTGAGTCGAGGAGGAGGGCGGTCTGTTCGCGGTGCCGCACGTCGCGTGCCTGCCAGGGGTGCAGGGGAAGGGCGGCGTATCCGTCGGGCAGCGGCAGGGCGGTGTCGGCGAGGCGCTCGGTGAGGTGGGCGGCGGGGAGCGGACGGCCTCGTTCGGTCCAGGCCGAGTCGGTGGCGAGGAGTGAGGAGGCGACGGCCATCCAGTGCAGGGGGAAGGAGCCGCGCAGCTCCGGTGAGTACAGCCGGGCTTCGGCCTCGGTCAGGCCCTCGCGGCTCTTCGGGGTCGGGTGGTGGGGGTGTCCGAGGAGGAGGGCCTGTTCGGCGGCGAGGAAGAGGTCCGGTCCGTCGGCGGGGTGTTCGAGGCGGTGACTGATGAAGGTGACGGTGCGGCGCAGGGAGTCGGCGACCCTGGCGACGAGGTCGCCCGCGTCGGAGGAGAGGGTGGCGGCCGGAGCGTCGGGGGTGCCCGTGTGTGTCTCGCGAGTGAGCAGTGCGGCGAGGGTGACCGCGTCGACCGGTGGGGCGCCGGCGGGGGCGTCGGCCAGCCGAGGGGGGCCGAAGCGGTGCCAGCCCGTCGGGGACCAGTGGTCGACGGGCGCGAGCAGGGCCGTACCGCTGGCGGGCAGCGGGATGCGGAGGATGCCGCCGTCGGCTGCGGTGAGGCCGATCTCGCGGACCCAGCAGCGCAGCAGGTTCTCCACCGCGGCGGCCTGGGCCGCTGTGCGGGGGTCGTGGGGGTCGGGATGTTCCGGGAGGTCGCCGGCGTCTCCACGTGGCCTCGCCGCTCGTGTGGTCAGGCTCCTCTGCTGGGGGACCGACTCGGCCGCCGGGCGCGGCGAGGCGTGGGCGGCGCCGTTGTCTCCCTGGTCGTCAGGGGTGTGGGAAGGGCCGTTGGGGGTGGGGCTGGCGCTCAAGAGGCTTCCTCGGGGGTTCGTACGGGTGGTACTTCGGGCCGTCGTCCGGTCAGTGCTGGCCCCCGTGGCTTCCCCGGTGGCGGGCGACGGCTGCCACGGCGTCGGCCAGGCGGTCCAGTACGGCCGCTGCCTGCTCGTCGCTGATCGTCAGCGGAGGGAGCAGACGTACGACCCCCGCGTGGCGACCGCCGAGTTCCACGATCAGGCCGCGACGCAGGCACTCGCGCTGGACGGCGGCGGCGAGGTCCGGGGCGGCGGGGCGGGGCGCGCGGACCGGGCCCGCTGCGGTCATCCGTCCGAGCCGGACGTCCGGCCCCCCGTGGCCCCACTCGCTCCCGCCCGGCTCCTCTTGGCCCGTCTCCTCTTGGCCCGGTGCCACGGTGCCCCGGTCGCCTTGGCCCGTCTTCCTTTCGCCTGGCTCCGTCTCCGGGTCCACCAGCTCGACCCCGATCATCAGTCCCCGCCCCCTGACCTCGCCCACGCACGCGAACTCCCGCTGAAGGTCGCGCAGTTGGGCCAGCATCCGGGCGCCGAGGTGAGCCGCGCGCTCGGCGAGAGCGTTCTCGCGGACGTGGGCGAGGGTGGCGGTGCCCGCGGCCATGGCGAGCTGGTTGCCGCGGAAGGTGCCCGCGTGGGCACCGGGCTCCCAGACGTCGAGATCGTCGCGGTAGACGACGACGGCCAGCGGGAGGCTGCCGCCGGTGGCCTTGGACAGGACCATCACGTCGGGCGTGACACCACTGTGCTCGACGGCCCAGAAGGCGCCGGTCCGTCCGACCCCGGTCTGGATCTCGTCGGCGATCAGCGGGATGGACCGCGCGGCGGTGATCTGCCGCATCCGCCGCATCCAGTCGTCCGGCGCGGGGATCACTCCGCCCTCCCCCTGGACGGGTTCGAGGATCATTCCGGCGGGCAACGGGACGCCCGACTTGGGGTCGTCGAGGAGGGACTCGGTCCAGCGGGCGGAGAGTTCGGCGCCGGGCGGGCCGCCGACGCCGAAGGGGCAGCGGTAGTCCTGCGGGTAGGGCAGCCGGGCGACCCGTACGTCACCGGCACCGCCGGAGGCGGCCAGGGCGCCGCTGGTCATCCCGTGGTAGGCGCCGGTGAAGGCGAGGATTCCGGTGCGCCCGGTGGCGGCCCGGACCAGTTTGAACGCGGCCTCCACCGCGTCGGTGCCCGCCGGTCCGCAGAACTGGACCCGTGCGCGGTCGGCGAGGCCGGGCGGCAGGGTACGGAACAGCTCGGTGATGAAGGCGTCCTTGACCGGGGTCGCGAGGTCCAGGACGGAGAGCGGGGCGCCGGAGTCGAGGACCTTGCGGATGGCCTCCAGCACGACGGGGTGGTTGTGCCCGAGGGCCAGGGTGCCCGCGCCGGAGAGACAGTCGAGGTAACGGCGGCCGTCGGCGCCCTCGATGGTCAGCCCGCGTGCCCGCACCGGCACGATGGGCAGGGCGCGCGCATAGGTACGCGCAGAGGACTCGCGCGCCGACTGGCGCCGCAGGATGCCCTCGTGCGCCCCGCTCGCTGCCGCGCGCTTGGCTCCCGCCGCCGATTCGTCGGTCACCGACTTCCCAGCCATCGACTCGGTCACGGCCACGGCTCCCTGTCCTCCCGCTGTTCAGAGGCGAGTTGTTCCGCGGGGACCGGGCACAGGCAGCAGTCCCCCCACCGCTACCAACCCCGGACCGTCCACCGGGTTACGGGTTGCTTCAAGATCCTTGCCGTGATGGAACCGTTGCCGTTCCATCGGAAGTCCCCCACAGCGACCGCATAGTGTGTGATGCCGTTCCAGGACGGCCGTCGAACCGGCATGAACTCTCCATGAGTGGTGCCGTCCTTCGCGACCGCCGCGCCAGTCCTTTACCGCAGGGGGAATCAAGACCATGCGATCCATACGACCGTCGTTCACCGTTCGCCGAGGGAGGAGCGCGTCTCGCCGAACCTCCCCCGTGCTGGCGTCGGTCGCCCTCGCCTCGGCGCTGGCGTTCACGGCCACCGCCTGCAACGGCGACAGCAACGCCGACGCGAAGCCGACCGCCTCCGCGACCAGCGACGGCACCGGCGACGGGAAGATCAAGATCCCGGACGACATCAGGAAGAAGCTCAAAGAGCACGGGATCGACGTCGACAAGTGGAAGCACGGCGCCTGGAAGAACTGGAACAAGCGCGACTGGCTGCGCGAGGCCAACGACTTCATCAACCCGATCATCAAGGGCCTGTGGGACCCCAACCGCATGCGCGGCGCCAACGACCCGGACAAGGGCGTCAACGACAACGACATCTCCGGTGACCAGGGCGTGACCGACCCGACGCCGGCGGCGGTCAAGGCGCAGGCGCTGCAGCCGCCGTACCACGCCAGCGCGGCGACGTCCGGCAAGGTGTTCTTCGACGCCCCCGGCGGGACGATGGTCTGTTCGGCGACGGTCGTCGAGGACCCGGCGCACCCCGGCAAGTCCGATCTCATCTGGACCGCGGGCCACTGTGTGCACGCCGGCAAGAAGGGCGGCTGGTACCGCAACATCGCCTTCGTGCCGTCGTACAACAACGCGGGCCTGACCAGCCGGCAGCTGCAGACCGCCGGCCGGGCCCAGATCGCGCCCTACGGCGTCTGGTGGGCCGACGGGGCGCAGACCTCACAGCAGTGGATCGACAAGGGCGGCGAGACGGGCGGCGACGGTGCCCCGTACGACTACGCGGTGATCCATGTGACGCCCGAGCAGGGTGGGACGACCAAGTCCCTTGAGGAGACGGTCGGTTCGGCGCTGCCGGTGAACTTCGGCGCTCCGGCCGTCACGAAGGTGCAGAGCCTCATGGCGCGCGGGTATCCGGCGGCGGCTCCGTACGACGGCAGTCTGCTCTACCAGTGCCAGGACAAGCCGGGCCGACTGTCGGTCAACCAGGCGGACCCGACGATGTACCGGATCGGCTGCACGATGACGGGTGGCTCCTCCGGTGGCGGCTGGGTGGAGACGGGCTCGGACGGCAAGCCGGCCCTCGTGTCGAACACCTCGATCGGCCCGGTGACCTCGGGCTGGCTGGCCGGTCCGCGGCTGGGCGAGGTGGCCAAGGGCGTGTACGACTCGGTCAGCCAGAAGTTCGCCGGACGGTAGGACCGCCGTCGGGCGCGGCGTCCGGCCGACGCTTCACGGGGTGACCGGACCATCCGGTCCGGTCACCCCGCACAGAAAGGCCCGCCACCCAGGGGTGGCGGGCCTTCGCGTTGCTGCGGGTCAGGCCGCCGGGGCCGGGGTGTACGGCGCCAGGTCGGCCGCCAGTTCCTCGTGGACCCGCACCTTGAGCAGCGTGCCCTCCGCGGTGTGCTCCTCGGAGATCACCTCGCCCTCGGTGTGGGCCCGGGCGACCAGCTTGCCGTGGGTGTACGGCACGAGCGCCTCGATCTCGACCGAGGGGCGGGGCAGCTCGTTGTCGACCAGCGCGAGCAGTTCCTCGATGCCCTGGCCGGTGCGGGCCGAGACCGCGATGGAGCGCTTCTCGACTCGCATCAGCCGCTGGAGGACCAGCGGGTCCGCCGCGTCCGCCTTGTTGATCACGACGATCTCGGGCACGTCGGTGGCGCCGACGTCCCGGATCACCTCGCGCACGGCGGCGAGCTGCTCCTCCGGCACCGGGTGCGAGCCGTCGACCACGTGCAGGATCAGGTCGGCGTCGCCGACCTCCTCCATGGTGGAGCGGAACGCCTCGACCAGGTGGTGCGGCAGGTGCCGGACGAAGCCGACGGTGTCGGCCAGCGTGTACAGCCGGCCGCTCGGGGTCTCCGCCCGGCGGACGGTCGGGTCCAGGGTCGCGAACAGGGCGTTCTCGACCAGGACGCCGGCCCCCGTGAGGCGGTTGAGCAGGGAGGACTTTCCGGCGTTGGTGTAGCCCGCGATGGCGACGGACGGCACCTTGTTGCGCCGGCGTTCCTGGCGCTTGATCTCGCGGCCCGTCTTCATCTCCGCGATCTCCCGGCGCATCTTCGCCATCTTCTCGCGGATCCGTCGCCGGTCCGTCTCGATCTTGGTCTCACCGGGGCCACGGGTGGCGAGTCCGCCGCCCTTGCCGCCGCCCATCTGCCGGGACAGCGACTGACCCCAGCCGCGCAGCCTCGGCAGCATGTACTGCATCTGGGCGAGCGCGACCTGCGCCTTGCCCTCACGGGACTTGGCGTGCTGGGCGAAGATGTCGAGGATCAGCGCCGTACGGTCGATGACCTTGACCTTGACGACGTCCTCAAGGTGGATCAGCTGGCCGGGGCTCAGCTCACCGTCGCAGATGACGGTGTCCGCCCCGGATTCGAGGACGATGTCACGCAGCTCGTTGGCCTTGCCGGAGCCGATGTAGGTGGCCGCGTCGGGCTTGTCCCGGCGCTGGGTCACGCCGTCGAGCACGAGCGCGCCGGCGGTCTCCGCGAGGGCGGCCAGCTCCGCGAGGGAGTTGTCCGCGTCCTGCACGGTCCCGGAGGTCCACACGCCGACGAGGACGACCCGCTCCAGGCGGAGCTGGCGGTACTCGACCTCGGTGACGTCCTCGAGTTCGGTGGACAGGCCTGCCACGCGGCGCAGGGCCGCGCGCTCGGAGCGGTCGAACTGATCGCCGTCCCGCTCTCCGTCGATCTCGTGGCTCCAGGCGACGTCCTCTTCCATCAGGGCATCGGCCCGAAGACCTTCGGGGTAGTCATGCGCGAGGCGCTTGGTGTCCTGGGAAAAGGAAGAAGAGGAGGTCATTGGATCCTTACGTCGATGGGGGCATCCGGTACGGCGGTCGTAGAGGACAACGCACGAGTACCCCGGGAGATTCCCGCATCCCGTGCCACGCCGACCTGAAGATGTTCCCACGCGACCGGCCGTCCAGTCACCGTGTTATTCGGGGGCCGCCGGCTCACTTGGCGGCCTTCTGCACGGCGGCCTTCTGGGCGGGGGCCGTCTGCGCAGGGGTTTTCGTCTTCCAGTCGGGGTGGCCGGGCATCGGCGGGGTCTTCTCGCCGTACAGCCAGCTCTGGAAGAACCCGCTCAGGTCGCGGCCGGCGACGGTGGACGCGAGGCGCACGTAGTCGGCGGTGGTGGCGCTGCCGTCCCGGTGCTCCTTGACCCAGGCCCTCTCCAGGCGCTCGAAGGCGGTGTTGCCGATCTCCTCGCGGAGCGCGTAGAGCACGAGTGCGGCGCCGTCGTAGACGTTCGGCCGGAAGATGCTGATCTTCTGGCCGGGGGCGGGTGCCTTGGGCAGGGCGGGCGGACCGCCGGAGGCACGCCATCCGTCGGAGGCGGCGTAGGCGGCCTTCATGCGGTCCGCCATGGGCTTGTGGGCCGTCTCCTCGGCGTACAGCTGCTCGTACCAGGTGGCGTGTCCCTCGTTCAGCCACACGTCGGACCAGGTGCGGGGGCTGACACTGTCGCCGAACCACTGGTGGGACAGCTCGTGCACCATGATCGACTCGACGTACCACTTGGGGTAGGCGGGCTCGGTGAACAGGTCCTTCTCGAAGAGGGAGAGCGTCTGGGTCTCGAGTTCGAAGCCGGTGTCGGCCTGTGCCATGAGCACGCCGTACGTCTCGAAGGGGTAGGGGCCGACCTTGCTCTCCATCCAGGCGATCTGCTCTGGGGTCTTGGCCAGCCAGGGTTCCAGGGCCTTGCGGTCGGCGCTGGGGACGACGTCGCGGACGGGCAGCCCGTGCGGTCCGGCGCGGTGCAGGACGGCGGAGCGGCCGATGGACACCTGGGCGAGTTCGGTGGCCATGGGGTGGCGGGTGCGGTAGGTCCAGGTGGTCGAGCGGCCGGAGCGGACCTTGCCGGTCGGCAGGCCGTTGGCCACCACCGTGTAGTCGTCCGGGGCGGTGACCCGGATGGTGAACATCGCCTTGTCGGAGGGGTGGTCGTTGCTCGGGAACACCAGGTGGGCGGCGTCGGCCTGGTTGGCCATGGCGAGCCCGTCGGAGGTGCGCACCCAGCCGCCCTCCTCGCCCGGGGCGGCGACGGGGTCGCTGGTGTGGTGGACGGTGATGCGCATCCAGGTGCCCCGGGGCAGCGGCCGGTCCGGGGTGACGACCAGGTCCTCGCCCGCCCCGGCGAAGGCGGCGGGGCGGCCGTCCACCTCGACGGACTCGACCTTGCCGTGCGCGAAGTCGAGGTTGACGCGGTCCAGGTCGCTGGTGGTGGTCGCGTTGATGGTGGTGACGGCCTGGAGCGGCTTGTCGTTGGTGCCGGGATAGGTGAAGGAGAGGTCGTACGACGCCACGTCGTACCCCGGGTTGCCGAGGTACGGGAAGAGCCGGTCGCCGATGCCGAGGGGCTTGGCGGGGGCGCTCGCGGCGAGGAGGCACACGGAGACGGCCGAGGCGAGGAGAGCCGCCTTGCGGTGCCGGACGTTCTTGACGGAGGGCCGGGACCGCCGGATGCGGGGCGTGAGCAGCATGCACCACCGCTACCAGCGCGCACCTGCCCCGCGACGGCGACGCGCGCCCGGCCCACCCGAACGGGTTGCTGGGCGGCGTGCGGTCGGCCGCCGGGCGCCCTGGGCGTGCGGCTAGGCGGTGGGGGCCTGGTGTTGCGCCCGGCTCACGTCGTACACGCCCGGCACGTTGCGCATCGCGCGCATCAGGGCGGGGAGGTGGGCGGCGTCGGGAAGCTCGACGGTGTAGGTGTGGCGGACCCGCTGCTGGCTGGGTGGTTCGACGGTGGCGGAGACGATCTCGGCGCCTTCGAGGGCCATCGCCTCGGTGAGGTCGGCGAGCAGATGGGGGCGGCCGAACGATTCGGCGAGCAGGGTGACCCGGCATGCGGTGGTATCCCCCCAGCGCACGCCGATCTCCGGGCGCCCCCCGCTCTTCATGCGCGCCGCTCCCGCGCATTCCACGCGGTGCACGGTCACCACACCGCCGCGTACGGCGAAGCCGGTGATCTCGTCCGGCGGTACGGGCGTACAGCACCCGGCGAGCCGTACCACGGCGCCGGGCCGGTCCGCGAGGACGTCGTCGCCCCGGGGGCGTCCGGGGGGCGCCGCGGCGGTGGCGCCGGGGGTCATGCGGCCGCTGCCCACGTCCCGCCAGCCGCCGTCCCGGGCGCCCGTGCCGCCCTCGCCGCGGCCTTGCGCGGTCTGTCTCGCGCTCTCGTCCTCGCTGTCCGCCGGGTGCGTCGCCAGCCAGCGTTGGATGGCGATCCGGGCGGCCGGGGTGTGCGCGTGCTCCAGCCACTCCCGGGAGGGCTCGGAGGCCGGGTCCTGGCCCATCAGCAGCTGAACGGTGTCGCCGTCCCGAAGGACGGTGCTCAGGGTCGCCAGACGGCCGTTGACCCGGGCGCCGATGCAGGCGTGCGCGTCCTCGCCGTACTGGGCGTAGGCGGCGTCCACGCAGGTGGCGCCGTCGGGCAGGCCCAGGGTGCCGCCGTCGGGGCGGAACACGGTGATCTCGCGGTCCTGGGCGAGGTCCTCGCGCAGGGTGGACCAGAAGGTGTCGGGATCGGGCGCCGCCTCCTGCCAGTCGAGGAGCCGGGAGAGCCAGCCGGGCCGCGTGGGGTCGGCACGCTCACCGTCGCCGGTGCTCAGCTCCTCCGCGGGAGGAGCGTAGGGATTGCCGAGCGCGACGACACCGGCCTCGGCGACCCGGTGCATCTGGTGGGTGCGGATGAGGACTTCGGCGACCTGGCCGTCCGCGCGCGCGACGGCGGTGTGCAGCGACTGGTAGAGATTGAACTTCGGTACGGCGATGAAGTCCTTGAACTCCGAGACGACGGGCGTCATGCAGGTGTGCAGTTCGCCCAGTACGCCGTAGCAGTCCGCGTCCTCGTTGACCAGCACCAGCAGGCGGCCGAAGTCGGAGCCGCGCAGCTGTCCGCGTTTGCGGGAGACGCGGTGGACGGAGACGAAGTGCCGGGGGCGGATGAGGACTTCGGCCTGGATGCCGGCGTCGCGCAGTACCCCGCGGGCCTCGTCGGCGATCTCCGCGAGGGGGTCGTCGGAGCGGGCCGCGTTCTCGGCGATCAGTTCGCGCGTGTGGTCGTACTCCTCCGGGTGGAGGATGGCGAAGACCAGGTCCTCCAGTTCGGTCTTGAGGGCCTGCACGCCCAGGCGTTCGGCGAGCGGGATGAGGACGTCCCGGGTGACCTTGGCGATACGGGCCTGCTTCTCCGGGCGCATCACGCCGAGGGTGCGCATGTTGTGCAGCCGGTCGGCGAGTTTGATCGACATCACTCGGACGTCGCTGCCGGTGGCGACGAGCATCTTGCGGAACGTCTCGGGCTCGGCCGCCGCTCCGTAGTCGACCTTCTCGAGTTTCGTGACGCCGTCGACGAGATAACGCACTTCCTCGCCGAACTGTTCCCGCACCTGATCGAGCGTCACGTCGGTGTCCTCGACGGTGTCGTGGAGCAGTGAGGCCGTCAAGGTGGTGGTCTCCGCGCCGAGTTCGGCGAGGATCAGGGTGACGGCGAGCGGGTGGGTGATGTACGGCTCGCCGCTCTTGCGCATCTGGCCGCGGTGCGAGGACTCGGCCAGGACGTAGGCGCGGCGCAGGGGTTCGAGGTCCGCGTCGGGGTAGTGGGCGCGGTGGGCCTCGACGACATGGCCGATCGCGTCGGGCAGTCTGCCGCGCGCGGCGGGGCCGAGCAGCGCGGCCCGGCCGAGTCGGCGCAGGTCGATCCGGGGGCGGGCCTTCCTGCGAGGCGCTGTAGGCACTACAGGGCCAGGGGTCGCAGGGTTCGTGGCCTCCGCACTCATGGGCACCTCCGGCTCGTGGACCGGCGGACGGGGCCCCAGGGCATACACGGCTCAGGGATGGCGACGTTCCCCCGTCCGTGCCGGTGCTTGATGCTACCGAGCCCATCGCGCCCGACTGACCGCCTCTCGCCGAGCGTGAAACGGATCACCCATTCGAGCGATGGCCGAGAGGTTTACGGTTTTGCGCCAGGCGTTTCAGGACCGGCCGTGGATTCAAACGGTCGTGGCAGCCGGGACCCTTGGATCCTGGCGTCCTCGACACCGGGGCTTGCGTTTCACACGGTCAGCGAGCCGCGTTTTCCAGCCATTCGGCGTCGACCTCACCCTCGGCGACGATGACGGCGGGGCCGGTCATCTCGATCTCGCCGTCCGGCCGTTCGGTGATGAGCAGGCGTCCGCCGGGCACGTCGACGGTGTACGTCGCCGGGATCCCGGTGACGGCGGGGTCGGCGCCGTCGCGCCGGGCGGCGGCCACGGCGACGGCGCACGCGCCCGTGCCGCACGAGCGGGTCTCGCCGGAGCCGCGCTCGTGCACGCGCAGGGCGACGTGTCCAGGGCCGCGGTCGACCACGAACTCGACGTTCACACCGTCCGGGTAGGCGGCAGCCGGGCTGAAGGGCGGCGGGGCGAGCAGGTCCCCGGCGTGCGCGAGGTCGTCGACGAAGGCGACGGCGTGCGGGTTGCCCATGTTGACGTTGCGCGCGGGCCAGCTGCGCTCGCCGACGCTCACCGTGACGTCCCCTTCGGGCAGGAGCGCGCTGCCCATGCCGACGGTGACGTCACCGTTCTTGGCGATGTGGACCGTCTTCACGCCCCCGCGCGTGGCGACGGCGGTGTCCCCCTCGGCCACATGACCGGCGTGCTGGAGGTAGCGGGCGAAGACGCGCACGCCGTTGCCGCACATCTCCGCGACGGACCCGTCGCCGTTGCGGTAGTCCATGAACCACTCGGCCTCGGCGGCCATCGCCTTGGCCTCGGGGTGTGCGGCGGACCGCACGACGTGCAGCACTCCGTCGGCGCCGATGCCCGCGCGACGGTCGCACAGGGCGGCGACGGCGGCCGGGGACAGGTCGAGGGCGTTCTCGGGGTCCGGGACGATCACGAAGTCGTTCTCGGTGCCGTGCCCCTTGAGGAAGGCGATCCGCGTGCTCATTCCTCGATCGTACGGGTTCGGTACGACAGTCCTCACGGACGGGCCGCAGGGTGGTCTGCGCGGTCGCACCGGCAGCGGCTCCCGGTAGGGGATCGCAGGCGGAGCCGACGGGCGATGCTAGCGGAGCCGCGCCACCCGCCACACGGCGAGGACGGCCACCACGGCCACCAGCAGTGCGTAGGCGAGGACGACGCGCCAGTCCGGGCGGCGGGCGGAGCCGCGGGCCGGCAGGCCGGGCCAGGTGTAGCCGACCCGGCGGGCGGCCATCATGCCCCAGCCGGCGGCGCACGAGCAGATCAGCAGGCCCAGCATGGCGACGACGGCGCCGCTGTCCCCGAAGTCGAAGGCGAGCGGGAAGGCGAACATCAGGGAGCCGACCGCGGCCAGGGCCACGATGGGCGCGAGCTGCCAGATGCGCAGTCTGCGCTGCGGACGCAGCTCGACCTCGACCTCCGGGCCGCCGGCGAACATCTCCTCGGGCTCGGGGCCGTCGTCGGTGACACCGCCCGGCATCTCGTCCGGTCCGTCGGGGCTGAGTCGGTGCTCGCCCAGTTCCGCTTCACCACCGTCGGTGGTGACATGCTCGGCACTTTGTGCGGTGTCGCGAGGGCCGGCCTCCATCGCCACGCGCCCTCCCAACCAGGACTCCACTTGCGATCGAAGCTCGATGATGGCACGGCGCCGCAGGCCGCGATGACCGGCGGCGCATCCCGATGCCATCACGTGATCAGGCTGTGACCGGTCGTTCGAGCAACGCCAGCGCGAGCTCCGGAAGTTCCGCGCGGTCCGCCGAGGCCCCACTCAACCAGTGCACCCTGGGATCGCGCCTGAACCACGAATCCTGACGGCGCGCGAAGCGCTTGGTGGCGCGCACCGTCTCGGCCCGCGCTTCCGCCTCGGTGCACTCGCCGGTGAGCGCCGCGAGCACCTGCTGGTAGCCGAGCGCGCGCGACGCCGTGCGCCCCTCTCGCAGGCCCTGCGCCTCCAGTGCGCGCACCTCGTCGACGAGGCCCGCCTCCCACATCCGGTCGACCCGGCGGGCGATGCGCTCGTCGAGTTCGGGACGGGCCACGTCGACGCCGATCTGGACGGTGTCGTAGACGGAGTCGTGGCCGGGGAGGTTGGCGGTGAAGGGCTGGCCGGTGATCTCGATCACCTCCAGCGCCCGGACGATACGGCGGCCGTTGCTCGGCAGGATCGCCCGTCCGGCCCCGGGGTCGGCGGCGGCCAGCCGCGCGTGCAGCGCGCCGGAGCCGCGCAGCACGAGTTCCTCCTCCAGGCGGGCCCGGACCTCGGGGTCGGTGCCGGGGAACTCCAGGTTGTCGACGGCGCCGCGGACGTACAGCCCGGAGCCGCCGACCAGGATCGGCCAGCGCCCCTCGGCGAGCAGCGCGTCGATCCGCGCGCGGGCGAGCCTCTGGTACTCGGCGACCGAGGCCGTGACCGTCACGTCCCATATGTCCAGCAGGTGGTGCGGGACGCCGCCGCGCTCCTCGGGCGTCAGCTTGGCGGTGCCGATGTCCATCCCTCGGTAGAGCTGCATGGAGTCGGCGTTGACGACCTCGCCGCCGAGTCGTTGGGCCAGGAAGACGCCGAGATCGGACTTTCCGGCCGCGGTGGGTCCGACGACGGCGATGACGCGGGGGGCGGGGGGTGCACTGCTCACCGCACCAGTCTCGCAAACCTCGCGGGCCCGCCTCGAACGAGTTACGTGACGGCACGGGTCCGGGGTCGTTGCCCGTTGCGAGGTTCCTGCCGCCGGTTTCGAGGGGCGGCGGCCCGGGTGGCGCAAACGGACGCTCCGGGTGACGCGGGATTTCGCCCGCATGAGTAACGTATGGAGTGGATATGGGCGTTTTTGCACGACTCCTTGGGAAGTCGAAGTCGAAAGCCGCGAGGGAGGCTGCGGCCGAGGCTCAGGGCGGCACGGAGCCGGGTGGCGCCGAGGCGGGGGCTGCCGGGGAGGGAACCTCGGAGGCGACGTCGGTAGCGGCGGCGGGCCCGGAGGTTCCAGAGGCTGTGGAGGCTGCTGAGGTTCCGGCCCTGGAGGGCGCGGAGGGTGCGGACCGCTCGGAGGCTTCCGAGGAGGTCCCTGCCGGGGCCACTGAGGGTCCTGAGGGATCCAAGGCCGCGGAGACTTCGGCGGGTTCGGAGGACGCGGAGGACTTGAAGGCTTCGGAGGTGAAGGGTTCGGCCGCGGACGACGGGGAAGGCGTACCGGCGGAGCCGGATGCCGTCGAGGCGACCGCTTCCGAGGGCGCCGAGATCCCCAAGCAGCAGTCCGCCGACGAAGCCGCGGACAACGAGGCCGGCGAGAGCGCCCGTACGTAACGGTCCCGTGAGGGACGCACACGACTGTCCCGCAAGGGAAGGTGGACGATGGGTCTGTTGGACAACATGAAGGCCAAGCTCGCCCCGGCCAAGGACAAGGTGTCGGACCTCGCGCGCCAGCACGGGGACAAGGTCCAGCACGGCATCGACAGGGCCGCGCAGGCCGTCGACGAGCGGACCAAGGGAAAGTACAGCGACAAGATCCACGCGGGCACGGGCAAGGCCAAGGACGCCATGGACCGGCTCGCGCACAAGGATCACCCCGGAACCGACGGCCCCGCGGCCCCCACCCAGCCGGAAGGACCGCCACCGACTTCCTGAGCGGCACACGATCGGCGGACGGCCGAGGAGCTCGCGGGCTCCCGGCCGTCCGCCGTTTCCCGGGCTCAGGACCAGGTGGCCACCACGTACCCGACGCCGTACGGAGCGTCCTCGTAGAGCAGGGTCCCCTTGAGGCCCGTGTGCTCGGCCGCGCCCGCCAGGACCTGCCAGGGAGCCCGGCCGGAAACCTTCAGCTCGTGCGCCAGGCCGGGGTCGAGCGCCTCGATGGCCGCGAGGTCCGCCGCGCCGAGCGCCCGTGCGGCCTCCGTGTCGAAGGGCGCCGCCCGTTCGTCGAGGTATCCCGGCGCCTTGAGCGTGCGGCAGGCGCTGGCGTCGCCCATCACCAGCAGGCCCACCCGTGCGGCCCGGGTACCGATCTCCCGGCCGGCCTCGACGCAGCGCCGGGGTGCCAGCGGCTCGCCGACGCCGAGCCCCTCGACCGGGGCGCCCGCCCAGCCGGCCCGCTCCAGGAGCCACGCGCCGACGGCCAGGGACGGCGGCAGCTCCCGTTCCGGCGCGGTGTCCGTGCCGGGGCCCAGCCGTACGTCCAGGTCGACGCCGAAGCCACGGAAGGAACCCGGGGTGCCCTGCGGGTACGGCCCCCGCCCGTCGCGCTCCGCGGGCCCGACGACCACGAGCAGGTCGGGCCGGGCGGCGGCGAGCACGCCGAGGGCGTCCGCGCAGGCCGCGCGCGCCCCGTCCAGTTCGGCCGCGGCGCCCGCGGCGACCCGGGGCACGAGCAGCGGCGGGCATGGGCAGACGGCGGCGGCGACCAGCATGTCCGGCAGGGTAACGCCGCAGGACGCCTCCCCGGCGGAGCCGGCGGCCGGGGAGTCAGTGGCTCAGTCGCAACCGCAGCCGCTGCCCGTCGCCACCGGCAGCGGCTGCGGGACGCCGATCTTCGGCAGTCCCAGCATCACGCCCGCCGACTTGGCGGCCTCTGCGGTGTTGCGCTTCTCCCAGGCGTCACCCGCGCGCGTGCGGCGGACGCCGAGGACGGGACCCTCGGCGAGGAGGTGGTGCGGGGCGGCGTACGTCACCTCGACCGTGACCACGTCGCCGGGGCGCACCTCCTGCTCCGGCTTGGTGAAGTGGACCAGCCGGTTGTCCGGGGCGCGGCCGGAGAGGCGGTGGGTGGCGCCGTCCTTGCGCCCCTCGCCCTCGGCGACCATCAGCTCCAGGGTGCGGCCGACCTGCTTCTTGTTCTCGTCCCAGGAGATCTCCTCCTGGAGGGCGACGAGCCGCTCGTAGCGCGCCTGGACGACCTCCTTGGGGATCTGGTCGTCCATGGTCGCGGCGGGCGTTCCGGGCCGCTTGGAGTACTGGAAGGTGAACGCCTGGGCGAACCGCGCCTCGCGGACCACGTGCAGCGTCTGCTCGAAGTCCTCCTCGGTCTCGCCGGGGAAGCCCACGATGATGTCGGTGGTGATCGCGGCGTGCGGGATGGCGGCGCGGACCTTCTCGATGATGCCGAGGTACCGCTCCTGCCGGTAGGACCGGCGCATCGCCTTCAGCACCGTGTCCGAGCCGGACTGCAGGGGCATGTGGAGCTGGGGCATGACGTTCGGCGTCTCGGCCATCGCCGCGATCACGTCGTCGGTGAAGTCGCGCGGGTGCGGGGAGGTGAAGCGGACGCGCTCCAGGCCCTCGATCGTGCCGCAGGCCCGCAGCAGCTTGCTGAAGGCCTCGCGGTCGCCGATGTCGGAGCCGTAGGCGTTGACGTTCTGGCCGAGCAGCGTGATCTCGCTGACGCCCTCCGCGACCAGCGCCTCCGCCTCGGCGAGGATGTCGCCGGTGCGGCGGTCCTTCTCCTTGCCGCGCAGGGCGGGGACGATGCAGAAGGTGCAGGTGTTGTTGCAGCCGACGGAGATCGACACCCAGGCCGCGTACGCGCTCTCGCGGCGGGTCGGCAGCGTCGAGGGGAACGCCTCCAGCGACTCGGCGATCTCGACCTGCGCCTCCTGCTGGACCCGGGCGCGCTCCAGCAGCACCGGCAGCTTGCCGATGTTGTGCGTGCCGAACACGACGTCGACCCAGGGCGCCTTCTTCACGATGGTGTCCCGGTCCTTCTGCGCGAGGCAGCCACCGACGGCGATCTGCATGCCCGGGCGGCTCGTCTTCCTCGGCGCGAGCCGGCCCAGGTTGCCGTACAGCCGGTTGTCGGCGTTCTCCCGGACCGCGCAGGTGTTGAAGACGACGACGTCCGCGTCCCCGTCGGAACCCTCGGGGGCCCGCACATACCCGGCCTCCTCGAGCAGCCCGGACAACCGCTCGGAGTCGTGGACGTTCATCTGACACCCGTAGGTGCGGATCTCGTAGCTCTTGGGTGCGGGCACGTCCACTGCGGGGCTCCGGTCGCTGCTGCTGGTCATGGCTCAAGGGTAGGCGGTCCCGGGAGAAGGCTGTCCCGCCGCTGACCGCCGGTGGCGCGGGTGATCGCCGATTCGACGGCCGCCACCCGGTCGGCGAGCAGGGTGAGGGCGGCGACCGCGCGGGTGAGGGGGTCCCCGTCGGGGCCGCCGAGGGTCCGGGAGCGCAGGTAGGCCGTCTTCAATTCGGCCCAGCGGTCCGCCTGTTCGGGGCTCAGGGTGCCCCTCAGCTCGGCCAGTTTCAGCAGGTTCGCCTCGGCTCCGCCGGTCAGGGTCCGGGCCTGGGCCGTGTAGTGGTCGTCGACGACGGCGGTGAGTTCGGCCCCGTCCATGACCGGCTGGATGCGTCGGGCGATCGCGTTCATGGTGCGGTAGGAGCCCTGGAGGCGGAAGGGCGGTTCCGTGCGGGTGGCATCCGACTGCGCGGCGGAGGCGATGTAGGCCGCGTTGACCGCGAGCACCGTCTCCCGGGCGGCCAGCAGGTGGCGCAGGACGGCGAGGATCCGATCGCGTTCGGCGGGCGGGTACGGGTGGGTCAGCCGGTCGGTCCGGGCGGTGGGGTCGCCCTGGGCGAGACGGGTCAGCAGGTCCAGGTCGGCGCGGTCACGGCCGACGAGGGGTGCCAGGACCGGGTTGGCGGTCAGCGCGTTCTCCACGAAGCTCGCCGCGAAGAGTTCCTCCTTGCCGGTCAGGACGTCGCCGAGGTTCCACACGTCGGCGCGGTTGGCGAGCATGTCGGGGAGGTGGAAGCGGTCGCCCGAGCCGGTGTGGGGATTGGCTGCCATACAGACGGCGAAGCGTTTGCCGCGCAGGTCGTAGGTGCGCGGCTCGCCGTCCCACACGCCGTCGATGCGGCGGGTGGAGTCGCACAGGGGGACGAACTTCTGCAGCAGCTCCGGCCCGGTGTGCTGGATGTCGTCCAGGTGGAGGAGGGTGTTGTTGCCCGCCGCCAGCGCGAAGTTGATCTTCTGGACCTCCTGGCGGGCGGTGGCGTTCGGAGCCTCGGCCGGGTCGAGCGAGGTGACGTCGTGGCCGAGGGCCGGGCCGTCGACCTTGACCAGGACGAGGCCGAGGCGGTCGGCGACGTACTCCATGAGCGTCGTCTTGCCGTAGCCGGGCGGGGAGACGAGCAGCAGCAGTCCGCCGGTGCCGGCCTGTGCGCCGGCGCCGGCCGTGCCGAGCTGGCGGGCCAGGCTGTCACCGACGAGGGGCAGGTAGACCTCGTCGATCAGCCGGTTGCGGACGAACGCCGTCATCACCTTCGGCCGGAACTGGTCCAGCCGGATGCGGGAGCGTTCGGCGCTCACCAGGGTGGTGCGGCGCCGCTGGTGGGCGCGGTGGGCGGGCGCCTCGCGGGTGCGGAACGCGTCGGTGCGGGCGAGGAACTCGTCGATGCGGAGGGTGAGCGTACGACCGGTGATGCGGGGGTGGGTGCCGAGCAGTCCGGTGACGGTGGCGGTGAGCGGGGCGTCGTGTGCGTAACGGATCAGCTCCGGGCAGAGTTCCGCGGCCACCGCCTCGGCCAGGTCGCCCGGGTCGAGGTCCGCGCCGGTGGCGGAGGCGTAGGCGGACAGCCAGCCCTCCACCAACTGGCGACGGGCGGCGGGGTCGTCGAGGGCGGTGAGGTCGTCGTCGTAGGCGCGGGTGCCTGTCGTGCGCCGGAACTTGTCGAGGAAGGTCCGGGTGTCGGCGCCGATGACGAAGCCCTCCGGTCCGCTCGTCAGCTCCTCGAAGAGGTAGGCCGCCGCGGCCTCGCCGCCCGCCCGGGCGGCCAGCTCGGTGTGGAGGTCGGTGAGGGCGGGCGCGGGCCCGAACGTCTCGCGCGCCCGCGCCAGCGACCGTGCGCGCCGCGTCAAGCCGTCCCGCTCCCCGGCGCTGGTGCCGTGCGCCCAGAAGAGCTGGGCGGCCGCACGGGCGGCCGGCGGGTGGCGCAGCGGACCGGCACCCTCGTACAGCCGCAGCAGCTCGGTGAGGATCGCGGTGGCGTCATGGTCGTGGACGCCGCGTTCGTAGCCTTCGTCGTACGACTCCTGCGCCGTGCGCCGGACCAGCGCCGCCAGGTCGGTGCCTGCCAGGGCGGCCGGGCCGTGCTCGTGCAGCAGGCGGGCCGCGAGGTGCTCGGCGCGGTACACCTCGGGGGACTCCGAGGGCAGCGGGCGGTTCCAGTACGGGCGGGTGGCGGCGAAGTCCGGGTCCGTCACCGGGGAGCGGTAGTCCGTGCCGGTGAGCGCGAAGGCGAGGCCCTCGCCGTGCGGGACCAGGGTGAGGTCGAGCGGCTCGGTGTTGACGGCGAAGCGGTGGCGGCCCAGGCGCAGGGTGCGGCCGGTGTCGTCGTACAGGTCGGTGCGGTCGCGCAGGGCGCGGGCGGCTTCCTGGCGCGCGGCCGCCAGGCGGCCGTCCAGCTCCTGCGCCCGCACCTGGTCGTCCAGGGCGCGCAGGTCGTCCGCGGTGCGCCGGATCTTCGCGACCATGGGGTCGGTGGCGAAGTAGGCACTGATCGCGTCGGCGTCGGGAAGCGTGCCGGCCCTGCGGCTCACGGTGGCGAGGACGCGCTCGGCGGAGGCGGCGAGCTGTTCGGCGCGGCGGGCCCGTTCGTCGGCCAGGCTCTGTCTGCGGGCCGAGAACGCCTCGTAGATCTCGGTGCGCCGGTCGGTGAGCCGGGCGAGGAAGTCGTCGAAGCCGGCGAACCGGGCTTCCAGGGTCTCCAGCCGGACCAGCAGTCCGGCGAGGTGGGTGTCGCAGGAGTCCGGGTCGGCCGCGGCGGCGAGGGATCCGGCGACCGACTGTCCGAGCAGCGCGAGTTCGGCGGCGAACTCGGCCCGTCCCTCGTGCTCCTGGAGTTCGCGGCGGCGGGCGTCGAGCACGGCCCGGGCGCGGTTGGCGCCGCCGACCGCCTCGGCGACGCGCTCCAGGACGGACGTGCGCACGGTGGCGTCGCCGGTGTCGAGCGCGCCGACGACCTCGGTGACCGTCCGCAGCTGCTCGGTCAGTTCGTCGACCCGGCCGGCCAGGGGCTCGGCCCGGGCGGCCGTGGTGAGCGCGGCGGCCTCGGTGACGAGGGTCGCGATGTCGTCGTGGTAGCCGGCGAAGGCGTCCTCGCGGGCGAGGGCCGCAACGGCCCGCTGTCCGAAGGAGGCGAGGTCGGTCCCGACGGTCGAGGCCAGTTCGTCGATGCGGCCGGTGTCGGCGTACCGCAGGTCCTTCAGGGTCAGCAGACGTCCCTGGGCGCGGCGCAGTTCGGTCAGTCCGGCGACCCAGGCGGCGGCGTCGCGGGGTGCCTCGGCTCGCAGCCGTCGTACGAGGGAGGCGATGCGGTCGGCGCTCTGGTCCAGGGCGTCCGCGGCCTGCCGGGTGAGGGTCCGGACGGTCTCGAACTCGGTCAGCACCTGCTCGGCCGTGGCCCGGACGGCGTCCAACGGGGCGCGCAGGTCGCCCAGTTCGGGGTCGCCGAGCCAGTGGTGGGTGTCGGCCGCCCGGACACAGGCGGCGACCAGGGTCTCGTACACCTCGGCGGTCGGGGCCGTCCCGGCGGCCGTGGTCGTCAGGGACAGGCAGTCGGAGATGCCGCGGACGAGGTCGGCGTTACCGACACGGGCGAGCGGGCCGGTGCCGACGGGACGGGCCGCCGCGTGGATGTCGGAGACGTACGGGGAACTCCACAGCCGGACGGGGTGGACGCGAGCCGGCTCGCCGCCCTCGGCCCGCAGCGCGATCAGGGTGCCGTCGTCGAACAGCGCCCAGCCGTGGCAGGACAGCGGCGCGGCCACCTCCTTGCGGACCAGGTTGTAAGGCAGCAGGAGGCGGCGGCCGGCCACGCGCGCGTGGTAGGCGAACAGGACGTCCTCGCCGTTGGGTGAGCGCACCATCCGCTCGAACTCCAGTCCGGACGTGTCGATGCCGTCGAAGGTCTTCGCGGCGCCGGTGGCCAGGCAGTACCCGCCCGGGAAGACGATTCCCTGGTCCTCGGGGAGCCGGCGGCAGGACTGTCCGATGCCGTCGAGGCGGACCACCGTCCTGGTGAGCGTGTTGAAGACGAGGTGGCGGTGGGTCTCCTCCTTGTAGGGGCGGACCCGCAGCAGGATCAGGACGCCCACGCGCGCGTACGCGATGTCCGCGTCGGCGAGGGACTGCAGCGGCTCGTCGACGGGCTCGACGTGGATGCCGTCGCCGGTTTCGGTGTCGTCCTCGGTCTTGACGGTGAGGGTGCCGCCGACGGTGGCGACGAACAGCTCGCCCTTGATGGAGACGTGCGGGTGGCGGCCCAGGACGTGGTCCTCGCGGGTCGTCGCCGTCCAGGTGACGTCGTGGGCCGGCGGCAGGACGTCGTCGCGCTCGCCCCGCGCGTCGAGGAACGTCCACCGGCCGTCCGCCGTGCGCGCCCAGCGCAGGACCCGGACGTCGTCGGCCTCCTCACCGGTCTGGAAGACGGCGAGCAGTTTGCCCTCAACATGCCGCAGCGTGCGCAGCCGGGCGTCGCGGAAGTAGCGGTGCAGGGCGGCGAACTCGCGCCGGAACGCGGGGGCGTCGAACAGGCCGGGCACCGCGTCCTCGGGCAGCCGCCGCAGATCGCGGTCGTAGAGCGCGAGGACGTCGTCCACCGTCGGTTCGGGGCCCGCACCGGGGCCCGGTCGGCAGCCGAGGAGCAGGGCGTCGCCGACCGCGACGATGTCACGCGGGACACGGGCCTGGCCGGTGCGCAGCTGCCCGGTGCCGGTCGGCTCCAGCCGTGTCGAGCCGAACTCCTCGGCACGGCGGGTGTTGAGCGCGTCGGCTCGCCGGGCCAGTTCGGCGGCCTGTGCGGCGAGCCGGTCGCGCAGCACCTCGTACGTACCGGTGTCCGGGCCGGTGGTCATGGAAGGCCTCTCAGCGGGTCGGAGGAGGGACCGGAGCCGCCGTCCCCTGTGCGGCGGCTCCGGAGCACCGATGGTCAGGCCCTGGCGCTGCCGTTCAGGGCGGTGAGCGGGGTGTCCGCGAGCCCCAGTTCGCCCGCCTTGTCGAGCAGCTGGCGCATCGCGTCGGAGTCGCCGCCGCCGCGCATGAGCTTCATCAGCAGGGCCGAGACGGTCAGGTTCTGCACGTCCGCCGCGGAGACCGGGCCCAGCACGTGCCGCAGGTCGTCGGGGAAGCTCGCGGTGCCGTCCAGCCAGGGCTTGACCAGTGCCTGTGCCGTCTGCGAGTTCTGGACGAAGCCGTCGACGCCCTTGCCCAGGGTGATCGAGGAGACGAGCCGGTCGAAGAAGACGGAATCGCCGCCGACGATGTCGATGTCGGCGTTCTCCAGGCCGGTGGCGAGGACCGTGGCCTGCGCCTCGGCGACCTGCCGCTGCGTGTCGAGGCCGGCCAGCCGGATCTCCTTCTCCGCCTGGAGCCGCAGCCGGTACTCCTCGTGGCCGCGCGAGGCGTCGTCCAGGGCCGCCATGGCGACCGCCTTCTGGCTCAGGCCCTCCGCCTCCGCCTTCAGCTTCTCTCCCGTACCGGTGGCCTCCGCGAGCGCTTTGGCCCGCGCGCCCTCGGCCTCCGCCCGCAACCGCGCCTCGGCGCCCTCCGCCTGCGCGAGCGAGAGAGCGCGCGCCCCCTCCGCCTCCGCGCGCATGCGGGCCTCGGTGGCCACCGCCTCCGCGCGGCCGGCCTTCTCCGTGACCTCCGCCTCCTTGTCACGGACCTGCACGGCGGCGAGCCCCTCCGCGGCGCACTCCGCCTGGACGCCCTCGGCGAGCCGCAGCTTGGCCCGGGCGTCGAGGTCGGCGGACTTCAGCCGGGCCTCGGCCAGGGTCAGCTGCTCGGCCGCGCGATGCGTGGCCGCGGACTCCGCCGCCTCGGCCGCCTTGATGTCCTTGACCAGTTTCTCCTGCGCCTCGGCCTCGGCCGCGATGATCACCGCCTGGCGCTCGCGCTCCGCCTGCTCGACGGTGCGCAGCTTCTTGATGGACTCCTCCTGCTCGGCCACCGTACGGTCGACGGCCACCCGCTCCCTGATGACCTCCGCGATGTCCCGCTTCTCGCCCTCGACCTCCTTGTCCTTGGCGATCCGGGTCAGCTCGGTCTCCCGCTCCCGGGCGATGACCTCCAGCAGGCGGTCCTTCTCGATCCGCTCGTTCTCCACGGCGATGACCCGCTCGCGGTTCTTCTGCGCGACGGCGATCTCCCGGGCCTGGTTCTCCCGCTGGACGCCGAGCTGTTCCTCGGTGCGCAGGAACGCGCCCTGCGCGCCCAGCCGTTCCTCCTCCTGGACCTTCGCCGTGGCGGCCTCCTCGCGGGCCCGCAGTGTCTCCACCTCGCGCCGCTGCCTGATCTCCGCCTCGGCCTGGCGTCGCTCCAGCTCCAGGATGGTCTCGCGGGCGTCGACGTTCTGCCGGGTGATCTCCTTCTCCTCGGTGCGCTGGAACTCGTTCGTGCGCACGTGTTCGAGGGTCGTCAGCTCGGTGATCTTCCGGATGCCCTGGGCGTCGAGGATGTTCGCCGCGTCCAGCTGGGACATGGGGGTCTGCTCGAGGTGGTCGATGGCGGCGTCGTCGAGGTGGTAGCCGTTCAGGTCCGTGCCGATGACCTGGATGATGCGGTCCCGGAACTCCTCGCGCTTGGTGTAGAGGTCGACGAAGTCCAGTTGTTTGCCGACCGTCTTGAGCGCCTCGGAGAACTTCGCCGCGAAGAAGTCCTGGATGGCCGCCGGGTCGCTCGCGGTGTGGGTGCCGATTGCCTGGGCGACCTTGACGACGTCCTCGACGGTCTTGTTGACCCGGACGAAGAAGCTGATGTGGATGTCGGCGCGGATGTTGTCCCGGCAGATCAGGCCCTCGCGGCCGGTACGGCGGATCTCGATGGTCTTCACCGAGATGTCCATGTACTCGGCCTTGTGCAGCACCGGCAGCACGACCGCCCCGGTGAAGGTGACGTCGACCTTCTTCGTCTTGGAGACGATCAGCGCCCGCCCCTGTTCCACCTTGCGGAACAGCCGGCCGACCACCAACAGCAGGGTGAGCGCGATGAGCAGCACGACGGCGACGAACACACCGATGCCCACGGAAATGGCGTTCATGACATGAGTCCTCGAAGGAAGAGAAGGGAGATCAGCCGGTGGGGGTGGAGCGGCGCGGGTCGAGGGCCGTGTCGTACCCGGACACCCAGAAGAACTCGCCCACCTCGTCGTAGGCGTACAGCAGTCCCGTGCTGCCGCTGGTGAGGGCTTCCGTGCCGCTCTGGCGGACCTGGACCACCGCGCTGGAGCCGTCGGCCGCCCGCACCTCCGCCTGCCCGAAACCCCGGTCCACCCGCCCCGTGCGGATGGTGCAGGTCAGTCCGACGAAGTCCCGCCGGGAGGGGGCGGGGACGTCGGGGAAGAGGTGGCGCAGGGTCCGGGCCAGCGCCCGGGTCAGCCACCAGGCGACGGCCGTCGCGCCGACCAGTACGGCGCCCCGCACCGCGCCCCGTGCGAGCCCCGCCGGAGCCAGCGGAACCACCAGGACGGTCGCGCTGAGGCTGACGAGCCAGCCGATCGCGGTCAGCAGCGAGAACGCCACCGTCACGGGCACCCCGCTCATCCCCCGGGTGCCGGAGTGGCCGTGGCCGTGAACGCCGTGCGCGTGGAGGCCGTGGGCGTGCAGGCCGAGCGCCGCGAGCAGCCAGAACGCGACGACCACGACGAGCGCGGAGCTGAACAGGATGGTGGGAAACCCCGCGGCAGCCGCGAGAAACGCCCCCATGGTCCCCATCCCCGTCCTGCGATACGACCGCCCCGTACGGCTGTTGCCCTGCCGGGGTACGGGGTCCCGGTGCCGGGCGCCCGTTGTCTGCCGGGCTCCGGCATCGGGACCATCCGTAGTGCTCCCCTGCGCTCATCGTGCACGCGGCGCACACGCCCGCGCATTGCCGGTTTCCGGCAGTGTTCACTAGGGTCTGCGTGCCGGATGCCGTCAGGAAACCGTCACCGGCGCGTCAAGATCCGGGGGGACGACGTGACGGACGACGAGATACCCGCGCGCTATCTGCACGGCTATGCCCAACTGCTGGCGGACGTCTCCGCCACCGGCCGTCGCCTCACCCGCGACGAGATCGAGAGCCGGCGCGTCCTGGGCGAGCAGGCCGCCGAGGCCGGCCACGGGCTGCGCGCCCTGGTCAGCGCCCACCTGGGCGCGACCCGCGCCGCCTGGCCGCGTACCCCTGGGCCGAGCGACGGCACCCTCACGGCGATGCACCAGGCCATCGACGCCTTCGCCGAGGGCTACGAACGCGCCCAGCGCCTCGCCGTACGCCAGGAGGAGGCGGCGCGCCGCGAGTTCATCGACGACCTGCTCTACGGCCGCAGCGACCTGGGCCGCCTGGCCCAGCGAGCGGCCCGCTTCGGCCTGCGCATGTCCCATACGCACGCCGTCGCCGTCGCTCAGGGGCCGGCCGCCTACGCCGAGGGCGGGCCGGTCGTGCGGCAGGTGGAGCGGGCGCTGATCGCCCGGTTCGACGACCGCAGTTTCCTGCTCACCACCAAGAACGGCCGGCTGCTGTGCGTGGTTCCGGGTGATGAGAGCGAGGTGCTCACGTACTTCGCCAAGCAGGCGCACGCCGCCACCGACGGCGGCCACGTCGCCATCGGCCGCTCCCAGCCCGGCCCCGGCGGGGTCGTGCAGTCGTACGAGGAAGCCGTCAACGCCCTCGACCTCGGGGAGCGGCTCGGGCTCGACGGGCCGGTTCTGCGCGCCGCCGACCTGCTGGTCTACCCCGTCCTCACCCGCGACCGCCAGGCCATGGCCGACCTCGTCCTGGACGCCCTCGGCCCGCTCACCGGGGCCCGGGGCGGTGCCCAGCACCTCCTGGACACCCTCACCGCGTACTTCGACTCCGGCTGTGTGGCCGCCGAGGCCGCCCGCCGCCTCTCGCTCAGTGTCCGCGCCCTCACCTACCGGCTGGAGCGCGTCCATCAGCTCACCGGAGCCGACCCGGCCGATCCCGCCCACCGCTACATGCTCCAGACGGCGGTCATCGGCGCCCGTCTGCTGGACTGGCCGGCCAAGGAACTGTGACAAGGAACCGTGACGTGGGAAGCCCGGGCCGCGGGCAGCGTCAGGCGGTGCCGTCCGGTATCCAGCCCTGGCCGCGCAGCACGGCGGAGACGTCCGGCGCCCGGTAGTGCTCGCCCTTGAGGACCTTGCCGTCGGCCCGGCGGGTCACCTCGCCGTCCGGGCCCAGCTTGCTCATGTTGGCCCGGTGGATCTCGCTGAGCACCCCGTCCAGGTCGATGCCGTGCACCAGGGCGGTGCCGTACGCCACGTAGACCACGTCCGCGAGTTCGTGGGCCAGCCGGTCCAGCGGGCCGGTGACCGCGACCTCGGCGACCTCCGCCGCCTCCTCGGCGAGCAGTTCCCCGCGGTGCGCGGCCAGCTCGGGGGACACCTCCGACGGTCTGGTGCGGGCGTCGAGACCGAAGGCGAGGTGGAACTCACGGACGAGGTCGGCGGGCGAACGGCTCATGCGACGACTCTAACGGCGGCCACTGACAGCCCCTCCCGGCCCGGCGGCACCCGCCTCGCGGGCCGCCCTGTTCAGGACCGTGGACGGCCTGGCAGGATCGCGCGCATGTCCAAGGTGTTCCCCCGTATCGGCAGGCGCCGCGCGCTCCAGGGCGCGGCCGTCGGCTTCGTGGTCTTCGGGCTGCTGCTGTGGTGGCTGCTGCCGCTCGGCGAGGACCCGCCGAGCGGGACGGTCGTCTTCAGCACGGGGACACCTCGGGGCGTCTACCAGGACTACGGCGAGCGGCTGCGCACCGAGCTGCGCAAGGACATGCCGGACCTGAAGGTGACGCTGCTCAACAGCGCCGGTTCGCAGGAGAACGTCCAGCGGGTGGCGACCGGGAAGGCCGACTTCACCATCGCGGCGGCCGACGCGGTGGAGACGTACGAACTGCGGCACGGCAGCGGTGCCACGCGGCTGCGCGGGGTGGCCCGGCTCTACGACGACTACGTACAGCTCGTCGTGCCCCGCGACTCGCACATCCGATCGATCTCGGACCTGCGGCACAAGCGGGTGGCCACCGGGCTGCCCGACTCGGGGGTGCGGCTGATAGCGAACCGGGTGCTCCGGGCCGCGGGGATCGACCCCGCCAAGGACATCACGCCGCTGGCGGACGGCATCGACACCGGCCCCGGCCAGCTGAAGAACGGCGGGATCGACGCCTTCTTCTGGTCGGGCGGACTGCCCACCAACGGGCTGGTCGAGCTGGCCCGGACGTTCGCCATCAGGTTCGTCCCGATCGACGGCGACCTCGTCACCAAGCTCCACGCCGAGGGCGACGCGGCGCGCTACTACCGGGCCACCAACATGCCCGAGTCGGCCTATCCGTCCGCGCAGCAGGGCTCCACCGTGCCGACGATCGCCGTGTCCAACGTGCTCATGACGCGCGCGGACATGGATCCCCGGCTCACCGAGTGGGTGACCCGTACGGTGCTCAAGAGCCGGGACGGCATCGGCGCGCACGTCCACTCGGCCCAACTGGTCGACCTGCGCACCGCCATCTACACCGACCCGCTCACCCTGCACGAGGGCGCCCGCCGCTACTACCGCTCGGTGAAGCCGTGACGGCAGGGAGTCCGGTCCGCTAGGTGCTCCTCGGAACCGACACCGTCACCCGCAGCCCCCGGGGCTCGTGGTGGTCGTAGGAGATCGAGCCGCCGCCCGCCGCGAGCAGGGTGCGGCTGATGGAGAGGCCCAGGCCCGAGCCCTTGACGTTCTGGTGGCGGCCGCTGCGCCAGAAACGGTCGCCCACGCGCGCGAGTTCCTCGTCGGTGAGCCCGGGGCCGGTGTCGGTGACCACGACCGTCGAGGTGTCGCCGGCGGCGCGGACGGTGACCTCCACGGTGCCGCCGTCCGGAGTGAACTTCACAGCGTTGTCGATCACCGCGTCCAGCGCGCTGGACAGGGTGACCGGGTCGGCCCAGCCGGTGGTGGGCGGGCAGTCGCCGACCAGCCGGACCCCCCTGGCCTCGGCCGACGGCGACCAGGCGGCCACCCGCTCCGTGGCCAGCCGGCCGAGGTCGGTCAGTCTGAGGTCCGCCTCGGCGTGCTCGGCCAGCGCCAGGTCGAGCAGGTCGTCGAGAACCTGCGCGAGACGCTTTCCCTCGGTGCGGACCGAGGCGATCTCCTCGTTGCCCTCCGGGAGTTCGAGGGCGAGCAGTTCGATGCGCAGCAACAGCGCCGAGAGCGGGTTGCGCAGCTGGTGCGAGGCGTCGGCGATGAAGGCGCGCTGCTGCTCCAGCACGTCCTCGACGTTGTCCGCCATCTCGTTGAACGACCGGGCCAGCCGTCTGAGTTCCGGCGGACCGCCGGCCGCGGCCACCCGGGACTTCAGCCGCCCGGTGGCGATGTCGTGGGTGGTGGCGTCGAGCACGCGCACCGGCTTGAGCACCCAGCCGGTCAGCCGCAGGGCGGCGCCGACCGCGAGCAGCATCGCGGCGATCTCACCGGCGCCGATGAACAGCCAGCCGCGCAGGATCCGCGAGCGCATCGCCCCGGTGGGCGAGTCGGTGACCACGACGGCGACCACGTCACCGTCCCGGATGACCGGCGAGGCGACCACGAGTCGGCTGCGCTGCCAGGGCCACACCTGCTCGGGGTCGTGGCTGCGCCGGCTGAGCAGCGCCTCCTGGAACGCCTCGCGCACCTCGCCGCTCTTGGGCAGCACCCAGTCGCCGGGCGCGTTGGCCATCGCCGAGGCGTTGCGGTAGAAGACGCCCGCGCGGATGCCGTAGACGCCGTAGTAGCTGGTCAGTTCGCGGCTCAGGGTCTCCCTGCGCTCGTCGGTGGAGGCGCGGGGGGATCCGTCGGGGCCGTCGGTGACGAACTGGGCGAGCGCCGCGAAGCGTGCCGTGTCGTCGATCCGGTCGACGACGACCCGCTGCTGCTGGGCGGCGGCGACGCTGACGGCGAGCGGGACGCCGAGCGCGAGCAGGACGGCCGCCATCAGGACGATGAGCAGCGGGAGGAGCCGTGTGCGCACCCGGCCCCGCTAGGCGGCCGGGGCGACGAGCCGGTAGCCCACGCCGCGTACGGTCTCGATCAGCGCGGGCATGCGGAGCTTGGCGCGCAGGGAGGCGACGTGCACCTCCAGGGTGCGTCCGGTGCCCTCCCAGCTGGTGCGCCAGACCTCGCTGATGATCTGTTCCCGTCGGAAGACCACCCCGGGCCGCTGGGCGAGCAGCGCGAGCAGGTCGAACTCCTTGCGGGTCAGTTGGATCACCGAACCGTCCACGGTGACCTGCCGGGTGGGCAGTTCGATGCGTACCGGGCCGAGATGCAGCGCGCTCTCGGCTCCCGGCGCGGCGTCCTCGTGGGCGGTGCGCCGGCTGACGGCGTGGATCCGGGCGAGCAGTTCCCCGGTGTCGTACGGCTTCACCACGTAGTCGTCGGCGCCCAGGTTGAGGCCGTGGATGCGGGAGCGGACGTCGGAGCGGGCGGTGACCATGATCACCGGGATGCCGGTGCGCTTGCGGATCTTGCCGCAGACCTCGTAGCCGTCCTGGTCGGGCAGGCCCAGGTCGAGCAGGACGACCCCGAAGCCGGCGCTCTCCGGGACGAGGGCCCGCAGTGCCTCCTCGCCGCTGCGCGCGTGGGTGACGTCGAAGCCGTGCCGCGCGAGGACCGCGGACAGGGCGGCCGCGACGTGGTTGTCGTCCTCGACGAGCAGCAGTCTCATTCCGGCCCCCTCCGGTTCAGCGGTCGTGCGCGTCGTGTGCGTCCTACGCCTCGTGGCCTCGTACGACTCATACGCCTCGTACGCGAAGAGCGTGCACACGCGCGTGCACCATGCAGTCACGCTGATGGACGACAACGGCGTCAAGTGGGTTCCGGTCGGCCGCCGCTTCCGTTACCCGCCCGATACGCGCCCCGTGGCAACTGCTACGACACGTGTCCGATTGCTATCCGATCGTGATGCTCAGATCTCCCTCAGATGTAATGACGCTGGTCATCCGGCCTCACTACTGTCCTGCGAAACCGAGGAGGACGGAGCCCGAGAGCGATGACCGAAGTATCGGTGGCCAAGGAAGACGTGGCCGCAACCGGCGAACTGGTCGTCCTGAAGAGCGTCAACAAGCACTTCGGCGCGTTGCACGTACTCCAGGACATCGACCTGACGATCGCCCGGGGCGAGGTCGTGGTGGTCATCGGACCATCCGGCTCCGGAAAGTCGACCCTGTGCCGCACCATCAACCGCCTGGAGACCGTCGACTCCGGCGCCATCACCATCGACGGAAAGCCGCTGCCGCAGGAGGGCAAGGAGCTGGCCCGGCTCCGGGCGGACGTCGGGATGGTGTTCCAGTCCTTCAACCTCTTCGCGCACAAGACCGTGCTCCAGAACGTGATGCTGGGGCAGGTCAAGGTCCGCAAGGCCGACAAGGGGCAGGCCGAGGAGAAGGCGCGGGCCCTGCTCGACCGGGTCGGCGTGGGCACCCAGGCCGACAAGTACCCCGCGCAGCTGTCCGGCGGCCAGCAGCAGCGCGTCGCGATCGCGCGGGCGCTGGCGATGGACCCGAAGGTGATGCTCTTCGACGAGCCGACCTCGGCCCTCGACCCCGAGATGATCAACGAGGTCCTCGAGGTCATGCAGCAGCTCGCCCGTGACGGCATGACGATGATCGTCGTCACCCACGAGATGGGTTTCGCACGATCGGCTGCAAACCGGGTGGTCTTCATGGCCGACGGCCGGATCGTCGAAGAGGCTGCGCCCGACCAGTTCTTCAGCAATCCGCGCAGCGACCGGGCCAAGGACTTCCTGTCGAAGATCCTGCACCACTGAACGGTCCGCCGCGCCCCGCCCCAGACGGCTCACCTCTCTTCTTCACCAGCCAAAGGATGTTCCCCATGCAGCTCCGCAAGGTCACCGCCGCCTCGGCCGCCGTGCTCTCCCTCGCCCTGGCCGTCACGGCGTGCGGCTCGGGCAAGAAGAACGGCAGTTCCTCCTCCGGTGGCAAGACGATCACCATCGGCATCAAGTTCGACCAGCCCGGTATCGGCCAGAAGACCCCGCAGGGCTACGCGGGCTTCGACGTCGACGTGGCGACCTATGTCGCCAAGAAGCTGGGCTACGGCGCCGACCAGATCGAGTGGCGCGAGTCGAAGAGCGCCGACCGCGAGACCATGCTCAAGCGCGGTGACGTCGACTTCATCGCCGCCTCCTACTCGATCACCCCGAAGCGCCAGCAGCTGGTCGACTTCGCGGGCCCGTATCTGCTGGCCCACCAGGACGTGCTGCTCCGCGCGGACGAGACCGCGATCAAGTCCCCCGCCGACCTCAACAGCAAGAAGCTGTGTTCGGTGGTCGGCTCCACCTCGGCGCAGAACGTCCACGACAAGCTCGCCCCGAAGGCGCAGCTGCAGACCTACCCGACCTACTCGGCGTGCCTGAACGGTCTGCAGAGCGGCGCCGTCGACGCCCTGACCACGGACGACTCCATCCTCGCCGGCTACGCCTCGCAGGCCCAGTTCAAGGGCAAGTTCAAGCTCGGCGGCTTCAAGATGACCAACGAGAACTACGGCATCGGCGTCAAGAAGGGCAGCGACCTCAAGGCCAAGATCAACTCGGCGCTGCAGGCGATGGTGGCCGACGGTTCCTGGCAGAAGGCCGTGGACAAGAACTTCGGCCCGGCCGGCTACAAGAACGAGCCCGCGCCGAAGATCGGCGACATCAAGAGCTGAGGCAGCGCCCACCGGTGCGCGGTCCGCGCGGGCGGCGCACCGGGGCACCCCTACACGCGGAAGCGCGGGACAACGTGTTCGACTTTCTTCAAGGTTACGACCTGTTGGGAGCCTTCTGGACGACGGTGCAGCTGACGTTGCTGTCCGCCGCGGGCTCCCTGATCTGGGGCACCGCACTGGCCGCCATGCGGGTGGGCCCGGTGCCGCTGATGCGCGGTTTCGGCAGCGCCTACGTGAACATCGTGCGCAACATCCCGCTCACGGTGATCATCCTGTTCGCCTCGCTCGGCCTGAGCCAGACGCTGGGCGTCAACCTCGGTGCGCACGACGTCGACACGGTCAACTTCCGGCTGGCCGTGCTCGGTCTGATCGCCTACACCTCGGCCTTCGTGTGCGAGGCGCTGCGCTCGGGCATCAACACCGTCCCGGTCGGACAGGCGGAGGCGGCCCGGGCCATCGGCCTGAACTTCACGCAGGTGCTCGGGCTGGTCGTGCTGCCGCAGGCCTTCCGGGCTGCCGTCGGACCGCTGGCGAACGTCCTGATCGCGCTGACGAAGAACACCACGGTGGCGGCCGCGATCGGTGTCGCCGAGGCAGCGCTCCTGATGAAGGGGATGATCGAGAAGGAGGCGCAACTGATCCCGATCGCCGCGATCTTCGCCTTCGGTTTCGTCTGCCTGACCCTGCCGACGGGTCTGATCCTCGGCTGGGTGGGCAAGAAGGTGGCGGTGAAGCGATGACCTCGGTCCTGTACGACGCCCAGGGCCCCCGCGCCAAGCGGCGCAACGTCCTGCTCACGGTGGTCTTCACGGTCGCCTTCGCGGCGGTCGTGTGGTGGGTGTACGGCGCCCTCGACGACAAGGGCCAGCTGGCGTGGGCCCTGTGGAAGCCGTTCTTCACCGGCACCGAGGCCTGGTCCACGTACATCTGGCCGGGTCTGGAGAACACGCTGAAGGCCGCCGCGCTGGCGATGGTCATCGCGCTGCCGCTGGGCGCCGTCCTCGGCATCGCCCGTCTCTCGGACCACCTCTGGATCCGTGTGCCGGCCGCGGTCGTGGTCGAGTTCTTCCGGGCGATCCCGGTGCTGGTCCTGATGATCTTCGGCATGGCCCTGTACTCCACCTACACCGACGTCAGCACGGACGACCGGCCGCTGTACGCGGTCGTCACCGGACTCGTGCTGTACAACGCGGCGGTGCTCGCGGAGATCGTCCGGGCGGGCATCCTCTCGCTGCCCAGGGGCCAGTCCGAGGCGGCGATGGCGATCGGCCTGCGCAAGAACCAGGTGATGCGGCTCGTCCTGCTGCCCCAGGCGGTCACCGCGATGCTCCCGGCGATCGTCAGCCAGCTCGTGGTGATCGTGAAGGACACCGCGCTGGGCGGCGGTGTCCTCACCTTCCCCGAACTGCTCGCCTCGGCCAACACGATGGCCAGCTACTACGGCGCCAACATCATCGCCTGCTACACCGTCGTCGCGGTGATCTTCATCGCCCTCAACTTCTCGCTGACGAGCTTCGCGGGCTGGCTGGAGCGACGGCTGCGGCGCGGGAAGAAGTCCGGCGGGGCGGTGCTTCCGCCGTCGGCGGTGGCGGACATCGCGGGCACCGCGCCGACCGGAGCCGGCGGTGCTGTCATCTGATCATCGGTCAGTTCGCGTCCCGTGACCCGAGGCAGTGGCATGATCGCCACTGCCTCGGGTCGCTTGACGCAAACACCGCCAATGGGTTGCATACGTTCTGTGATCGTGCACCCCGCTCCACCTTCCTGTTCACCCAGGCCCGACAGGGCACCGCTGCGGGCAGGGGGCGCCGCGCCGTGGATCCGGTGATCATCGTCGGAGCGGGGCCCGTCGGGCTCACGCTCGCCCTGGCGCTGGCCCGCCAGGAGGTGCCGTCCGTCGTCCTCGACGAGGGCCCCGGCAAGGACGAACCACGCCCGGCGCGCACCGTCGTGCTGCGTGAGGACACCACCGCCCTGCTGACGCGGCTGACCCGCGTCCCGCTCGGCGACCAGGGCGTCCACTGGGCCGGATGGCGGTCGCTCAGGAGAAGGCAGGTGATGCGCGAGATCACCTTCGACGGCGCCGAGCCCGCCCCGCTGCACATCGCCCAGCACGTGCTGACGAACGCCCTGCGCGCCGCCCTCGCCGACGAGCCCCTGTCCAAGGTCGTGGTGGACAGCCGCCTGGACACCATCGAGCAGGAACGCTCCGGCGTCACCGCGCACACCCGGGGCCCCAAGGGCACCTGGTGGCGGGGAAGTTATGTGGTGGGCTGCGACGGCCCCCGTTCGACCGTGCGCAAGCTCCAGGACATCCGCTTCCCCGGCCGTACGGCGGTGGAACGGCACGCCGTCGCCGCGCTGCGCGCGGAACTTCCGTGGCCAGGCCAGGCGTTGCTCCATCGGCTGCCGCCGTGGCGGACGACCGGGCCCTCGGCCGGGGAGGTGACCGCCCGCCCCCTCCCGGACGGCGCGTGGCGCCTGGACTGGCTGCTGCCCCCGGGCAAGGACCTGGTCACGCCCGAGATGCTGGTCGCCCGCGTCCGCGAGACCCTCGCGGGCTGGACGGACGGCTCCACACCGCCGTACGACCTCCTCGACACGGGGGTCCACACGGTGCACCACCGGCTCGCCCGCAGGTGGCGGGTGGGCCGGGTGTTCGTCGCCGGGGACGCGGCCCACCTGCTCGGCGCGCTCGGCACACAGGGTCTCGACGAGGGCCTGCGGGATGCCGACAACCTCGCCTGGAAGCTGGCCCTGGCCTGGCACCACGGTCCGCACGAGGCACTGCTCGACAGCTATCAGGCGGAGCGGCGCGCCATCGTCGCCGCCCGGCTGCGCGCCGCCGACCAGGTGCTGCCGGTGCTGCGCGGCGGCGGTGCGCTGCGCGGTTACGTCCCCGGCGCGGCCCGGGGGCACGACACTCTGCTCACCGACGGTCATCTGGGGCGCGGGTCATTGGGCGCGCCAGGGGCGTACACCGACTCGCCGCTCGCGCCCCGGCGGCTGGAGGCCGAGGTCGCCATCGACACCCCGCCGGGTTCCCCGGTCACCGATGTGCGTGTCACGGCGGAGGACGGCACGTCCGTCCAGCTGCGCGACCGTCTCGGCCGCGGCGCCCTGCTGGTCGTGCTGATCGCGCCGGGCACGGGCGTGTGGGACCGCAAGCACTGGATGTCGGCCGGGCTGATGCCCCGGCTGGCGGCCGCGGTGACCGCGCTGCCGCACCCGGCCGAGTTGCTGGTCGCCGAGAGCTACCCGGGGGCGCCGGCGCACACCGTGCTGCTCGTGCGCCCAGACGGCCACCTGGTCACCGCGCTGAGCGGCGTCCGGCCGGCCGACCTCTACGCGGCGGCGGAGGCGGCGGTGGGCGGTCCCGCGAAGGAGGAGGCGCGGGCGGGTTCCACGGAGGCGCGGGCGGGCTCCGGCGCGCGTTGAGCGTGGCTCAGGTCACGCTCCGTCCACATGGTGACGCTGAGTTGACCGGTGTGTCCCGGCATGGTGTACTCCGGATCGTGACCGACACCTGTGTACGCCTGTGGCGGAGGGTCCACATGGACCTCGTCCGCTATGCGGGCTGCGTGTGTCGCCCGTCCTGCTGAACGCGCATTCCCCTTGTCCCACCGGGCGCCCCCGCGCGCCTGTTCGGCGAACGCTCTTCAGGACGGTCAACGTGTCTGTCTCCCCCTCCGTTTCTCCCTCCCTTCCCCCCTCGGCCGCCCCGGCCGCCGCCTCGGCGCCCACCCAGGCGGACCTCCTCGACTTCGTGCGGCGCACCGCCGCCGACGCCGAGCTGATCGCCTCCCTTCCGCTCGATCCCGATGGCCGTACCTGGGTGCGCCTGGAGGGACCCGGCGGCAGCGAGGCCTGGCTGATCGGCTGGCCGCCCGGCTCCGGCACCGGCTGGCACGACCACGCCGACTCGGTCGGCGCCTTCCTCACCGCCTCGGGCGAGCTGAAGGAGTACTCGCTCGCCGCCCGGCTGCCCACCGACGGCTGGAAGACCCTGGAACTCACCGAGGGAGTGGACCGCGAGCGCCGGCTGAGCGCCGGGCAGGGCCGCGCCTTCGGCCGCCACCATGTGCACGAGGTGCTCAACGAGTCCACCGAGCACCACGCGGTCTCCGTGCACGCCTACTACCCGCCGCTTCCTCGGATCCGCCGCTACAGCCGGAACGGACAGACGCTGCGCCTGGAACAGGTCGAGCGCCCCGAGGACTGGCAGTGAGCGGCGCGGAGCAGGGGCCCGTGGGCATCGACGCACTGCTGGAGCGGGTGCGCGAGGGTTACCGGCGCGTGGAGGCACAGGAGGCGTACGACGCGGCGCGGGCCGGTGACGCCCTGCTGGTCGACATCCGGTACGCGGCCCTGCGCGACCGGGACGGACTGATCCCCGGCGCACTCGTCGTCGAGCGCAACGAACTGGAGTGGCGACTCGATCCCCAGGGCAGCCACCGCCTCCCCGAGGCCACCGGGCACGAGGTGCGGGTCGTGGTGATCTGCAACGAGGGCTACGCCTCCAGCCTGGCCGCCGCCTCCCTGCACCAGTTGGGTCTGCACCGGGCTACGGACCTGGTGGGCGGCTTCCAGGCGTGGAAGACGGCGGGGCTGCCGGTGGCGAGCCCGGTGGGCGCGTCCGCCGAGGACGCGCCCGGCGCGCCCACCGACGGCTGAGCCGCCCCCTCCCGGTCGTCTCCTCCCTCCCAGTCGCTTCCTCCCTCCCAGTCGCTTCCTCCCTCCCGGTCGGCTACTCCTTGGCGGTCGCCACCGTCACCGCGCGGACCCTGAGCGCCACGCGTCCTGGCAGGGCGCCGGCCACCAGCACGAGGAGGCCGGCGAACGCGACGACGGTGACGTACGGCAACGGCGTGACGGTGGGGGCGGCCTGGCCGGTCATGCCGAGGCCGAACGCGGTGAGCACCGCGAGGGCGATACCGCTGCCGAGCGCCGTGGCGAGCAGCAGGACCGACAGCGCCTCGGTGCGCAGCATCCGCAGCACCTGGCGGCGCGTCGCCCCGGCGAGGCGGAGCAGCGCGAACTCACGGACACGTTCGGAGACCGACATGGCGAGCGTGTTGACGACGGCGATGGCGGTGAAGGCCAGGACCAGTCCCATGGCCAGGTAGTTGACCTCGGCGTTCGTCTGCTGCCGGTCGCCCCGCAGCGAGTCGGCGGCGGCCGGGGAGAGAACCCGCAGACCCGGGAACTCACGGAGGGTAGTCGCGAGTTGTGTCTGTGTGCGGGTCGTGCTGACGAGGACGGAGGAGGCGAGCGGGTTGTCGACGTGGTGGGCGACGAGGTCGTGCGCGAAGGTGAGGTCTCCGAAGCCGAGACCCCGGGCGTAGACGGCGGCGACGGTGAGCGTGGCGGGCGTGCCGTCGCCGAGGGTGAGCCTCAGGGGGCTTCCGGGTTTCAAGTGGTGTTGATCGGCGACCAGTTCGCTGACCGCGACGGTGTTCGCGGTCAGCCGGCCGAGGGAGCCTGCCGTGACCTTCGGGTCCCAGGTGCGGGTGAGGCCGGCGGGGGTGACGCCCTGGGCGGCGTACTTGTCCAGGCCCACGCGAACAGTCGTGCGGACGACTTCGGTGACGGCGTCATGGCCGGTCCGCAACTGCCGTGCGGCCGCGGCGGGGATGCCGGGCCCGCGGGCGGCGACGACCCAGTCGGCGGTGACGCCTTCGCGGGCCTGGGCGCGGGCGGCGGCGCCGAGGGTGGACTGGACGAACAGGACGGTGCAGGTCATGCCGATGAGCAGGGTGAGGGGGGTGACGACGGAGGCCATGCGGGTGGCGTTGCCGCGCAGGTTGGCGGTGGCGAGCCGGCCACCGTGACCGGTGAGCCGCAGCGGGCCGGCGAGCAGCAGCGCGGCCGCCTTGACGAGCAGCGGGCCGAGCAGGGCGACGGAGGTGGACAGGACCACGACGGCGAGGAAGGTGACGGGAGTCGAGGCCGGTTCGGTGCGCAGCGAGGTGAGGACGGCGACGAGGACGGTCCCGGCGGCGAGCAGCAGCAGGCCGGCCGCGACCCGTCCCCAGGCGGGGCGGGTGTTCTCGGTGCCGGCCTCGGTCAGGGCCTGCGCCGGGCGGATCCGGGTGATCCGGCGGGAGGCGATACGGGCCGCCGTCCAGGCCGCCGACAGGGTGGCGGCGAGGGCCGCCAGCACCGGGAAGACGCTCACCGTGTGCCGCAGCGTGTCGGGTACGGCGCCCAGGGCGACGAACCTGCTGTTCAGCAGGCCGCCCAGGGGCAGGCCGAGCAGCGCGCCCGCCGTGCCCGCCGCGGCGCCGACGATGAGCGCCTCGCGGCCGAGCAGCTTGCGGATCTGTCCGGGGGTGGCTGCGATGGCGCGGAGCAGGGCCAGTTCGCGGTGGCGCTGCTGGACGGTGAGCGCGAAGGTGCCGACGACCACGAGGATCGCCACCAGCAGCGAGGTGCCGCCCATCGCGCCGCCCATGCTGACCAGCCGGGTGCGGGCCGCCGCCGCGTCCAGGAACTCGACGGGGCCGCGGGCGTCGCCGGTGCTGACCTGGGCGGTGGTGCCGTGCAGCGTCCCGGCCACCGCCTGCCGCAGCTTTCGCGGGTCCGTGCCGGGCGTGGGCAGCACGCCGAATGCCGTGACCTGCCCGGGGTGTGCGGCCAGTCGGCGGGCCTCGGCGGCGGAGAAGAACAGGGACGTCTGGTGGTGCACGTCCGCGACCGGGGTGGCGATGCCGGTGATCCGGTAGCTGCGCGGTGTCTGCGTCGACTGCACGGTGAGCTGGTCCCCGGGCCGGAGGTGGGCGCGGGCGGCGAGGTAGCGGTCCACCACGAGGTCTGTGCCGGCGGTGGGGGCGGTGCCCTCGGCCAGCCGGTACGGCGTCAGCGCGGCGGACGCCCAGGCGTGTCCGTAGGCGGTACGGCGAGGGGCGCCGCCGCGTAGCGCTCGGTGCGGATCGTGCCGCGCAGACCGGTCTCGAGGAGGGTGCCGCAGGCGGAGATGAGGGCGGCCGCGCACATCAGGGCGAGGAAGGCGCCCAGGAAGCCGGCCTTGCGGGCGCGGACGGTCTGGAGGGCGTAACGCAGCATCATGATGAGCGGGCTCTTTTCTGTTGTGTGCCGCCGAGTCCAGGGACTTCGGCCTCGGGCTTTCGCTCTCCGAGGCGTGCGTACACGTTCGCCCGCGCGGTGCCGTGGGCGCACTGCGGTGGCCCGGCATGTTGTCCGGGGGGACAACCCCACCCCCGGACATGGCCCTCGGGCCGTCAGAACCCGTCGTCCTCCAGGAAGTCCGTGTCCTCGCCCTCTTCCTCCAGCGCCTGCCGGACGACCCGCAGGGCCATGCCCTCGGGGTAGCCCTTGCGGGCGAGCATGCCGGCGAGGCGCCGCAGCCGCTTGTCGCGGTCGAGGCCCCGGGTGGCGCGCAGCTTGCGGTCGACGAGGTCGCGGGCGGTCGTCTCCTCCTGCTCCGAGTCGAGCTGGGCGACGGCCTCGTCGATCAGCGCCGCGTCGACGCCCTTGGTCCGCAGTTCCCGGGCGAGCGCGCGGCGGGCCAGTCCCCGGCCGTGGTGCCGGGACTCCACCCAGGCGTCCGCGAACGCGCCGTCGTCGATCAGTCCGACCTCCTCGAACCGCGACAGCACCTCCTGGGCCACGTCCTCGGGGATGTCCCGCTTGCGCAGGGCGTCCGCGAGTTGCTTGCGGGTGCGCGGGGTCCCGGTGAGCAGGCGCAGACAGATAGCCCGCGCCCGCTCAGCCGGGTCCCCTGAAGACTCCCCTTGCTCGGCCCTCGACGAGGAGGGGGCGTCTTCGTCTTCACCGGCCGCTTCCCCGAAGCGGCGCCGCCCCCGCGCGCGCCCGCCTCGGGAGCCGGCCCCGCGCCTGCCCCGGCCGGAGGAGCCGTCGTCGTCGGTCCCGGGGCCGCCGTCGCCGTCCCGGGCGGGGCCCGGGTCGCCCCCGATGCCCCTCCCCCGTGGGGCATCGGGGGAGGTGTACTCGTACTCGGCCCAGTCGGTTCGTCGTGTCACGGGTCAGCTCTTGGCAGCGGCGGCCTTGGGCTTGGTGGCCTTGGCGGCGGCCGGAGCGGCGGCCGGCTTCGCGTCGTCGGCCCCCGTGGTGACCGCCGCGTCCGCGCCGGGCTCGGCGGTGGGCTCCTCCGGCCGGACACCGACGCCCAGCTTCTCCTTGATCTTCTTCTCGATCTCGTTGGCCAGGTCGGGGTTGTCCTTGAGGAAGTTGCGCGCGTTCTCCTTGCCCTGGCCGAGCTGGTCGCCCTCGTACGTGTACCAGGCGCCGGCCTTGCGGACGAAGCCGTTCTCCACGCCCATGTCGATCAGACCGCCCTCGCGGCTGATCCCCTGGCCGTAGAGGATGTCGAACTCGGCCTGCTTGAAGGGCGGCGCGACCTTGTTCTTGACGACCTTGACGCGGGTGCGGTTGCCGACCGCGTCGGTGCCGTCCTTCAGCGTCTCGATGCGGCGGATGTCGAGTCGCACGGAGGCGTAGAACTTCAGCGCCCGGCCACCGGTCGTGGTCTCCGGGGAGCCGAACATCACGCCGATCTTCTCGCGGAGCTGGTTGATGAAGATCGCGGTGGTCTTGGACTGGTTGAGCGCGCTGGTGATCTTCCGCAGGGCCTGGCTCATCAGACGGGCCTGCAGACCGACGTGGCTGTCGCCCATCTCGCCCTCGATCTCCGCGCGCGGGACGAGCGCGGCGACGGAGTCGATGACGATCAGGTCGAGCGCGCCGGAGCGGACCAGCATGTCCACGATCTCCAGCGCCTGCTCGCCGTTGTCCGGCTGGGACAGGATCAGGTTGTCGATGTCGACGCCGAGCTTGCGGGCGTACTCCGGGTCGAGGGCGTGCTCCGCGTCCACGAAGGCCACCTGGCCACCGGCCTTCTGGGCGTTGGCCACCGCGTGCAGGGTCAGGGTCGTCTTGCCGGAGGACTCCGGTCCGTAGATCTCCACGACACGGCCGCGCGGCAGGCCGCCGACGCCGAGCGCGACGTCGAGCGCGGTCGACCCGGTCGGGATGACCTCGATGGGCTCCTTCGACCGCTCGCCCATGCGCATGACCGCGCCCTTGCCGAATTGCCGTTCAATCTGTGCGAGCGCGGCGTCGAGCGCCTTCTCGCGGTCGGTTCCTGCCATGGGTTCCACCCGGTTTGCTTGAGTCGATCGCTTCACGTCAAAGACGCTAACGCCTGCCACTGACAATGCGCCCCGACGTCGGGCCGGCCTGTGGATAACTAGGGGACATCTCCACTCGAACCACGTCGAAATCCCTGCCAAGGGCCTTGCCCGAGCCTCAATAAGAATAGATGTTCGATTTTAGTGTCAAGCGCACCACACGGCACTCGGGGCCGCCCCCGGTGCCTGCGGGGCACAGGGCGGCCCCGCTGCTCCGGGTGGTGTACGGCGGGTGTCTTCGGTCGGACGACGACCACGCGCGCCGCTCTCGGGAGCCTTGGCGCATGAAGAACCCGCGCCCCGTCGAGCGTCTCTGCCACGCGACCGGCCTGCTCCTCGTCCTCTCCGGACTCACGCACCTGGTGGTGTTCGCGGTGGACGGCGGCCCCTGGTACGGCCCCGTCTCCTGGCGCAAGCCCGTCACGTTCGGGCTCTCCTTCGGGGCGACCTTGATCGCTGTCACCTGGGTCACCTCGTACCTGCGCGTGGGGCCCCGGCAGCGCGCCGTCCTGCTCGTCGTGTTCGCCGCCGACTGCGTGCTGGAGGTCGGCGGTATCACGCTGCAGGCGTGGCGCCGGGTGCCCTCGCACCTCAACATGGAGACGCCCTTCGACACGGCGGTGTCCATGACGCTCGCGGTGGGCGGCGGCGTCCTGGTGGTGCTGCTCACCGCCTTCGCGGTCGCGTCCTTCCAGCAGCGGCCGGCCGGCCCCGCCGGGATGCCGCTCGCGGTCCGCTCCGGCTTCGCGATCCTGCTCGTGGCGCTGGCCTCCGGAGCCGCGATGATCGCGCGCGGGGTCGCCCTGGCCCGGACCGGTCACCAGGAGGCCGCCTTCCACTCGACGGCCCCGCTCAAGCCGCTGCACGGGGTGAGCCTGCACGCCGTCCTGGTCCTGCCCGCGCTGGCCGCCCTGCTCGCCCGTACCCAGTGGAGTGAGCGCGTGCGGTGGCGGATCGTGGCCGCGGCGGTCGGCTGTTACGCGGCCGCCGTCGCGGGAGCCGGGGTGTGGGCGGCCCTGACGTACTGAGCACGCGTACGCACGGCGCCTGGGGACGTGGCCCCGCGCGCGTCCTAGGAAGAACCCTCCTGCGAGGCGACCGGCTCCCCCGCCCCCGGCTGCCGCGACCACAGCCCCCGCGCTCGCGTGAACAGGCCCGGTCCGCCCTGTCCTCGGCTGCGGTGTCCGTGCACCCGGGGGTCGTCCGTGACGTCGTACCGCCTGACGTACGCCCCCAGGAAGGCCTGGAGCGTGGCGACCGCGGGGATCGCGATCAGCGCGCCGACGGCGCCGAGCAGGGCGGTGCCCGCGATGACCGACCCGAAGGCGACGGCCGGATGGATGTCGACGGTCTTGGAGGTCAGCTTGGGCTGCAGGACGTAGTTCTCGAACTGCTGGTAGAGCACCACGAAGACCAGCACCCACACCGCGTACCAGGGTGCCACCGTGAAGGCGATCAGCATCGGCAGTGCGCCGGCGAGGTAGGTGCCGATGGTCGGGATGAACTGCGAGACCAGTCCCACCCAGACGCCGAGCACGGGCGCGTACGGCACGCCCAGCGCCTGGAGCAGGACGTAGTGCGCGATCCCGGAGACGAGTGCCATCAGACCGCGCGAGTACAGGTAGCCGCCGGTCTTGTCCACGGCGATCTCCCAGGCCCGCAGCACCTCGGCCTGGCGCGCGGGCGGCAGCACGGAGCACAGGGCGCGCCGCAGCCGGGGGCCGTCGGCGGCGAAGTAGAACGAGAACAGGGTGACCGTCAGCAGTTGGAAGAGCCCGCCGAGCACCTGGGCGGACACGTCGAGCACACCGGCCGCGCTGTTCTGCGCGTACTTGCGCAGCCAGTCGGAGTGCAGCAGTCCCTCCTGGACGTCCACCCGCTTGAGATCCGAGTGGAACGTCTGGTTGACCCAGTTGATGAGCGAGTCGAGGTAGGCCGGGAAGCCCTCGACCATCTTGATGATCTGGCCCGCGAGCATCGAACCGAGCAAGGCGACGAATCCGGCACTGAAGATCATCAGCCCCAGGAAGACCAGGAAGGTGGCGAGCCCCCGGCGCATCCCGCGCGTCGCCATCCGGCTCACCGCGGGCTCGATGGCAAGCGCCAGGAAGAACGCGATGAGGATGTTGATCAGCAGGCCGGTCAGCTGGTGGAAGGCCCAGCTGCCCAGCTGGAACGCGGCTATGAGCGCGAGCGCGAGCACCATGGCACGCGGCAGCCATCTCGGCATGCGGGCGCCCGGCAGGGCGGTGCCCCCGGCCGGGGGCCGGGCGGGCGGCGTCGTGCCGGACGGGGAGGCGTGCGGGGCGGTCGGCCCGTGATCGTCAGTGGGTGCCACGGTGCAAGTCTCGCCCACGCCACCGACAACCCGGTGCCCGCCCGCGGTCTCCGGGACCGGTCAGCGCCTCTCCCCCGGAACGTTCATCACCGTGCAGACCACCCGCCACACGTCCTTCGCCTCCCAGCCGGCGTCCAGCGCCTCGTGCACCGTCCGCTCGCCCAGCTCCGACATCACGTGATCGTGCGCGAAGGTGTCGGCGTACCCCGGACCGAAGTGTTCCGCCATCCGCTGCCAGAAGACCGTCAACCGCATGACCCCAGTATCCCGCTCCTGGGGGTGGGCCCCGCCCGGGACCACGTGCCGAGACCGCTTTCCGTCCTACGGTCTGACCCATGGCCGAATCAGGAGCTTCCCCACTCCCCCCTATGCCCCCCGCGTCCCCGGCACCCTCGGCGCACTCGGTGCCCTCGGCGCGTTCCGCGCTCTTCCACGCCGAGCAGTTCGTCTGGCTCACCGCGCGCGTGCTGGAGCAGCACCTCTTCGCGTACCACTTCCTGAACGGCGGCGCCGATCCGGTGGAGGCGGCGCTGGACGCCTACCGCAACGAGGACGGCGGATACGGTCACGCGCTGGAACCCGATCTGCGCGGTCCGGTGAGCCAACCCCTGCACACCGGTCACGCGCTGGCCGTGCTGGACGCCATCGGGCGCTGCGGCGGGCAGCGGGTGGAACGCGTGTGCCGCTATCTGACCTCCGTCTCGACCCCGGACGGCGCCCTGCCGGCGATCCACCCCAGCCAACGCGGCTATCCGGCGGCCCCGTTCATCCCGGTCGTGGACGACCCGCCCGGCGAACTGCTCGCCACCGGCCCGGTGGTGGGCCTGCTGCACCGCAACGAGGTGTGGCACGCCTGGCTGTTCCGGGCCACCGACTTCTGCTGGCAGGCGGTGGAGTCCCTGGACAAGTCCCATCCCTACGAGGTCGAGGCCGCCGTGGCGTTCCTGGACTCGGCGCCCGATCGCCCGCGCGCGGAGGCGGCCGCCGACCGGCTGGGCCGCCTGGTCCGTGAGCAACGCCTCGCCGCGCTGGACCCGGAGCGCCTCGACGCCTACCCGGTCGCCCCCGGCTACGCCCCGGGCGAGCACCACTTCCCCCACGACTACGCGAAGACCCCCCGCTCACTCGCGCGCGCGTGGTTCACGGACGACGAGATGACCCGCTCGCTGGACTTCCTCGCCGGTCAACAGGGCGATGACGGCGGCTGGCCGCTGCGATGGCGCCAGTGGGCGCCGGGCACCGCCCTGGAGGCGCGCCCCCTGGTGACGATCGAGGCGCTGCGCACCCTGAGGGCGTACGGCCGCTTCGTGGGATGACGCCGAGGGGTCCTCACCCGCCGACGGCCCGCACTCCGGCGGTCACCAGCACGGCCGCCGCGACGACCAGCAGGAAGGGTGCGCGCAGCACCAGCGCCGCGGCGGCCGCCGCCAGCCCGGCGGCCCTGGCGTCCAGCACCAGCCGGTGACCGTCGGCGAACGTCTGCTGGGCGGTGAGCGCCGCCAGCAGGGCGACGGGCAGCAGGGCGGCGAGCCGCCTCACCAGCGGCCGTTCCAGGGCGCCCGTCGGCACCAGCAGTCCGGCGAGCTTGACGGCGTAGCAGCCGACGGCGGTCGCGGCGATGGCGATCCAGGTGTTCAACGGTCCCCCTCCGACACTGCCGACGCTTCCGGTGCTGTTCCCTCTGTCGCGGGGGCGGGCCGACCACCGCGCCGTCCCTGCGCGAACAGTGCGACCGGTGCCGCGAGTGCGGCCGCCAGGACCGGTACCCCGGCCGGCAGGACGGGCAGCAGACCGAGCCCGAGCAGTACGGCGAGGCCCGCCACCGCGCGCTCGGTGACCGTCTTCACCATGGGCGCGAGCAGCGCCAGGAAGACGGCGGGTCCGGCCGCGTCCAGCCCCCACGCGTCGGTGTCCCCGAGGGCCTTGGCGCCCAGCGCGCCGAGCAGCGTGGTGAGGTTCCACAGCAGGTACAGGCTGATCCCGGTGACGGTGAAGCCGACCCGCGCGGCGCGCCGCGTCGGCTGGGCGACGGCCACCGCCGTCGTCTCGTCGATCACCCACTGGGCGGCGAACGGCCGCACCGCGCGCGGGAGAGCGAGCAATTGCGACAGCCGCAGGCCGTAGAAGGCGTTGCGGACGCCGAGGAAGAACGCCCCGGCGGCGGCCGTGAGCGGATTCCCTCCGGCCGCGAGCGCGCCCACCAGGGCGAACTGGGAGGCTCCGGTGAACACCAGGAGGCTGAGCGCGCACGTCTGCAGCAGGCCGAGCCCGCTGCCGGCCGAGGTCACCCCGAAGGCGAAACCGGACAGGCCCACGGCGATCCCGACCCCGAGGGCGTCCCGTACGACGGCGGCGTCGGGTTTGCCCCCGTCGTCATCGCGTATGTCTGTGAGAGCTGTCTGTCGTGCCACACGCCGGACGTTACGGGCCGCGGTCACCCGGGGTCTTGTACGTTCTTGCGCTCGCGCTGGTAGGCGCCGGGAGGGACGCCGACGATCCGGGCGAAGTGCCGGTTGAGGTGCGGCTGGTCGGTGAAGCCGACGGCCACGGCCGCCCGCGCCGGGCTGGTCCCGGCGTCCAGCAGATGCCGCGCGCGGCGCACGCGGGCGTCGGTCAGCCAGGCGTGCGGTGGCATGCCGTAGGCCGCGCGGAACGCCCGTAGCAGCGCGAAGGGGCTGGTTCCGAGATCGGTGGCGAGCTGCTCCAGGGTCGGCGGCTCGGCCAGTCGCTCCTGGAGCACGGCACGCGCGTGTGCCGCGAGCCGCGCTCCGGCCGCCCGGACCCGGCGCTCGGGCAGCGGGCCGCCGTTCAGTCGCAGCAGCCGGGTCACGGCCACCCGCAGAAGCGTGTCGGCGGCCAGGGCGTTGCCCTCGTCGGCGGCGCGCAGGACCTGGTGGACCAGGCGGGCGGTGTACGGATCGTCGAGCACGGGGCTGACGAAGCCGGGGGCGCCCCGGATGGTCGTGATCTCCGCGGCGATCTGTGCCACCACCTCGGGCGGCGGATAGACCGCGCCGTAGCGCCAGCCCTCCGGAACGCCCGCCCGGCCGGTGTGCGCGGTGTCCGGATTGACCAGCGCGAGCGCGCCCGGTCCGGCGGACACGTCGGATCCGCCGTGGTGGAAGACCTCGACGCCGTCGGCGATGGCAGCGATCACGAAGTTCTCGTGGGTGTGCCGGACGAAGGTCTTGCTGATGTAGCGGGCCCGCAGCAGGTCGACGCCGGGCAGCTGCTCGTACTGCCAGTGCCGTGCCCGCTCCCTCGAAACCGCCATGCGGCCATTGTCCGCCACTCGGCCGACCACCCGCCGGATCCGGGCCCCGCCCGGCCCCGCTCATGGCCCGGCCGATCGAGTCTTCGCAGGTCAGGGCGATTGTCAGTGGCCGGGTGCAGGATGGACGCATGGTCAGCTCCGCACACCGGGCCCTCGACGGCTTCTCCCCCGCGACCCGCGGCTGGTTCACGGGGGCCTTCTCCGCGCCCACCGCGGCCCAGGCGGGCGCGTGGCGGGCCATCGGCGCGGGTTCGGACGTGCTGGTGGTGGCCCCGACCGGCTCGGGCAAGACGCTGGCCGCGTTCCTCGCCGCCCTGGACCAGCTCGCCTCGACACCGCCCCCGGCCGACCCGAAAAAGCGCTGCCGGGTGCTCTACGTGTCTCCGCTCAAGGCCCTCGCGGTCGACGTCGAGCGCAACCTGCGCAGCCCGCTGACCGGCATCCGCCACGAGTCCGTGCGCCTGGGCCTGCCGGAGCCCGAGGTCAAGGTCGGCATCCGCTCCGGTGACACCCCGGCCGCGGAGCGCCGCGCCCTCTCCACCCGGCCGCCGGACATCCTGATCACCACCCCGGAGTCGCTGTTCCTGATGCTGACGTCGGCCACGCGCGACGCGCTGACGGGCGTGGAGACGGTGATCCTGGACGAGGTGCACGCGGTCGCGGGCACCAAGCGCGGCGCGCATCTCGCGCTCTCCCTGGAGCGTCTGGACGAGCTGCTGCCGAGGCCCGCCCGCCGCATCGGCCTGTCCGCGACCGTCCGCCCGGTCGACGAGGTGGCCCGCTATCTCTCACCCCGGCGCAAGGCGGAGATCGTCCAGCCGGACTCCGGCAAGGAGTTCGACCTCTCCGTCGTGGTCCCCGTGGAGGACCTGGGCGAACTGGGCGGCTCGCCCGTGGCCGACGGGAACGAAGGAGCCGAGCGGCCCTCGATCTGGCCGCACGTCGAGGAGCGGATCGCCGACCTGGTCCAGGCGCACCGCTCCACGATCGTGTTCGCCAACTCCCGTCGTCTGGCTGAGCGGCTGTGCAACCGGCTCAACGAGATCGCGTACGAGCGGGCGACCGGCGAGCCCCTGCCGGAACACCACGCCCCCGCCCAGCTGATGGGGGGCTCCGGAGCCGCCCAGGGAGCGCCCCCGGTCATCGCCCGCGCACACCACGGCTCGGTCTCCAAGGAGCAGCGCGCCCTGGTCGAGGAGGACCTCAAGGCGGGCCGTCTGCCGGCCGTGGTCGCCACCTCCAGTCTCGAACTGGGCATCGACATGGGCGCAGTCGACCTCGTCGTCCAGGTCGAGTCGCCGCCCTCGGTCGCGTCCGGCCTCCAGCGCGTCGGCCGGGCGGGACACCAGGTGGGCGCGGTCTCCACCGGCGTGGTCTTCCCCAAGTACCGGGGCGACCTGGTCCAGGCGGCCGTGGTCACCGAGCGGATGCGGTCGGGCTCCATCGAGTCCCTGAAGGTGCCCGCCAACCCCCTGGACGTGCTCGCCCAGCAGCTGGTCGCCATGACGGCGCTGGACACCTGGCAGTTCGACGACCTGCTCGCCATGGTCCGCCGCGCGGCCCCCTTCGCCTCGCTGCCGGAGTCGGCGTTCACGGCCGTCCTCGACATGCTCGCGGGCCGCTACCCGTCCGACGCGTTCGCGGAGCTGCGCCCGCGTGTGGTGTGGGACCGCGTGGCCGGCACGGTCACCGGCCGCCCCGGCGCGCAGCGCCTCGCGGTCACCTCCGGCGGCACGATCCCCGACCGGGGGCTGTTCGGGGTCTTCCTCGCCGGTTCCGACCCCAAGAAGGGCGGCGGCCGGGTCGGCGAGCTGGACGAGGAGATGGTCTACGAGTCCCGGGTGGGCGATGTGTTCACCCTGGGCACCAGCTCCTGGCGGATCGAGGACATCACCCGTGACCGGGTGCTGGTCTCCCCCGCGCCGGGCGTTCCCGGCAGGCTCCCCTTCTGGAAGGGGGACCAGCTGGGCCGCCCGCTGGAACTGGGGCGCGCGGTGGGCGCGTTCCTGCGCGAGGTCGGCTCCCTGTCCAAGGAGGACGCCCGGCTCCGGTTGCTCGCGGCGGGCCTGGACACGTGGGCCGCGGACAACGTCCTGTCCTACCTGGACGAGCAGCGCGAGGCCTGCGGCCATGTCCCGGACGACCGCACCATCGTCGTGGAGCGCTTCCGCGACGAACTCGGCGACTGGCGGGTCGTCGTCCACTCGCCCTTCGGCGCCCAGGTCCACGCCCCCTGGGCCCTCGCCCTGGGCGCCCGACTCTCCGAGCGGTACGGCATGGACGCGCAGGTGATGCACGCCGACGACGGCATCGTCCTGCGCCTGCCGGACGCCGACCTGATGGGCCTGGACCTGCTGGATCAGGAACCCATGAAGGCGGGCACCGAGTACGACACCGAGCAGGCCCCGGTCGGCGCCGGGGACGTCGCCTTCGACAAGGGCGAGGTCGACCAGGTCGTCACGGACCAGGTGGGCAGCTCGGCGCTGTTCGCCTCCCGGTTCCGTGAGTGCGCCGCCCGCGCCCTGCTGCTGCCGCGCCGCACCCCGGGCAGGCGGACCCCGCTGTGGCAGCAGCGCCAGCGGGCCGCGCAACTGCTGCAGGTGGCGAGCGAGTTCGGCTCTTTCCCGATCGTACTGGAGGCGGTCCGCGAGTGTCTCCAGGACGTCTTCGACGTCCCCGGGCTCGTCGAGCTGATGGGCGACATCGAGTCCCGCAAGGTGCGTCTGGTCGAGGTCACCACCCCCGAACCCTCGCCCTTCGCCCGCTCCCTCCTGTTCGGTTACGTCGCCCAGTTCCTGTACGAGGGCGACTCCCCGCTCGCCGAGCGCCGGGCCGCCGCGCTCTCCCTGGACTCACGGCTGCTGGCCGAGCTGCTGGGCCAGGCGGAGCTGCGCGAGCTGCTCGACGCGGAGGTGCTGGCAGAGCTGGAGCGCGAGCTGCAGTGGCTGACGGAGGACCGCCGGATCAAGGACGTCGAAGGCGTCGCCGACATCCTGCGGCTGCTCGGCCCACTGACCGACGCCGAGCTGGCCGAGCGGGGCGCCGAGCCGGCCTGGGCCCGCGAGCTGGCCGCCGCCCGCAGGGCCATCCGGGTCCGGATCGCAGGCACCGGCCACTGGGCGGCGATCGAGGACGCGGGCCGACTGCGCGACGCGCTCGGTACGGCGCTTCCGGTCGGTGTCCCCGAGGCCTTCACGGAACCGGTCAAGGACCCGCTCGGTGACCTCCTCGCCCGCCACGCCCGCACCCACGGCCCGTTCACCTCGGCCACGGCGGCGGCCCGGTTCGGCCTGGGCGTGGCCGTCACCGAGGGTGCCCTCCAGCGGCTCGCCGCGAGCGGCCGTGTCGTCCAGGGCGAGTTCCATCCGGCGGGCATCGGCCAGGAGTGGTGCGACACGGCCGTGCTGCGCCGGCTGCGCCGCCGCTCGCTGGCTGCCCTGCGGCACGAGCTGGAGCCCGTGCCGCCGGCCGCGCTGGCCCAGTTCCTGCCGCAGTGGCAGCACCTCGGCAAGGGCCACGGCCTGCGCGGCGTCGACGGGCTGGTGCGTGCCGTGGAGCAGCTGCAGGGCGCGTCCGTGCCCGCCTCGGCCCTGGAGAAGCTGATCCTCCCGTCGCGCGTGGCGAACTACTCCCCGTCGATGCTCGACGAACTCACCGCCGCCGGTGAGGTCGTGTGGGCCGGCGCGGGCGCCCTGCCCGGCAAGGACGGCTGGGTCTCCCTCCAGCTGGCGGACGCGGCCCCCCTGCTGCTGCCGCCGCCCCACCCCCTGGAGCTGACGGCGCTTCACCAGTCCGTCCTCGACGCCCTCTCCGGCGGCTACGGCCTGTTCTTCCGCCAGATCGCCAACCAGGTCCGCGCCACCACGCACCCCGACGCCACCGACCCCCAACTGGCCGACGCCGTCTGGGATCTGACCTGGTCCGGGCGGCTCACCAACGACACCCTCGCGCCGCTGCGCTCGGTCCTGGGCTCGGGCCGTACCGCCGGCTCCACGGCCCACCGGGCCAAGCGCACCGTCCCGCGCGGCCGCTACGGCTCCCTGACGGCCGCCGCCCGCCCCGCCTCCCGCGGCGGCCCGCCGACCGTCGCCGGCCGTTGGTCGCTGCTGCCCCCGCGCGACCCGGACCCCACCGTGCGCGCTCACGCGCTGGCCCGCACGCTCCTGGACCGGCACGGAGTGGTCACCCGGGGAGCGGTCGCCGCGGAGGGCGTCGAGGGCGGCTTCTCGGCGGTGTACCGCATCCTGTCCGCCTTCGAGGAGAGCGGACAGGCCAGGCGCGGCTATGTGGTCGAGGGCCTCGGCGCCGCCCAGTTCGCGATGGACGGCGCGGTCGACCGCCTGCGCGCGGTGTCCACCGCCCGTGACCGCGGGGAGGGTCTGCCCGGCCCCGGGTCCGCCGACGGCGCCCGGGGTTTCGCGGCCGACGGCTCCAGCCGGTTCACCCCGCCTGAGCGCGGCCACGCGGCACCCGACCGCTTCGACTGGGCCGACGGCACGGAAGGAGCCGACGGAGAACACGACTTCGCCGCCCTCGACGGCGACTTCACCTGGCCGCAGGACCACCGTCCCGCACCGGGCGACTACGTCTCGCCGCGTGACATCGCCCCCACCGACCCCTTCGCCTCCCCCGGCTACGGCGGCCCGCGCGGCGGCCCCGCGCCGTACGGGTTCTCGGGCTTCGGCGAGCACCGTGACCGCCCCCGCACCCCCGACCCGGGAGCCGTGGTCCTCGCGGCGGCCGATCCCGCGAACGCCTATGGAGCGGCCCTCGGCTGGCCCGAGCCGCCCACCGGCGCCGGGCACAAGCCGGGCCGCAAGGCGGGCTCGCTGGTCGTGCTGGTCGAGGGCGAACTGACCCTCTACATGGAGCGCGGCGGCAAGACCCTGCTCGCCTGGCCCTCGGCCCCGGACCTCGCGGCCACCGACGACCCCCGCCTGCGTACGGCCGCCGACGCCCTCGCCGCGGCGGCCCGGGCGGGCACCCTCGGCACGGTCACGGTGGAGCGCGTCAACGGCGCCGCCGCACTGACCTCCCCCCTGGGCACCCTCCTGGAGGGAGCGGGCTTCATAGCGACCCCGCGCGGGCTGCGCCTGCGGGCCTGAGAGAGCGCGGCCGACCCCGGTCCGCTCCTCCGTGTCACCCTTGACCCATGCCCGAGGGTGACACGGTCTGGCAGGCCGCGAGCCGGCTGCACGACGCGCTCGCGGGCAAGGTGCTGACCCGAAGCGACTTCCGGGTCCCCAAGTACGCCACGGTCGACCTCACCGGCCGCACCGTCCTCGACACGGCTGCCCGCGGCAAACACCTGCTCACCCGCTTCGACGGCGGCCTGACCCTGCACACGCATCTGCGCATGGAGGGATCCTGGAAGGTCTACGGCACCGGCGAACGCTGGAAGGGCGGCCCGTCCCACCAGATCCGGGCCGTTCTCGGGACCGCGGACCGCACGGCGGTCGGCTACCGCCTCCAGGTCCTGGAGTTCCTGCGCACCACCGAGGAGGAGCGCGCGGTCGGGCATCTGGGGCCCGACCTGCTCGGGCCGGACTGGGACGCCGACCGGGCCCTGGCGAACCTGCTCACGGACCCCGCCCGCCCGCTCGGCGAGGCCCTGCTCGACCAGCGCAACCTCGCCGGCATCGGCAATGTGTACAAGTCCGAGATGTGCTTCCTGCTGGGCGTCACCCCCTGGCTCCCCGTCGGCGTCCTTCCCGCCGACCGGGCCGCCCGACTGCCCACGCTCGCCAAGCGGCTCCTGGAGACCAACCGCGACCGCCCGGTCCGCCGGACCACCGGCCTGCGCGGACAGGACCTGTTCGTCTACGGCCGCGCGCCCCGCCCCTGCCTGCGCTGCGGCACCTCGATCCGGGTGGCCGACCAGGGCGACGGCTCACGCGAGCGCCCCACGTACTGGTGCCCCACCTGTCAGACCGGCCCCTCCCCCACCCGGGGCACACCGCGCACGCACCGGACCCGCCACAACCGCTACACCGGTCCCCGCACATCCGATTGACGGACCGTCAGAAACGCTCGTACCGTCGCCTTATGGCCCTCAAGGCGTACGACCTCACCGGACGCACCGCATTCGTCACCGGCGCCGCCAGTGGCATCGGCCGGGCCAGCGCGGTCCTGCTCGCCGAGGCGGGCGCGACGGTGCACTGCGCCGACCGGGACGAGGACGGCCTGCACGGCACGGCGACCCTGATCAAGGACCGCGGCGGCACCGCCCACACCCACCCCCTCGACGTCACCGACCGGGAACGGCTCGGCCAGGCCGTCCGGTCCTGCGAGCGCCTGGACGTGATGGCGGCGATCGCCGGGATCATGCACACCAGCCCGGTACTGGAGACCTGCGACGAGGACCTCGACCGCGTTCTGAACGTCAACTTCAAGGGCGTGCTCTACGCCTGCCAGGAGGCCGCCCGGCTGATGCTCGCCCACCGCACCCCGGGCAGCATCGTCACCATGGCCTCGGGCGCCGTCGACACCGGCGGACCCGGACTCCTGTGCTACGGCGCGGCGAAGGCCGCCGTCGTCCAGCTGACGAAGACCCTCGCGAACGAGGTGGGCCGGCACGGCATCCGGGTCAACGCCGTGGCACCCGGCTGGATCCGCACCCCCATGACCGACCGCCACGACCGCGAGGCGCAGCAGCACACGGAGGCCCGGATGGCCCGGATGTCACCGCTGGGCCGGGTCGGCGATCCGGACGACATCGCGCACGCCGTACTGCACCTGGCATCCGACGCGTCGGCGTTCACGACGGGCCAGATCCTGCGTCCGAACGGGGGCGTGGCGATGCCCTGGTAGCGCCCCCCGCCCACCAGGCCGCCCGCCACCGCCGCGCCCCCACCGCCCCCGCCTCGGGCACACAGTGCACCGGCAGCAGGCTCAGCCCCCACCCGCCTGCCGCGACGGCGCCTTCGAGCACCCCGGCCCCCTCCCCGAAGGCGATCCGCAGCACGGCCCACCACCACACCGCACCGAGCCCGAGAACGGCCCCCCAGCGCACTGCCCGCCCCACCATGGGCCGCCACCTCCAGCCGGACGCTAGACCGCCGTCTGACCCGCCGGGAAGGCGCACCGGGGGCTCACGGACGCATCCCCGCACACCGCCCGTGCCTCAGGGTCACGCGTTCTCCGCCTGGAACATCCAGTGATGCTTCTCGAGATCGGCGGTGATCCCGATGAGGAGGTCCTGGGTCACCTGATCCGCCGCCTCGGTCGACGCCACCCGCTGCCGCATCCGCGTGATCACCGCGCCCAGGGCGTCCACGAGGGCCCGCACCCCGTCCGCGTCCTTGATCCAGCCCGAGGGGGTAGCGCCGATGCCGGTTCCGGAGGCGACCGTCGCCGCCCGGCCGTCCGGCGGGACACCGAGCGCCGAGGCCCGTTCCGCGACGGTGTCCGAGTGGGTGCGCGCGGAGGCGACGACCTCGTCGAGCTGCAGATGAACGGAACGGAAGCGGGGGCCGACCACGTTCCAGTGGACCTGCTTGGCGACCAGGGAGAGGTCGATCAGGTCGACGAGCGCGCCCTGCAGCGCCTCGGCGACGGTCTTGAGGTCCGGGTCGGACAACGGGCTCTTGACGACGTACATGCGTCACTCTCCGGTCATTCGCCCCCGCCGCGTCCCTCAACGATGACCGCAGCACCCCCGGCCGGCAAACGGACGAAGGCCGCGTCCCGGCCGCACCGCGGCGCACGAAAGCCCCGCCCGCACCTCTCCGGGTTCTCCCGGAGAAGCCCCGGCCGGGGCCTCACACGTGTTGCGTCGGCTCGCAGCACCGCACATGACCCGCGTGAGCGGATCGATGCGAACGTCAGGCGGCGACCACGTCGACCGCCTCGGCGGGCGCCTTGATGGTCACCCGTTCCGGTGGCACGCCCGCCACCGACACGGAACCCAGCATCGGGCGAACCGGCGTGGGTACGCGCTCGGTGGCCGCAGCAGACTGGGCCAGCTCGGCGAGTGCGAGTTCGTCGCTCACTTCCCGCATGAGCTCGGACATCCGTACGTCCAGCGCGTCGCAGATGGCGGAGAGCAGCTCGGAGGAAGCCTCCTTCTGCCCCCGCTCCACCTCGGAGAGATAGCCGAGTGAGACTCGGGCGGACGAGGAGACTTCGCGCAGAGTACGGCCCTGGCGTTGGCGCTGCCGACGCAGCACGTCACCCAGCAGGCGACGGAGCAGAATCATCGGTGGCTCCCTCCTCGGACCGCGTAGCCGCATCCTTCACGCCCCACCGTACCGCCTTGCGCCGCGGCCGTGCGGGGAGCGATGTCGTGTTCACTCAGGGCTGCAAACATCAAAACCCCCCGTTCCGTTCCGTATCCTGTGCCCGCTCATTCCCGGTCTGTTCGCCCGCAAGCTCCTTCAGAAGCAGTGCGAGTACGCTCCGTACACTCTCCATACGAATTTCCGCACGGTCGCCGTTCAACCGCAGGGCCCCCACTTTTCCGCCGGCGGCAGAACCGGAACCGGCGTCACAGGGCCCCTCGACGGCGACGAAGACCGTCCCGACGGGCTGCCCGTCCTGTGGTTCGGGACCGGCCACTCCGGTCGTCGCGATGCCCCAGTCGGCTCCCAGAGCCTTCCGCGCTCCGGCCGCCATCTGGGCCGCCACCTGCGGATCCACCGCTCCGCGCTGGGCCAGCAAGGTGGCGTCGACACCCAGCAGCCGGTGTTTCAACTCGGTGGCGTAGGCGGTGACCGAACCCCGGAAGACCTTGGACGCCCCGGGGACCGAGGTGATCTCCGCCGCTACCAGGCCACCGGTGAGCGACTCGGCGACGGCGAGCGTCTCACCCCTCACCGTGAGTAGTCGCACCAGTTCGGTGGCCGAGGAACTCACGCTTCCGTCTCCTCCAACGCCGCCGCGCGCTCGGCGATTCCCTGCCTGCGCAGCACAATGGCCTGTCTCACATAGTCGAGACCGGTCACGACGGTCAGCACCACCGCCGCCGCCATCACCCAGAACCTCAGCGTGGCCAGCCACCCCGTCAGTGCCAGTACGTACATCCCGACGGCCACGCCCTGGGTGAGGGTCTTGAGCTTGCCGCCCCGGCTGGCCGGGATCACGCCGTAGCGAATGACGAGAAAACGCAGCAGTGTGATGCCGAGTTCCCGGCCGAGGATCACGGCCGTCACCCACCAGGGCAGATCGCCCAGGGAGGACAGGCAGATCAGCGCCGCGCCCATGATCGCCTTGTCGGCGATGGGGTCGGCGATCTTCCCGAAGTCGGTGACCAGGTTGTAGGTGCGCGCCAGATGCCCGTCGAACAGGTCGGTGATCATGGCCACGGCGAAGGCCGCCCAGGCCAGCGACCGCCAGGCCGGGTCGTATCCGCCGTTGGTCAGCATCAGTGCCACGAAAGCGGGGACGAGCAGCAGCCTGAGCATGGTCAGCAGATTGGCGACGTTCCACACGCTGGCCTGGTTGACGGCAGCGGCCGCCAGCTTTCCGCCCCGGGCCTGCCTGGCATCGCCGTGGCCGACGCCGCCGGAGCCCGCGGGAGAGGAACCGGGCCCGGAACCAGCCGCCGTGCCGGAAGCACCGGCGGAGCCGCCCGGGGCGCCCTGCGCGCCGGAGGAGCCGCCCGCGGCGGAAGCCGGGACTCCGGTCATCTGCCCGCCTCCTCACTACACCCGAGCGAGCCCGTCAGCGGCTCGGCCACCAGATCGACACCTTCGGTCCCGACCACCTTTGCCTCGACCATACGACCGACGCTCAGACCTTCGCCGCTCGTGAGCAGCACCTGGCCGTCCGTCTCCGGGGCCTGGTGGGCCGCCCGTCCGTACACGCCCTCCTCCTCGTCGACGGACTCGACGAGGACGTGCACGCTCTGGCCGACGCGCTCCTCGGCCCGCTGCGAGACGAGTTCCTCCGCGAGGCGGGAGATGTGGGCGAGCCGTTCGGCGACGACGTCCTCGTCCAGCTTGTGGTCGTACGTCGCCGCCTCCGTGCCCTCCTCGTCGGAGTAGCCGAAGACACCGATGGCGTCCAAACGCGCACCGGTCAGGAAGCGCTCCAGCTCGGCCAGGTCGGCCTCGGACTCGCCGGGGAAGCCGACGATGAAGTTCGAGCGCACCCCCGCCTCGGGGGCCTTGCTCCGGATGGTGTCGAGCAGTTCCAGGAAGCGGTCGGTGTCGCCGAAGCGGCGCATCGCGCGCAGCACGTCGGGAGCGGAGTGCTGGAAGGACAGGTCGAAGTACGGGGCGACCTTGGGAGTGGAGGTCAGTACGTCGATCAGGCCGGGGCGCATCTCGGCGGGCTGGAGGTAGCTCACGCGCACCCGCTCCAGGCCGTCGACCTCGGCCAGCTCGGGCAGCAGGGACTCCAGCAGGCGGATGTCGCCCAGGTCCTTGCCGTAGGAGGTGTTGTTCTCGGAGACCAGCATGATCTCCTTGACGCCCTGCTCGGCCAGCCAGCGGGTCTCGTTCAGCACGTCGCTCGGGCGGCGCGAGATGAAGGAGCCGCGGAAGGACGGGATGGCGCAGAAGGAGCAGCGCCGGTCGCAGCCGGAGGCCAGCTTGACCGAGGCGACCGGGGCGCCGTCCAGGCGGCGGCGCAGGGGCGCCCGGGGGCCTGAGGCCGGAGCGACGCCGTCCGGAAGGTCCGCGGGTCCGTGTCCGGGCAGCGAGATCTCGGCCGCCGACCCCTGGCGCTCGGCCGGACTGATCGGCAGCAGCTTGCGCCGGTCGCGCGGGGTGTGGGCGGCGTGGATGCCGCCGTTCAGAATGGTCTGCAGACGGTCGGAGATGTTGGCGTAGTCGTCGAAGCCGAGCACGCCGTCGGCCTCGGGGAGGGCCTCGGCCAGTTCCTTGCCGTACCGCTCGGCCATGCAACCCACCGCCACGACAGCCTGGGTTCTGCCGTGCCCCTTGAGGTCGTTGGCCTCCAGGAGGGCGTCGACGGAGTCCTTCTTGGCGGCCTCGACGAAGCCACAGGTGTTGACCACGGCGACATCCGCGTGCGCGGCGTCCTCGACGAGGTCCCAGCCGTCCGCCTCCAAACGGCCTGCGAGCTCCTCCGAGTCCACCTCGTTACGGGCGCAGCCAAGGGTGACGAGTGCGACGGTACGGCGTTCAGGCATGGGCTCAAGACTACTTCGTCCCACTGACACCCCACGTCGACGGGGTTGGCCGATCTTGGCCAACCCCGTTCGTGCGCGTCCCTGGGGCCTCTCAGCCGACCTCGGGGTCGCCCTTGGTGTAGGTCAGCCGCTCCACGGCGCCGGGCTGGAAGTCGTTCTGGATCTTCTTGCCGTTGACGTACAGCTCGATGGCCCCGGCGTCGCCGAGGATGAGGTTGATCTTCGAGCTGTCCTGGAAGGTCTTGGACTCGCCCTTCTTGAGCAGCCCGTCGAACAGCATGCGCCCGTTGTGGTCCTTCGCCGAGATCCAGCTGCGACCGTTGGGAGCGCTGACCTGGACGGTGACCTTGTCCTGGGGCGCGGCCGCGATGGCGCTGTCGGACGGCTCGGCCGAGGGTGCGGGCTTGTCCTTCTTGGGCGTGGGCGAGGCGGCCTTGCTGGTGGAGGGCGTGACGCCCTCGGCGATCTGCGACTTGGCGTCGCTCCCGCTGTCGCCGCCCCTGAAGGCGGTGAACCCGACGAAGCCGACCACGGCGACGATCGCGGCGACCATGGCCGCGGTCCAGTTCGGTCCCCGCCGCTCGGGGCGGATCCGTTCCGCCTCGAACAGGGGCGCGGCCGGCGTCGGGGCCGGGCGTCCACCGTGCTCGTCCTCGTACCGCGCGATCAGCGGGGCGGGATCGAGGTGGACGGCCCTGGCCAGGGTCCGGATGTGCCCACGGGCGTAGACGTCACCGCCGCAGGGGGCGAAGTCGTCGGCTTCGATGGCGTGCACGATGGCGATACGGACACGAGTGGCGCTGCTGACATCGTCGACGGTGAGCCCGGCCGCGATGCGCGCCTGCTTGAGGGCGCGCCCCACGGAAGTGCCGGCTTCCTCGGACACGTCGGGGAAGGGACGCTCGTCTTCAGGGGAGTTGCCGATGGACACGGGGGCGCCTTTCGAGCGTTTGAGCCACCTGTGCTGGACGTTCAGTCTAGGTCGGGTGCGAAAGGGTGGGGCAACCGGGCGGTGATATTTGTACGCCATAGGAATGGCCGGTCATCCCAACGGCGGGACCGACGTGCACCACCCCGAAACGGGGCCCGTACCTGTCCTTCCGCTCAACTTGACGTACGGCAAAGGGAAACGGTTGCCCGCCGCTCTCTAACGGGTGGATCACGGTGGTGCGGCCACCCGGTGTAAGCCCGACACGCCGGGCGGCGTCGCGTCCCTACCCCTCAGACTCCCCGCGAATCACCGCGAGCACGCCGTCCAGGTCGTCGGGTTTCACAAGAACGTCACGTGCCTTCGACCCCTCGCTGGGCCCGACGATGTTCCGGGACTCCATCAGGTCCATCAGCCGGCCCGCCTTGGCGAAGCCGACGCGCAGCTTGCGCTGGAGCATGGACGTCGACCCGAACTGCGTGGAGACGACCAGTTCGGCCGCCTGGCACAGCAGGTCGAGGTCGTCACCGATGTCCTCGTCGATCTCCTTCTTCTGCTTGGTGCCCACGGTGACGTCGTCCCGGAAGACCGGCGCCATCTGGTCCTTGCAGTGCTGGACGATCACCGCGACCTCGGCCTCGGTCACGAACGCGCCCTGCATTCGGGTCGGCTTGCTGGCGCCCATCGGCAGGAACAGCCCGTCGCCCTTGCCGATCAGCTTCTCGGCGCCGGGCTGGTCGAGGATGACCCGCGAGTCGGCGAGCGAGGAGGTGGCGAACGCGAGCCGGGAGGGCACGTTGGCCTTGATGAGACCGGTGACCACGTCGACCGACGGGCGCTGGGTGGCGAGCACCAGATGGATGCCGGCCGCGCGCGCGAGCTGCGTGATGCGCACGATCGCGTCCTCGACGTCGCGCGGGGCGACCATCATCAGGTCGGCCAGCTCGTCGACGATCACCAGCAGGTACGGATACGGCTGGAGTTCCCGCTCGCTGCCGTCCGGCGGCTTGGCCTTGCCCTCGCGCACGGCGCGGTTGAAGTCGTCGATGTGCCGGTAGCCGTAGGCCGCCAGGTCGTCGTAGCGCAGGTCCATCTCGCGTACGACCCACTGCAGGGCCTCCGCGGCCCGCTTGGGGTTGGTGATGATCGGCGTGATCAGGTGCGGGATGCCCTCGTAGGCGGTCAGCTCGACCCGCTTGGGGTCGACCAGGATCATCCGGACGTCCTCGGGGGTCGCCCGCATCATGACCGAGGTGATCAGGCAGTTGATGCAGGACGACTTGCCGGAACCGGTGGCACCGGCGACCAGCATGTGCGGCATCTTGGCCAGCGAGTGCATGACGTAGCCGCCCTCGACGTCCTTGCCGAAGGCGACCAGCATCGGATCGTCGTCCTCCGCGGACTCCGCGAGGCGCAGCACGTCGCCGAGGTTGACCATCTCCCGGTCGGTGTTGGGGATCTCGATGCCGACGGCCGACTTGCCCGGGATCGGGCTGATGATCCGCACGTCGGGGCTGGCGACGGCGTACGCGATGTTCTTGGTGAGGGCGGTGATCCGCTCGACCTTCACGGCGGGGCCCAGCTCGACCTCGTAGCGTGTGACCGTCGGTCCGCGGGTGAAGCCGGTGACGGCCGCGTCGACCTTGAACTCGGTGAAGACGGTGGTGAGCGAGGCGACCACCGCGTCGTTGGCGGCGCTGCGCGCCTTGCCGGGGCCCCCGCGGGTGAGGAGGTCGAGGGACGGCAGCGCGTAGGTGATGTCGCCGGAGAGCTGCAGCTGTTCGGCGCGCGCCGGCAGCTCGCGGGGCTCGTCGGGGGCCGACTTGGTGAGGTCGGGGACCGGTCCGGCGGTGAGCTTCTCCTGCTTGGGGCGCCCGGCGGGGGCCGGGACGGGCGAGGAGGCGGGCGCGGGGGTGGGGGTCGGCGTGGTGTCCTCGCGGTCGCCGACGCTGACGCCCTGCGTGAGGTCGGCGACCAGCGGGGAGGGCGGCATGCCGTGCAGCACTGCGCCGTCGAGCGCGGCGGCCGCGGCCGCGGCGACGTCCACGGCGTCCATCCGACGGTGCATGTCCGGCTGCGGCACGGCGGAGCGCCTGGGCCGGCCCCGGCGCTGGGCGAGGGCCTCGTCCTCGGCGCTCTCGGGGTCGTACGCCTGAGGGGCGCTCCGGCGCCTGCGGGGGCGCGCGGGCAGCGCCTCGCGCCACTGCTCCTCGTAGCGCTCGTCGTCCTCGGTGAACGGGTCCTCGTCGTCGTAGTCGTGCAGCACGCCCAGCCGCACGCCGAGCGCCCGCAGCCGTTGCGGGATGGCGTTCACGGGGGTGGCGGTGACGACGAGCAGTCCGAAGACGGTGAGCAGCACCAGCAGCGGTACGGCGAGCACATCGGTCATGGAGTACGTCAGCGGGGTGGCCACGGCCCAGCCGATCAGACCGCCGGCGTCCCTTATGGCCTGCATGCCGGCGCCGCGGGCGGGCGAGCCGCAGGCGATGTGGACCTGGCCGAGCACGCCGATGACGAGAGCGGACAGGCCGATCACGATCCGCCCGTTGGCCTCCGGCTGCTCCGGATGCCGGATGAACCGTACGGCGATCACCGCGAGCAGTATGGGCACCAGCAGATCGAGCCGGCCGAAGGCACCGGTGACCAGGATCTCCACCAGGTTGCCCACGGGACCGCGCAGGTCGGCCCAGGTGCCGGCGGCGACGATCAGCGCGATGCCGAACAGCAGCAGCGCGATGCCGTCCTTGCGGTGTGCCGGGTCGAGGTTCTTGGCGCCCTGCCCTATGCCCCGGAAGACGGCGCCGACGGCATGGGCGAGACCCAGCCACAGGGCGCGCACCAGCCGGTAGACGCCACCGGTGGGACTGGGCGCCGGCCTCGGCGGCGGCACCGCCTTCTTGGCCGCGGCTTTCCGGGCGGGCGCCTTCTTCGCCGGCGCCTTCTTCGCGGCGGCCTTCCTCGCCGGAGCCTTCGCCGGAGCGGCCGCCTTCTTGGCGGGCTGCTTCTTGGCTGCGGAGGGACGTGAGGCCATGAGTGTGAGGTTACCGGGGGAGACGCCGGGCGACACGTGTGCCCGCTGCTTCACCCGTTCGTGTCGCCCTTGCCGGGGCGCGGAACTGACGCGCGCTCATGGGCAACCGCGTCCGCCGCTGCCGTCAGTTCTGCGTGGGGACCGACGCGGCGGCCCCACCCGTGCCCGGTTCCAGCGCGTCGAGCGCGCGGCGCAACCCCGTGAGTTTGCGTTCGAGATGGGCCGCAGTGGCGACCGCGGCGGCATCCGCCGACTCGTCGTCCAACTGCTTCGACAGCGCCTCGGCCTGCTCCTCCACGGCCGCGAGCCGCGCGGACAGTTCGGCGAGCAGACCCGCCGCCTCCTTGCCGGCGCCGACACCGCCCTTGCCGCCACCGCCCTCCAACTGCAGCCGCAGCAGCGCCGCCTGCTCCCGCAGCTGGCAGTTCTTCATGTACAGCTCGACGAAAACCGAGACCTTCGCGCGCAGCACCCAGGGGTCGAACGGCTTGGAGATGTAGTCGACCGCGCCCGCCGCATAGCCCCGGAAGGTGTGGTGCGGGCCATGGTTGATGGCCGTGAGGAAGATGATCGGGATGTCCCGGGTCCGTTCTCGCCGCTTGATGTGCGCGGCGGTCTCGAAACCGTCCATGCCCGGCATCTGGACGTCCAGCAGAATGACCGCGAAGTCGTCCGTGAGCAGTGCTTTGAGCGCTTCCTCCCCGGACGATGCCCGAACCAGCGTCTGATCGAGCGCAGAGAGGATGGCCTCCAGCGCCAGCAGATTCTCCGGCCGGTCATCGACCAGGAGGATCTTGGCCTTCTGCACCATGGCCCGCCCTCCTCGCCCCGGCGGTACACCGGGCGCCGCCCCAGGGGACGACTCCCTTTCGCCGCCCGTCCTTGTGCCGGTCATGGTAGCCGCACCCCGCCTGTCGACACACCCTGTCACCGCGATGTCACTGTGCACGTAGCAGAAACGCAGCGCGAGACCAGAAGGTTCCCCGAATCCCGTACTTCTACACGGCCCCGGCCACCCTCAGTCAGCAACTCCGGGCGTCCGCCGAAGGTTCCCGCACCGTTCACACCGGACCCGTTCGCCGCCGTCACTCCCCGAGCATCCACTGTCGCATCACCGTCAGCAGATGATCGGGGTCGACCGGCTTCGTCACATAGTCGGACGCGCCGGACTCGATCGCCTTCTCCCGGTCGCCCTTCATCGCCTTCGCGGTCAGCGCGATGATCGGCAGCCCCGCGAACTGCGGCATCCGACGGATCGCCGAGGTCGTGGCATACCCGTCCATCTCGGGCATCATGATGTCCATCAGAACGACCGCCACGTCGTCGTGCTGCTCCAGGACCTCGATGCCCTCCCGGCCGTTCTCGGCGTACAGCACGGACAGGCCGTGCTGCTCCAGCACGCTGGTCAGCGCGAACACGTTGCGGATGTCGTCGTCGACGATCAGCACCTTCTCACCGCCGAACCGCACCCCGCGCTGCGACTGGGCCGCCTGGTCCTGCCCGCCGAGCATCCACTGCTCGGGCCGCTGCTCGGCCGCCGGAACACCCCGGCGGCGGCGCCTGAAGAGCGCGGCGGGGCCGTTCTGCGTCTCCTGGTACGACTTCACCTCGGCCGGCGTCTCGATCTCCACACCGGCCAGCTCCGAGGACACACGGAACTCGGAGGCGACCAGTTCCACCGCCTCCAGGGCGGGCACGGACTGCTGGTAGCCCTGCGGCGGGAGTTCGCTGGGGTGCAGCGGCAAATACAGTGTGAACGTCGAGCCGCGCCCCGGTTCGCTCTGCGCGTGGATCTCACCGCCGAGCAGCTGGGCGATCTCCCGGGAGATCGACAGCCCCAGTCCCGTACCGCCGTACTTGCGGCTAGTGGTGCCGTCGGCCTGCTTGAACGCCTCGAAGATCACCCGCATCTTGCTCGCCGCGATCCCGATACCGGTGTCGGTCACCGAGAACGCGATCAGCGGCGCGTCCGCCTGGGTCAGCGACCCGGTCTCCAGCAGCTGCTCCCTGATGCCCACCGGGACATCGGCACTGGCGGGCCGGATCACCAGCTCCACCGACCCCGAGTCCGTGAACTTCACCGCGTTTGACAGCAGGTTGCGCAGCACCTGCAGAAGGCGCTGCTCATCCGTGTGCAGCGTGGCGGGCAGCTCCGGGGAGACCCGTACGGACAGGTCCAGGCCCTTCTCCGCGGTCAGCGGCCGGAAGGTCGCCTCCACGTAGTCCACCAGCTGAACCAGGGCGATGCGCGTCGGGGAGACGTCCATCTTGCCCGCCTCGACCTTCGACAGGTCGAGGATGTCGTTGATCAGCTGCAGCAGGTCGGAACCGGCGCCGTGGATGGTCTCGGCGAACTCGACCTGCTTCGGCGAGAGGTTGCCCTCGGCGTTGTCGGCGAGCAGTTTGGCCAGGATCAGCAGCGAGTTGAGCGGGGTGCGCAGCTCGTGCGACATGTTGGCCAGGAACTCGCTCTTGTAGCGCATGGAGACGGCCAGTTGCTCGGCGCGCTCCTCCAGGACCTGCCGCGCCTCCTCGATCTCGGTGTTCTTCACCTCGATGTCGCGGTTCTGCTGGGCCAGCAGCTCGGCCTTCTCCTCCAGCTCGGCGTTGGACGCCTGCAGCGCCTTCTGCCGGTTCTCCAGCTCGGCCGACCGCTCGCGCAGTTGCTCGGTCAGCTCCTGCGACTGCTTCAGCAGCACCTCCGTCTTGGTGTTGACGGAGATGGTGTTGACGCTGGTCGCGATCATCTCGGCGATCTGGTTCAGGAAGTCCTTCTGGATCTGCGTGAACGGCGTGAACGACGCCAGCTCGATCACACCGAGCACCGTGCCCTCGAACAACACCGGCAGCACGATCACCTGCGCGGGCGGAGCCTCACCGAGCCCCGAGGAGATCTTCAGGTAGCCGCTGGGCGCGTTCTCCACCAGGATCGTGCGCTTCTCCTGGGCAGCCGTCCCGATCAGCGCCTCACCCGGCCGGAACGACGTCGGCATGGAGCCCATCGAGTAGCCGTACGAACCGAGCATCCGCAGCTCGTACGCCTCCTCGTTCTCGGCGCTCAGATCCTTGCCGTCGTCGACCAGCGGCATCGTCAGGAAGAACGCGCCGTGCTGCGCGGAGACCACCGGGGTCAGCTCGCTCATGATCAGCGAGGCCACGTCCTCCAGGTCGCGCCGGCCCTGCATCAGCGCGGAGATCCGGGCGAGGTTGCCCTTGAGCCAGTCCTGCTCCTTGTTGGCGATCGTGGTGTCACGCAGGTTGGCGATCATCTTGTTGATGTAGTCCTGCAGCTCCTGGATCTCACCGGACGCGTCCACGTCGATCTTCAGGTTGAGGTCGCCGCGGGTCACCGCGGTCGCCACGCGCGCGATGGCGCGCACCTGCCGGGTCAGGTTCCCGGCCATCTCGTTCACCGACTCGGTCAGGTCCCGCCAGGTGCCGTCCACGTCACGCACGCGTGCCTGGCCGCCGAGCTGGCCCTCCGTGCCCACCTCCCGGGCCACCCGGGTGACCTCCTCGGCGAAACTGGACAGCTGATCGACCATCGTGTTGATCGTCGTCTTCAGCTCCAGGATCTCACCGCGGGCGTCGATGTCGATCTTCTTCGTCAGGTCACCCTTGGCGATGGCCGTGGTCACCATGGCGATGTTGCGCACCTGGCCGGTCAGGTTGGACGCCATCTGGTTCACCGACTCGGTGAGGTCCTTCCACGTACCGGCCACACCCGGAACGTGCGCCTGACCGCCCAGGATGCCGTCCGTGCCCACCTCACGGGCCACCTTCGTGACCTGGTCGGCGAACGAACTCAGCGTCTTGACCATCGTGTTGATGGTGTCCGCGAGCTGCGCGACCTCACCGCGCGCCTCGATCGTCACCTGCCGCGTCAGGTCGCCGTTGGCCACCGCCGCCGACACCTGGGAGATGTTGCGCACCTGCATGGTCAGGTTGTTGGCCATCAGGTTGACGTTGTTGCTGAGGTCCTTCCAGATGCCCGTGACACCCGGCACATGCGCCTGACCGCCCAGGATGCCCTCGGTACCCACCTCACGGGCCACCCGGGTCACCTGCTCGGCGAAACTGGACAGCTGGTCGACCATGGTGTTGACCGTCGTGACCAGCTCAAGGATCTCACCCTTGGCGTCAACGGTGATCTTCTTCGACAGGTCGCCCTTGGCGACCGCGGTCGTGACCTCGGCGATGTTGCGCACCTGGATGGTCAGGTTGTTCGCCATGAAGTTCACGGACTGCGTGAGGTCCTTCCAGGTGCCCGCGACCCCCTGCACCTCGGCCTGACCGCCCAGGATGCCCTCGGTACCCACCTCGCGGGCCACCCGCGTGACCTCCTGGGCGAACGACGACAGCTGGTCCACCATCGTGTTCAGCGTGTTCTTCAGCTCCAGGATCTCGCCGCGCGCGTCCACCGTGATCTTCTGCGACAGGTCACCCCGGGCCACCGCGGTCGCCACCTGGGCGATGTTGCGCACCTGGGCCGTGAGGTTGCCGGCCATGCCGTTCACGGAGTCCGTCAGGTCCCGCCACACACCGGCCACACCGGGCACCTGCGCCTGACCGCCCAGCCGGCCGTCCGTACCCACCTCACGGGCCACCTTGGTGACCTGGTCGGCGAAGGCGGAGAGCTGGTCGACCATCGTGTTGATGGTGTTCTTCAGCTCCAGGATCTCGCCGCGCGCGTCCACGTCGATCTTCTGCGACAGGTCACCGTTGGCGACGGCCGTGGTGACCTGGGAGATCCCGCGCACCTGGGCCGTCAGGTTGCCGGCCATCGTGTTGACGGAATCCGTCAGCTCCTTCCAGGTGCCCGAGACCCCGTCCACCCGGGCCTGACCGCCCAGCCGGCCCTCCGTGCCCACGTCACGGGCCATCCGGGTCACCTGGTCGGCGAAGCTCGACAGCTGGTCCACCATCGTGTTCACGGTGTTCTTCAGCTGGAGCATCTCGCCGGAGACGTCGACGGTGACCTTCTGGGAGAGGTCGCCGTTGGCCACCGCCGTGGTCACCTGGGCGATGTTGCGCACCTGCCCGGTGAGGTTGCGGAACGCCGTGTTGACGGAGTCCGTCAGGTCCTTCCACGTACCCGCCGCACCCGGCACCTGCGCCTGGCCGCCCAGCTCACCCTCGACGCCGATCTCCCGCGCCACCCGCGTGACCTCGGCACCGAACGAGGACAGTTGATCGACCATCCCGTTGACGGTGTTCTTCAGTTCCAGCATCTCCCCGGCCACGTCGACGGTGACCTTCTGCGACAGGTCACCGCTGGCCACGGCGGTCGTCACGGCGGCGATGTCCCGCACCTGCGTGGTGAGGTTCCGGAAGACCGTGTTGACGGAGTCCGTCAGGTCCTTCCAGGTGCCCGCGGCACCCGGCACGTTCGCCTGCCCGCCGAGCCGCCCCTCCCCGCCGACCTCGTTGGCCACGCGGGTCACCTCGTCCGCGAAGATCCGCAGCGTCTCGGTCATCTGGTTGATCGTCTCGGCGAGCTGCGCGACCTCCCCACGCGCCGGCACGGTCACCTTCTGCGACAGGTCACCGTTGGCGACGGCCGTGGTGACCTGGGAGATCCCGCGCACCTGGGCCGTCAGGTTGCCGGCCATCGTGTTGACGGAGTCGGTCAGCTCCTTCCACACTCCGGCCACGCCCGGCACCTGCGCCTGACCGCCGAGAATGCCCTCGGTGCCCACCTCCCGGGCCACCCTGGTCACCTCGGAGGAGAAGGACGACAGCTGGTCCACCATGCCGTTGACGGTGTTCTTCAGCTCCAGCATCTCGCCGGCCACGTGCACGGTGACCTTCCGCGACAGATCACCGCGGGCGACCGCCGTGGTCACCAGCGCGATGTCCCGCACCTGAGCGGTCAGCCGGTTCGCCATCGTGTTGACGGACTCCGTCAGGTCCTTCCACGAACCGGACATACCGCGCACCCGGGCCTGGCCGCCCAGCTTGCCCTCGGTGCCCACCTCACTGGCCACCCGGGTGACCTCGTCGGTGAACGTCGACAACTGGTCGACCAGGTTGTTGACGGTACGGCCGACCTTCAGGAACTCGCCCCGCAGCGGATGCCCGGTCCCGTCCGGCGCCTGTGTCCGCAGCTCCATGCGCGGCGACAGGTCGCCCTCGGCCACCCCCGTCAGCACCCGGCTGACCTCGGAGACGGGCCGTACGAGATCGTCCACGAGGGCGTTGGAGGCGTCGATGGCGGCCGCCCAGGAACCCTCGCAGGCACCCGTCTCCAGCCGTTCCGTGAGTTTTCCCTCACGTCCCACCATCCGCCGCACCCTCGACAGCTCACCCGTCAGATGGAGATTGCGGTCGGCCACCTCGTTGAAGACCGCCGCGATCTCCGACATCACGCCGTCCCCGGACACCGTGAGCCGCTTGCGGAAATTCCCGTCGCGCATGGCCACGAGCGCGGCCAGCAGCCGGTCCATGGCCGCGGTGTCCACAGACGTGGTCCCGCCGCGCCGCCTGCCGTGGGACGGTCCGTCCTTCGCGCGCGTCTTCGTGCCCCGCGTCGCTGCGCCAGACTCCACTGTGTCCCTCCCGCAGGGGTCGACCATTGCTGCCGTGCTCAGGTACTGCCACTCGGCATACCGGATACTCCGCCGTACCGGTTACTACTGCGTATTTCTGCCAGATCGGATCCGGCCGCACCAGGGGCTGCTGCCCGCCGTACACGGAATGCACGCAGCCTGATCCGACCTTCACCAGAAGCTTGCCCAGTGTTTCACCCTGTCCGAACCAGGCCATAACAGTTCGGCAGCTTCGCACATCGTCCGCACACCCTGGGGGCGTAAACACCATCGACCGGCATCCGCACGGACCGCGAAGGTAAGTAACCTTGCATGCGGCTGTCCAGCCGCGCCGGTCCCGTCCGGCCTGGGCGGTGGCACGAGAACGAGCGGGCATCGGAGGGCGGCCGCAGACCATGACCACCGGACTGATCCCCGGGGGGCACACCCCGGAGCCACGGCCGACGGGCGAGCTGATGCCGCAGCAGCGGCGCGAGCCGGCCGGCCCTCCAGACCTGCACGTCGACAACCGGCCGAGGAGTTCTGTGATCACCGCGCGCGCGGCTGCCAGCTTCGAGCCCGTGGGGCGATCGGTCGCGACCGCCCGCTCCTTCGTCCGCGACACGCTCCAGGGCTGGGGCTTCGCCGACATCGTCGACGACGCCGTGGTCCTGACCAGCGAGCTGGTGACGAACGCCGTGGTGCACGCGGGCACGCACGCCGAGGTCCTCTGTCTGCGCGCCGAGGACGGCGTACGCATCGAGGTGGCCGACCGCTATCCGGAGCGCGAGGTCCCGCTCCAGGGTTCGGTCGCCACCATGGGCAGCCCGGACCGCGAGGGCGGCCGGGGCCTCCAGCTGTGCGCGGCCCTGGCCACCCGCTGGGGCGTGGACTACACACCCACGCACAAGAACGTCTGGTTCCAGCTGGACCTGCCCGAACGCCCGGTCGGTACCCGTACGGCCGGCCCGTCGCTCCCCGCCGACCTGCTGCCGCTGGCCGACGGCCGGGTCCGGGTGGCGGTCGTCCAGATCGACCGCAAGGGCCACATCTCGGCGTGGAACGAGGACGCGGAGGAACTCTTCGGCTACACCGCCGGCCAGGTCACCGGCAGGCCCCTCAACGACCTCGCGGCCTGGCCGCACACCCCGGGCACCAGCACCGGCATCGCCGAGGCGCTCCAGCTCTCCCGCTGGGAGGGCAGTTACGGGATCCGCGGCGCCGACGGCCGGGTGATCTCGGTGTACGCCTCCCATCTGAGAGTCCGGGACACCGGAGGCGAGCCGTCCACGGTCTGTCTGCTGGTCCGCGACCACGAGCGCGCCGTCCTGCAGACCCCGCCCCGCGTGCCCTCCGCGGACGGGTCCCAGGCAGGCGACGGCCAGAGCACGGACCCTTTCGAGGTGTTCATCGGCTCCCCCGCCCCGGACGACCTGGACGGCCTGCTGCAGCGCACGGTGGAGCGCGCCCGGGACATGCTCGACGCCGACTCCGCGTTCCTGCTGCTGGCCACCGACGACGAGACCGAACTGGAGGTCCGCGCCTCCACCGGCCTGCCGTCGGCCCGCCAGCGCTTCGCCCGGGTCCCCGTGGAGGGCGGCCCCGGCCGCTACGGCTCGGCCCGCATGCCGGCCGTCCACGACGATCTCAGCGCCGTTCCCGGGGCCGTCCCGCTCCTGGCCGGCACGGGCATGCGTTCGGTCGTCACGGTCCCGCTGAAGGTCGAGGGCCGTCTCACCGGCTCCCTCGGTGTCGCGGCCGAGGCGCCCGGCCGGTACTCCAACGAGGAGGCGCTGCGGCTGCAGTTCGCCGCCGACCGGATCGCGCTGGCCGTCGAGTCGGCCCGCCTGGGAGAGCTGGAGCGGCTGCGGCGCGGCTCGCTGAGTTTCCTCGTCGAGGCCTCGGACCTGCTGGCCGGCACCCTGGACCGCGACCAGACGCTGGCGCTGATGGCCCAGATGACGGTTCCGACGCTGGCCACCTGGTGCGCCGTGTACACGATCGCCGACCAGGCCTCGGAGCCGTTCCTCTCCTATGTCCTGCACGAGGACGAGGAACTCATCGACGGCATCAAGTCGTTGCTTTCGAAGATCGCTCCGCCCGACCCGGTACCGACGCCGGGCGCCCGGGTCTGGACGGCTCCCGGCGAGGTCGCCCACCGGGCCGCCCTGCGCAGCTCCATGCGCAGTCTCGGGCTGACCGGTGGCCCCACCCACCAGTTCGCCTCGGGTATCGGCCCGACGCTGGCCACGGCCTCGGCGGTCGGCGGCGAGACGGTGGTCCTGCCGCTCGTCGCCCGTAACCGTGTCATCGGCATGCTCACGCTCGGCAAGCCGACCGATGAACACTTCCGTCAGGAAATCCTGGAGCTGGCCGAGGACTTGTCCCGCCGGGCCGCCCTGGCCCTGGACAACGCCCGGCTGTACTCGGAGCGCACCGCCATCAGCCAGTCCCTGCAGCGCAGCCTCCTGCCGCCCGGCCTGCCTTCCATCGACGGTGTGGAGGTGGAGGTCATCTACCGCGCGGCCGGTGAGGGCAACGAGGTCGGCGGCGACTTCTACGACGTCTTCCCGATCAGTGACGGCGCGTACGGCTTCGCCATCGGCGATGTCTGCGGTACCGGCCCGAACGCGGCGGCGGTCACGGGCCTGGCCCGGCACGCGCTGCGCCTGCTGGCCCGGGAGGGGCTGAGCGGCCCGGCGGTCCTCGAGCGCCTGAACTCGGCGATCCTGGACGAGGGCGCCCGCAGCCGCTTCCTGACGCTGTTGTACGGCGAGTTGCGGTCCCAGGAGGACGGCAGCGCCCAACTGAAGGTGGTCTGTGCCGGTCATCCGCTGCCGCTGCGTCTGCGTCAGGACGGCACGGTGGAGGCGGCGGCCGAACCTCAGCCGCTGCTCGGCGTCATCGAGGACCTGGAGTTGTACGAGGAGACGGTCACCCTCGACCCGGGAGATGTCCTGCTGTGCGTGACCGACGGCGTCACGGAGCGCCGGGAGGGGACGCGCATGCTGGGCGACGACGGCCTGGCCGATGTCCTCACGACCTGCACGGGCCTGACGGCGGGGGCGGTCGCGGCGCGCATCATGCGCGCGGTGGAGCGCTTCGCGTCGGACGCCCCGTCGGACGACATGGCGATTCTGGCGATGCGGATCCCTGGTCCGGACAGGGACTGAGGCCCCCGCGCACGAAAAAGCCCCGCCCGAAGGGGCGGGGCTTTTATGCTGGAGCCCCCAAACGGAATCGAACCGTTGACCTTCTCCTTACCATGGAGACGCTCTGCCGACTGAGCTATAGGGGCCTGTCGCTTTCGAGGTTTCCCTCGCGGCAACGGAATAGATCGTACCTCGAACAGGCTCGAGTTCCCAAACTCGTTGGCGGCTCGCTCAGAAGGCGGGCTGGAGCAGTCCGCCGAGGGTGTTGCAGGCGGACACGATCCGCTGCATCTCCCGCTTGGTCAATGCGGCGTCCACGGGTAGTGCGAGTGTTTCGTCGGCGGCCCGCTCGGTCTCCGGCAGGGCCACGCAGCGCCGGAATTCCGGGAGCCGGTGCACGGGCGTCTTCACCGGTACGCGGCAGTCGACTCCCTTGGCGCGCAGGGCTCGGGCGAAGGCGTCCCGGTCGGGCCGGCCGTTGCCCGGCACCCGTACGACGTACTGCTGGTAGGTGTGTCCGTCGCCGCCCTCGGGGGTGCGTACGCCCCTGAGCTTGGTGTCGAGGTAGGCGGCCCGCTCCCTGCGTTGCGCGACCTCGTCGTACGGCGCTTCGGATTCGCCCTGCTCCAGGACCAGCAGTCCGTGCCGCTGCCCGATCTCGTGCAGGGCGGCGATGCCGGCCCGACGCCCGAAGCGGTGGACGACGACTATGGCCGCGGTGCGCGGAGTTATGACCGTTTCCACGGCGGACGCGTCGAGGCAGTAGGTCATGGGGTCTATGTCGGCGAACGTCGGGAGCGCACCGGCCAGGGTGACGGCCTCGGCCACTTCGACGTTTCCGAAGGCCGGCACGACGACCTCGTCACCGACTCCGACGCCGGCGGCCCTGAGCATTGCAGCAGTACCCATGTGAGGGATGCTGGGCGGGCAGAGTGAACGTCAAGTTACGCATACCAAAAAAGGGTTGGACCTTGAACCGAAGTTCAGGGTCCAACCCTTTTCAAAAATTGTTCGGCGGTGTCCTACTCTCCCACAGGGTCCCCCCTGCAGTACCATCGGCGCTGTGAGGCTTAGCTTCCGGGTTCGGAATGTAACCGGGCGTTTCCCTCACGCTATGACCACCGAAACACTATGAAACTGACAACCGGACCACGTTGTGGCAACGTGGGGCTGTTCGTGGTTTCAGAACCAACACAGTGGACGCGAGCAACTGAGGACAAGCCCTCGGCCTATTAGTACCGGTCACCTCCACACGTTACCGTGCTTCCAGATCCGGCCTATCAACCCAGTCGTCTACTGGGAGCCTTAC